>JAEEOO010000032.1 GCA_016284315.1 Lachnospiraceae bacterium | reverse complement strand
ACTTCAAAACAAAATACACATGACGAAAATGTCCACCTAACCCCGTCCCCGGTGGACAAACTTCGTGAAGGACTCATGCAATTCAGGGAGAGATGCGAAGAAAGGCTGTATCACATTTTCCCCGCGGATGAAGCCTCTGTACTATCAGATATGATCCTTGGAAATAAACAAGATATCTCACCCGAGATCAAGGAACTTTATAGGAAGAACGGAATATCCCACATACTCTCCATTTCGAGCTTACATATATCCATCCTCGGTCTCGGACTGTATATGGCCCTTCGAAAGACGGGAGCAAAAATATGGATCTGCGGTGGAATCACCGGACTGTTTTTACTTTCCTACGCTGTAATGACGGGCATGAGCATTTCCGCTATGAGAGCAGTTATCATGTTCCTCATAAAGCTACTGGCGGATGCTGTTGGAAGGACGGTAGACAGTTTAACGTCACTTTCTTTAACGGCGCTTATATTACTGATACCGAACCCTGCTGCCATCGGAAGCTGCAGTTTTCTTCTGTCATTCGGGTCAGTTGCCGGGATCATTTGCCTGTACCCTGTTTTAAAAAAACCATTTGAGGGTCTATTCAGAAAAAAGCCTATAAAACGGTGGCAAAAGATTTTGCTTGGAATACTAAACTCTGTTTTGATGAGCTTGTCCATATCCCTTACCACCCTTCCCATCACCCTTTGGTTCTTCTACGAGATCCCGACCTACAGCATTTTCCTTAACATCATCATTCTTCCTTTTATGAGCCTATTGATCGTAAGTACCATTTTCGCAATGCTGATCCCCGGAGGAGGCTTTATCGGAACCATTGGTTATCTTATACTAAAATTCTATGAAGCCGTTTGCAGAGTCTGCAATTATCTGCCCTTGTATACCTGGAATCCGGGGAGGCCTAAGGTCTGGATGATAATCTTATATTACGCGGTATGGCTAATGATAGTTTTATCCCCGATAACCGTTGGATACCTTCTGAAATTTTCAAAGCTTAGAGAAAAAAAGAAGAACGCGCCAAAACATCCGGCTATATTAAAGATTCTTCCCCTATTCCTCCTGATCCTCTTGCCCATTATTCTCTCATTTCCAAAAATGAGCAGGAACACTTTAACTATGCTTGATGTGGGTCAGGGAGACGGAATGATCTATTACACCGACAACCGTGAGGTTTATCTTATTGACGGAGGCTCTTCATCAAAAAACGATCTCGGGGAATATGTCCTTAAACCTGCCCTGAAATATTACGGCTTCTCAACAGTTGACGTAGCATTCATCTCCCACCCTGATACGGATCACTTAAGCGGTATCACAGAACTTCTTGAAAACAGTGACGATTGGGGGATAAAGATAAAACAAGTTGTTTTACCAAAATGCAAAACACCGGCGGATTTTAGAATTAAGAATGCCAATATAACCTACATAAGCGCAGGGGATACATGGAAAAGCGGAGACAACCGGTTCACTTGTCTGCATCCCGGTGCCTCATTTAAAGCCGATGATACAAATGAAATGTCGGAATGCATTTACATTAAATTCTTTGAGAAACAAAATGACTCTCCTGTTCTTCTCCTGACGGGCGATGTACAGGGAGAGGGCGAAAAGGCGCTGACTAAAAGAATAAATGAACTAAACAAGGCTAATGATACCCCTGCTCTTTCAATACTCAAGGTTGCTCACCACGGCTCAAAATATTCCACTTTAGACAGTTTTCTAAAAGCTTATAAACCGAGCATAGCGTTGATCTCTGCAGGGAAAAACAACCACTACGGGCATCCTCACAAAGAAACACTTTCCCGACTGGATGCCACAGGAACAAAGATCTATAATACGCAAAAAAATGGGGCAATCACCATAACGGTGACGCCCCATAAGATGATCATAAACACATTTATCGATTGAGTCTCATAGTCTTAACTGACAAGCGATATACTCCGAGGATTTCCGGCGCTATTTTAAAGGCAAATCCTATAACTACTTTACTTCCACAGGTTCGTACTTTGCAAAATTGTGGATCCAGTCAGCCTTGAAATAATAGATCAGGAAAGCAATGGCGCTGACAGACCATGTAAGAGGGTAAGCCCAGAAGATAACATTTACTACAGGTATAAACCTTACAATAATGGTAATGTATGTAATACGAAGCAAACACCAGCTGGAAAGCATGACAACCATGGGTACTTTAGTCTTTCCGGCTCCTCTTAAAATACCTGCAAGGCAGTGGTTCAATGCAAGGAGACAGTAGAAAAGGCTCTCTGTCCTAGCCTGTCTTGCACCAACCGCAAGAACCTCCGCCTCAGATGAAAACATTCTGAGGAGAACCGGCGCAAGGGTAAATACGAGAACTCCTATGATCTCCGCACAGCTAACGCTTATAATACTTCCGATCCTTGCACCCTTTCTAACACGGTCATACTGTCCCGCACCAAGGTTCTGGCTCACAAATGTTGTAAGAGCCATGGACATGCAGGTAATGGGCAAGAATACAAAACCTTCAAGTTTAAAATAACTTCCGCATCCCGCCATAGCAACGGATCCGAAGGCATTGATATTTGACTGAACAACAACGTTTCCGATGGCGATAACGCTGTTCTGAATACCGGTAGGGAATCCGATACGGAGCTCACTCTTAAGGGTCTCACGATCAATGCGAAGCTCCTCCACAAAGATCCTGTGAGGGCCATCTACTTGGGTCAACTTATAGAAAGCAAGTCCCGCACTGACAAACTGAGCTATGATGGTAGCAGCCGCAGCTCCTCCTATACCGAATCCAAGAAAACGTACGAATGCAATATCAAGAACAGTATTGATAACCGTACTGACGATCAAATAATAAAGGGGATGTTTTGAATCTCCCACTGCCTGGAACACACCGCAACAAGCATTGTACATAACGTTTCCGAGGCCACCCAGGAAATAGATCCTAAAGTATATGATCGAATTAGGCATAACGTCTTCGGGAGTACCCATCCATCTGAGGATATAAGGTGTAAGGAAAACTCCTACAACCGTCAACACGATTCCCATGATTAATGCAAAAGTAAGGCCGGTGTGTGCAGCTATCTTAACGCCTTCAAAATCCTTGGCGCCGTACCTTTTTCCGATGATAACGCCGCCGCCCATGAAAAGGCCTGTGATAAATCCGACCATGAGGAAAATAAGGCTTCCTGTAGTACTTACTGCTGCAAGAGCCTCTTTGCCCAACACGTTTCCGACAACAACGGAATCGACCACATTATATAATTGCTGCAACAACTGCCCGGTAAAAAGAGGCAGTGCAAATAAAACGAGTTTTTTAGTAATAGAACCTTCTGTCATGATAACCAATCTTTCATATCTTTGTTAAAACGCAACAGTTCTATTCTACAGCTATTATAAATTTTCGCAATAACAATATATTTCACTAAAATTATTACTTAGTAAACGTATTTTTTATTATAACAGTTAAAAAAATATAAATAAAGTGTGTGGCGGGTGGTGAACAAATTGCGCATATGCTAAGATGATTCATAGAGGTATTTACAAAGGAGGCTACGAATATGGACAATTTTACCTTTTACTCACCTACTTATTTTGCATTTGGAAAAGACATGGAAACCCAGACAGGGGACCTTGTTAAACGTTTTGGGGGAAGCAAAGTTTTGATCCATTACGGCGGAGGAAGCGTTGTTAGATCGGGACTTCTTGACAGAGTAAAAAAATCTCTTGATAATTCGGGAGTCAGCTACGTTGAACTGGGAGGAGTAAAGCCCAATCCCAGAAGCGGACTTGTTTATGAAGGAATAGACCTCTGTAAAAAGGAAAAGGTTGATTTTATCCTTGCGGTTGGCGGAGGAAGTACCATTGACTCTTCCAAGGCTATCGCAGCAGGAGTTCTTTACGACGGAGATTTCTGGGATTTCTATACCGGAAAGCGAATTGAAAAGGCATTGCCTGTAGGAACGATCCTTACCATCGCTGCAGCGGGAAGTGAGGGAAGCCCCGATTCAGTTATTACTAAGGAAGAAGGAATGTTTAAGAGAGGTACCGGAAGCGATGCCATCAGACCTAAGTTCAGCATCCTGAATCCTGCTTTGACCCAGACATTACCGGCTTACCAGACTGCAGCAGGTATCACTGATATCATGGCTCATTTGCACGAGAGATATCTTACCAATACAAAAGATGTTGAGGTAACGGACAGACTCATCGAAGCGCTTCTACTCACTATGATCCACGAAGCTCCCAGAGTAATTGCGGATCCTAATAATTATGAGGCGAGAGCAAATATTATGTGGGCAGGCATGATGGCTCACAATAATGCGGTAGGCGTCGGAAGAAGCCAGGACTGGAACAGCCACAATATTGAGCATGAGTTGTCTGCATTTTATGACTGTGCTCACGGCGCAGGTCTTGCGGTTACAATGCCCGCAGTGTTTAAGTATGTTTATAAGCATGACGTTATGAGATTCGCAAAGCTTGCCGTAAGGGTTTGGGGATGCCAGATGGATTACGATAATCCCGAAGCAACTGCACTTGCAGGAATCGCAGCTCTCGAGAACTTCCTTAAATCCATTGGAATGCCTCTTAACTTCACAGAGCTTGGCGCAAAAGAAGAGGATATTCCAAAGCTTGTTGAGGCACTCTGCTACGGAGACGGAAGACCGGGAAGCATTTCCGGTTTTGTTACCTTAACAGCTGAGGACTGCACAAAGATATATAAAATGATGATCTGAGGTTATGGAACACAGGAGTTCACAGGATTAAGCTATGGGTGAGCGAAGCACGTTGAGCTAAGCGAAACGTAGCGAATCCCATACTTAAACCGTGATCTCCGTTACTAAGTTAAAGCTATGTCGAAATGTAAAATGGCCCTCCGACTCCGTCCCCGGTGGTCAAAAAAGCTGCACCCAAACCAGGTGCAGCTTTTAGCTTATTTCATATTCGCATATTCTTCTTTTGTGAAGTACTGGGTTGACTTCAAGTACTTCGGAATATCCTTGGACTCTCCGTTGATGCGGATGTCCGCATAGTTCTTTGCAATCTCAAGGACATACTCGTTCTCGTCTGTAGGAAGCTTGCCAACAATGGTCACGCGGATCCTGAGATAGGGATCAAGATTCGGGATATCAAAGAGACTCAGGAATCTCTTGCATCTACCCTTGAATGAGATCTCGGGATCAAGGTTATCAAGATTTGTATTGTTAAACTCAAATACTACGTTGAGCCATCCGTCTTCCATGTAAAGAGCAGTGTCGCAGAATTCCTCTACATACTCTCTGTTCTGACTTGCTCTTGATATTCTTGAAAACTCTTCCAGTTCATCTACGAAAGTAAGGAAGGAGCCGTCTTCGATTGCGCTGATCCTATAGCTGTCACTGGTATGATTTGAAATTGAGGCAAGAATGTCATGAAGCGAAAGTACTCTGGCATCCGGCATAGGGATCAACCAGTCCTCTCTGCAATAATCAATATCCCTGAAAACTTCTAAGTTCTTCATGAGCAGGAATGCACTCATAATACCGTGCTGATATCCCTCAAAGTCGTTGTAGTAAGAAGCCTTCTGTCCGAAGGGAGTATGGAATAAAACATCAACCTTAAAGCTGTCTCTTAATAGAGTTTTCTCTTCTTCAGGTAATGCTTCAAGAAGATCAAGGTAATCCTTCAGATCATTTGTCTTATACTGTTCCTGGAGTTTATTAAGGACTTCCACAGCTTCTGCAGAAAGTTTCCTCTTGGGATGAATGTTAACAGTACTCTGTCTTGATATAAAATCAATAAACTGCTTTACAAACTCCTGCTGAATGTTTTCGTATTCAAAGCTGAAATTCTCAAAATTGTGAATAGCAAAGAAAGGAAGGACCTTATTAATACTCTTATTGATCTTTTCAATCTTCTTCAATGGATACCCAAGATCGTGAGTAAGTGCGGCAATACACCTTACCGAATCAGAAAGGACCTCACTACCTTCGGTACGCTTCAGAGAAGCTTTCAGTTTATCTGCTTCAACACCTTCCACAACCTGCAAGGTATCTGCCATCTTCTCGAGCATGCGGTAACTGTCGTTGGTCTCTCGCTCCAAACGATAAAGCTCTGAAAACTCGGGCTTATTGTAAAGATATTCTCCAAGGAAATATACCCAAAGACAATGCAGGGTGTGATCTCTGTAGAAAGAATCGGAGGCAAATATCAGTTCCTCGAACTCTACATATGAGTCAAAATACTTAAAGATCTTGTCATATCCTCTTTTATTGGGAGAGATATAACTCATAGCTGATTCAAAAAGCTTCTTCCAAAGTCCGATGGCCAACTGGATCTTGTTGTTCATCTTGGACTCATCCACCAGTTTCTCAATGATCTCTCTGATGGCCTTCTTTTGCTCATCCTTCCCCTTAAGGAAGACGATCTCGTCCTTATCAATGCGCTCTATGTAAAAGCGCATAACTGTTTTTTCGTCAATAAAGTGCTCCACCTATTCCCCTCCATTCATAGTGCTATTTAATTCTGAATGTTCTGTGACCAAATCTGTATATGATCACATTTGCCGCCACGTAATAAGATACCATAATCATCAGTCCGATAGCAACGAGCCATTTTGCATTTATGGGTATAAATATCATGATAAAGCAGAACAGTCCCACAAAAAATGACAGAAAAGCATAAACGTATGACTTAACCATAAAGTCGCTTGTATAGGGCTGGAGAATATAGTAAAGAGTCATGTGCCGGATAGAGAAAAAGGCTGCCGCTATCATAGGTTCAAGGATTGTAAATAAATATTGTCCTGTATAATCCTCACCACCGGTTATAGCAATGGTAACTACTGCAAATACCGCCATCATCAGTGCAGGTATAATATTCATCTTAATAGTGCTCATACACCTTATGTTGTACATCTTCCTAATGGCCTTCGGGCTTTTATAAAATCCGTACATCAGCATTGAAGAATCGCAATTAGAAAACATGGCATGAGCCATATGGGCACCGGAATTGATGACAAAAAGAAGAAATACAAATAATCCGGGATGCCTTGAAAATACATACCTTAAAGTAGACTGAGTCGGCAGTTCAAATTCTTTTAATTCGTAATGAAGGTAGATTGAGGCAAGGGTTATGATAACAGCGCTTATTGCTATGGTAACGATCATCCTGCCATAAAGGACTTTGCTGTGGCGTTTTATAAACAAGTCGTTAAGGTACTTAAAGCCCTTATTGCGCCTCTGTTCTTCGGTAGTTGCCACTTTGTTTGATCTGCTTTTCTTAACATCTACTTCTATATTCTCTTTAACCGACTTTTTACCGGCTTCCAATTCCCCGATCTTATATTCTCTGTATCCCCTGTTTGTCTTTTTATAATTGGCCTTTGTTACCTCGGACCTTGTATGCTCGGCGTAAAGGGCAGTCCTGTAAAGGCCGTAAGGAAATCTCGTGATCAGTAAAAGTCCTATTGGTGAAGCTATAACTCCAACAAGAACGGCGATCTCGCATACCCAAAGAATGTCATAATAGATTACCCATGGTGATACAGCAATACCTCCAAAGATAATAACAAGCAAAATGATCGTTAGAAATGCCACGCTTCCCTCAATTGAAATGGGAAGTCCGTTCTTTTTCTTCCTGATCTTCTTTCCCCCGGCCTGCTTTGCTGAATAGATGAGCATCTGAAGTCCAAGACGTCCCACCATAAAACCTGCTGCCGAGATTGGTAGTAAGAGTGCGATATACCAGGGTACATTAACAATAAGAGCTGCAGGGATCCCGAAAAGTGTATAGCCGATAAGGATACTTGCCAACTTGTAAAACAGCCTTGCCAGGACATATTTCTTCGCGTCCATTCCCATGATAAGGACCGCGTAATTTGCTTCCACCGTGGATCCGAAAATATTATGGAAAAAGGCAAATATCAGAGCAAAGTAAATAAAACCGTAGAGGAAAGTAACCGCTGCGGTATGGTCTGCAAAAGTACTGATCGGCACAGACGCAAAAGCGAGCAAAAGGACTATACCCAGCTTACCAAAAAAGGCCTTAAAGATCTCAATATGAATCGACATGATAAAAGCGATGATCTTAAGGGGTCGTACCCCGTAAACCTTCTCCGGAATGTACTTGCCGATGATGGGGATGCTTCTAAGGCCGTGAAGTATTGAATTAATATTGACTGTGTTTCTAAGGCTCAGGATAATCCTGAGTGAATCAAGTATCGTCCGCATCTTTAAGGGCCTCAATTATCTTAATCTTAAAAGCTTCGTCTCCCAGGTTCTCTTTATCAACATGCTCAAGGCGTCCGTGATTTAAAAGTATTATTTCGTCGCAAAGGTCAAGAGCAATGTCCAGGATGTGAGTTGAAAAGATAATGACTCTTCCCTCTTTCTGCTCCCTTAGAATGTCCTTCATCTCCTCTGCTACAACAACATCAAGGGATGTCAGGGGCTCATCAAGCAGCATCAGCTTTGGACCTGCGATGATATTAAGGAGCATCTGCATCTTGTTTTTCGTTCCGTGGGAATAATCCTTCATAAGGCGGTCCCTGGTATCCTCGGGGATCCTTACGTAGTCCATGTATTCATCTATTGTTTTAGGGTCTTTTAATTCATCCGAGTGGATGTCCATGAAAAAGCGGATAAACTCCCTGCCTGTTAAAAAGTCGGGAACTGTGGGTGTAGAAAGGACGTAACCGATGGTTTCGGAATCAACCTTTTCCTTTTTGTCTCCGTCCTTAAAGTAGAATTCTCCCCCGTTTATGTCGATATCACTGTTTAAACAATTAAAGAGCGTGGTCTTGCCTGCTCCGTTCCTGCCGAGGAGTCCATATATCTTTCCCTCCTCGAAAGCATAATCGCAGTCCTGCAAAACCTCATGTTTACCGTAACTCTTTGCCAAATGTGAAATAACGAATTCCATATTTTCTCCCCTTTATGATTGCCTTCTATTCAACTATCCTAGCATATCCCTAATTTGTCAAGTGTATGTCTTGCACAACTGTCAGTTGTTAAAACTCGCCAATCATTCAATTGTCAGTTGAACGTGAGTAATGTATTATAAATCTATCAGCTGATGATAATAACCAAAGGTGAGGTGTTAAATATGAATATTGGTGAGATCATAAAGATAAACAGAACTAAGAAAGCAATGTCCCAGGCAGATTTGGCAGAAGTATTTCATGTATCCGCTCAGTCCATCAGCAAATGGGAGAACGGAACCAGTCAGCCGGACATCAATCAGCTTCCTTCCATAGCAAGTTTCTTTGGAATAACCATCGATGAGCTCTTTGCTTATCCAACAGACCTTGAGTATGAAAGGATTGAGAATGCTATAGACAATGGTTATCCTTTTTCAAATGAACAGTTCATTCACAGTGAGAACTTCCTCCTTGAAGAGATCAAAAGGGATCCTTCAAAGCATAAAGCAGTCTCCATGTTGGGAGATCTTTATCTCTTTGAAAGCTGCCGATTGGCAGATAAAGCTGCTCACTATGCAAAAGATGCCCTTCAGCTCAAGCCGGACAATAAGTTTGACCTTAACACGCTAAACAATTCTATGGGTGGCTGTAAGAGAGACTGGAATGTAGAAAGCCATACAAAACTTATCAGAGAGCTAAAAAACCTGATAAAGACTAATCCCGATCTTTCGAGGACAAAGCTGTATTTATTGGATAACCTTATTGAGGACGGAAGATATTCAGAAGCCGAAGAACTCATCGCAGAAATGGGTGATTTTAAATCTAAGATCATCTACGATCTTTGGATCAAAGAACGTAAATTCGGATTCGATGCCGTCAGAAAGGACTACGAAATGTTGCTTGCAAATGATACTCTGGACTGGGCAATATATGCAGACGCAGCTGACAGACTCGCTTATAACATGGAATATAAGCTTGCCATAAGTGCCTATGAAAAGGCTCATGAGGTTGCCCCCAAGCCCAGATATGTTGATATGCTTCAGAGCATTAGAATGCTGGCAGGTATACTTGGTGACCATAAAAAAGTTGTTGAAACCTGCAAGAGAGAACTTACACTTCTTGAGGAAGAGTGGAACATGACAAAAGGCCAGCAGGTTGATCACCTTAATGAATTGATCAAAAAGCATTCCGCAATAGTATAGAATAAAAAAGCTGCACCGATGGGTGTAGCTTTTTTAGCGGGAGTGTAAGATAAAGTGCTCCACCTATTCCCCTACGTTCATAGTTCTTAATTTGAAGATCGTATCTTCAAATTCTTCCAACGCGTTATAACCTTCATCCGTTATGCGGTATAGCCCTGTTTCGACCTTTTCAAACCAGCCGTAGTAGTTGTTTCGCAGGATCTCAGAAGTCTTTTTAATACCGCTGTTTTTTCTGACCACGGTATTCTTCTCTTCTCCTCCAAGCTCCGCAAGGCTGTCAAGAACAAGAAGTGCATCCTCTCTGTAGCTGGTGATGAGCTTTTTTCCGTGAACTCCGCCGGTGTTGTTCTTAGCCTTTCTTTTGTTAAACTCCTTTGAGAGGGCTTCGCTCTTTTTTGCATTTCTCTTTTGAAATGCGGAAAGCTCAGAAGCCACAGGCCCGCTGACAACTTGTACTTCTCCGGTTTTCTTTGACACTACAATAAGCCCGATCCCCAAACGTTTCAGTAGATAGAGCTTATCTTTAAAAGCATGGGAGCGCATATTTTTGGGGTTAAAGGTCCCGATATAAACCGTCTCAACCTGCTTCTGGCGAATGGCTGCCTGCTGGAAGACCCTAAAGTTCAACTCCTGCTTTAGTTCAACCGCAACCTTTTCATCTCCCTTTTCCATATAAAGGTCGATGTCCAAAACCTCTCCGTCACAGGTAAATCCCTGCTTTTCGAAATATTCTTTTATAGGCTCAAAAAGGTCTTTTTCCATTTAATTTACTTATTCTTCATACTCTCTATAAAATCACCTTTGGTTAACATGGATCCGAGATATATTGTAACATCTTTTTACTTTCTTTTATAGGTTCTGCTGTAAAGAACCACCATAGCGATTATGCAAACGAAAGCAAATGCGCTGATATAAAGAACTGTATTTCCTATGCTCATGCTGTTTCCAAAGAACTTGGCATTGAATGAGAAAGAATCCTTGACTGCATCAATAAAGAGTCCGTTATCAAGTCCACCGATCGTAGTGTTTATGCTGTCAAGAACGCCGTTTAAGATCCCGTTTCTGAGGAGTACTGTCATATGGCTTGCGGGGAAAAGGTAGCAAACCGACTGTACTGACTCTGAGAACTGTGAAAGCGGAATATATGCTCCGATGACAAATCCTGCCGCAGCGGAAAGGATTCCGAAAAATGCTGCGCTGGCTGAATTCTTCTTAAAGAAAATAACAACAAGCATAAAGAGCGCAGTTGATGAGATTGCTCCAAGCAATATTGTTCCATAGCATGACAGCAAAGACAAAACAGTCAAATGAAGGTCGCCCATAAAACTAAGTATCACAATGCCGATAGTAAAGATGATGGCAGTCATGATAAACGAAGAAATAACTGAGGCAGTGAAGTAGGAAAGAATGATCTTCCATCTTTTTATTGGCGTTGTACAGATATCATCAGATACCTTTAATTCACGATCCCTAACAATGGTCTGGAGGCATGCATAAGGGACTGTTATCAATGCAGAGCCGATGATTCCAACAAGAAGTATTCCGCTGACAAGCATATCAATGTCCTCTGCATTAACAATGTTTTCAAGGCCCATCATTGCGCTGTCCACCGCATCAACAAATGTTCCCTTTAAGAACAAGAGGTAAAGCGCAAAAACTATGATTGATGTCAGAAGTGAAAAAATAATGGCCTGAACATCTTTAAAATATATAAGTAAGTTTCTCTTTGTAAATCCAATAAAATCTCTCATTTTATGCAAGTTCCTTTCCTGTAAGGTTTAAAAATACATCATCCATGGTTCCTTTTACGATCTCGTAATCGATGATCTTGTCTCTGTTCTTATAAAGGAACTCGGATATATTGCCGTTTATCTCGGCGTTGTAGTGGTCTGCGTCGTAATCAACCGCTCTGCTGACCTCTCCCATGAGTTCATCCGCTTCTTCTTCTTTTTTCGTGTACCAAACAAGCTTGGAAGGAGCGAATCTTGTCTTTAATTCTGCGGGTGTTCCGCTTGAAATGATCTTTCCTTTATCAAGGATAACAACATGATCCGCATCCCTTGTCTCTTCCATGTAGTGGGTGGTAAGGAAGATGGTCATTTTGTATTCTTTTCTAAGGTAATCGATGTAGTCCCAAACAAGCTTTCTTGACTTTGGATCAAGGCCGGTTGTGGGCTCATCAAGGAAAAGGATCCTTGGATTATTGATGAGCGCCCTTACGATATCAACACGCCTTCTCTGGCCTCCGGAAAGTTTCTCGTATTTGCGGTTCCAGATTTCATCAAGCTCAAGCTTTTCTGTAAAGGGCTTCATGCGCTCAAGGATCTGCTTTTTTGACAACCCGTAGTAGGCGCCCCTCGTCAGCAGGTTCTCTTTGACTGTAAGGTTTCCGTCAAGAACCGAATTCTGAAAAACGATACCGATTAAATTTCTTATCTTGTCATCGTCCTTACCAAGCTTATAACCGCAGATGCTTACGTCTCCCTCAGTTATTTCAAGTATGGTGCAGAGCATGTTGATCGTCGTTGATTTGCCCGCTCCGTTTTCTCCAAGGAATGCGAATAGCTCTCCTTCTTCTACTGAAAAATTGATGCCCTTAACGGCTTCATGTTCTTTATATTTTTTTCTGAGTCCTTTTACTTCAATTGCCTTCATTTTGGTTTCCCTCCTGTTCTTGAAGACAAGATAAACCATTTTTTCGCACAAAAAAAGAGCATCTCTACTAAGCTGCAAAAAATGCTTACCAAGATGCTCAAAATTATGTTTTTGTCCACCGGGGACGGGGTTAAGTGGACATTTTTGACCACTTAACCCCGTCCCCGGTGGACAACCTCCTGACATTTCACTTCACTCTTCGTCCCGAATATCGCCAAGGGCCTTGTTTATCTTGTTCTCGTCCTGCTTCTGTAAGAAGATGGTTGATACCCAAACGAAAACATAAACAAGGAAGTATATAATGGTCACAAGAAGAAATCCCTCAAGCTTCGTGTACCATGTAAAGATCTTTCCGATAAGGACAACCAGCCCATAGAGAAGGACGCAGTGGATAATGACTCTAATGAGATATTCTTTTTTCGATACGCTCTCCCTGCATAGAAGAATGACTGAAAAAAGAGAACAAACCGCACCGGTCAAAACAATCGATAAAAGCTGATACCAGTCAAGGGACATCTCTGAAAGAGGATCGTTGTCAACGATCAGGTAGACCACTCCTTCAAGGATTATTCCAACAAGTATCGCAAAGGATATCATCATTGTCTGTAAAAACCATAATTTTAATTTGCCCATCAGATTCCAAGCCTCCCCTTTACTTCTTTTACATAGCCTCTTGAAATAACGATCACCTCGTTGTTAAGAAGTGTTGCATTGAGCCTTCCGCTCATTTCCGATTTAACGGATTTGACCTTTTTAAGGTTTAAGATGGTCGCCTTGGAACATCTCATAAAATAGCCAAGCAAGAGTTTTTCCAATTCATAAAGCCTGTACTTTGATTCGTAGCAGGCGTCCTTGGTATATACAAATGTTTTCTTGTCTACAGATTCGATATAGTAGATGGCATTATGCTTCAAGATAAAGGTCTTTCCATCCAGCGTTACCGGAAGGCTTCCGCTGTCGCCTTCCAAAAGCTCCGCTGCGCTCTTTATATCCCCTGTTATCTCAAAGGCTTTGATGATTGCCTGCTCTTCTTCCTTCGAACCGGCTTTTTCTATTGTAACTTTCATTTTAATTTACCTTAAAATCTCGTCGATGGTGGAGACGGTGCTGAACACGCCTTTGTGGGAGGAAATGATCTCCTTCATCTTGGCAAGTTCGAAATAGCTGATATAGCAGATCAGCATCTTGTTGTCTCCGTCGATTGCACCCTGTGAATTCATGATGGTGCAGGTCTTGTTTAAATCCTTCTTGATGCAGGCAATGATCTCGTCCGCATCTTTTGTAATGATGGTGACCTGCTTGATGGCCTCGTAATGGTCCGTAAAGTGGTTAATTATCGAAGTCGCCACAACATACACAAGAAGGCTCATAAGGGCTGCATTCCTGTTGATGAAGATGAATACAGCAATGTAAACGCAGGCATTAAAACCTACAAGAATAGGCGTCATGGACATGTTGCGTCCGGTCATATCGTAAAACTTCTTGACTATGATATTGGCGAATATCTCGGATCCGTCGATACATCCTCCATGTCTTAAGATAAGTGAAAGGCCTGCTCCCAAAATAGCTCCGCCAAAGGCCACAGCAAGAAAGTGTTCGATATTAAGTTCAAAAGGAACTATCTTGAAGACCTCAAGACCAACGGTATAAACAACAGTTCCAAGGATTGCTTTGATACCGAATTTCTTACCAAGGATTATTGTTCCAAGGATCAAAAAGGGTGTAAAAACAAGGGCAACGCAAACAGAAAGGTTAAGCCCTGACAATTTATTGATAATGATGGCAATACCTGCGGTGCCGTAATCTATGGCATCGTTTGGGATCAGGATGCAAATTACAGAAAAGCTGGCCATCAGCGCTCCCAATGCGATCATTATGTATGAAAAAGGTTCTCCAAGTCTCTTGCTAAGTTTTCTCATGTACTCCCTCACCTTTGGTTATCTATCAAAAGTCGTAACAATATCTCTCCCAATCAGTAACACTCACTGTATCCTCGGATTCCAGTGTGAGCAGTCCGTCATCAACAAGTTCCTTGGTCAGGCGCTGTGTCTCCTCTTTTCCGTATGCAACTCCCCACTGGAAAGCACTTAAAGAAAAAATTTTCTTTTCAGATGCCTTTCTTTGCCATGTAACAAGCTCATCATATATTCTCTGCTTTCTGAAACTAATGAAAACAGGATCCTGAGGGACTTCAAGTCCGTACGTTTCACAAAACTCTTCCGTAAGTTCATACTGAGCCCTGGCCTCAGGCACTCCCCAAACACCGGTTATAACGTTATATTCTGAAATTGGCTTATACAAATCATCAATAGTTTTCTGCAATATCTCTTTGTCAGGGTTTTCCGCGGCCTTAGTATATGCTTCATCAAGGTCTTTTCTGAACTGTGAATAATCATGGATCTGTTTTACATGAGGTTTTATCAGCTGCAAAAGATCCGATACACTTACAGGAAGCGGAATAGTGTTATCCTTGATATCTGCGTCGATCATTTCATCAAGATATTTTAGGCATTCCTCGCTCTTTGAAAGAATAGCATCCGCTTTATAGTCCTTGTTCTTTATGCAATAATCTTCATACTCCCATCTAAAGCTTTCCCATTTATCACCCGATCTTGCCTCCTCGATAAGGCAGAGAACTTCATAAAGTTTTTCCGCATATTCATCTCCCACCACTGCCCTTGCGGATTCGAGCAAAAGCTCGTCTGCGTCAAGATTAGGATCCTGCAAAAGCCTTCCGGCGCAATAGTGCGAAAAGATATTCAGGACATGATAAGAATCCATCTCGCTCCAATATGAAGGTTTTCCGTATACATCCTCCTCAGCAGTACGATTATAAACATCCTTGATGATATTCGCGTTCACATTCATCTCAGCAAGCTGGTCTATCTCCATTTCGGTAAGATTCCATGACCAGATGCCAAATGTAAGTCCGTCCATACTGCAGCAAGTTCTCTCATATTGCCAAGTGGTACCCGCCTCGGTACAAGCCCCAAGATATACAGTGGTGTCTGTACCCATGATCTTGCAAAGATCTCTTGGATTGATCTCATGAGTATAGCAACTAACGCCAAAATTTACATTTGGATTGACGCTCTTAAACTTATCACGAAGCATTCCGGCATAAAACGCTATATCTTCAAGGTTTTCCAGATTTCCGGGATCGTTGTAATGAGCGATGACTCTGTCGCAGCAATCAGCAAGTTCTGCATATATTGAATAGTATTTGTCAAACATTGCCTGCGCATTAGGGTTTTCAGAGGCATACTCATAAGGACGAACCCAGTTCTCATCATATTCGCCGTAATATTCAACACTCTTATCATTCCAGCCGTATCCGTTAAACTCCGCTCCCCAAACCCAGAGAGTAAAATTCATTCCGAGAGAATGTGCTGCATCAGCCATAAATCTGAGACGATCATGAACAAATTCGTAATTTCCGTAATATGCCCATGCTGAGCACATATCTGTAACCTGAATTCCGGTATATCCGCAGGCGGACATCATTCGAACATATTCATAGAGCATGTCATCGGAATAAGACATGAGTTCGCTCTTAAGTGATGTTCCCGAATTATAAAATACACCTCTGGTTGCCGTAGTTTTCCATAAGCAGATGATCGGCTCCCTCTCAGGCATCCAACTGTCATCTGTATAATAAACATCCCCGGGAATAATTATCCTAAGAGAATCATTTTTTAAAACATGCTCCCTCTCTTCTCCCGCAAAAGCTAATCCAAGATAGCGGTTTGCAAATATGTCCACCTGCTTTTCGAGGTCTTCAGCATTCCTACCCTTGATGGTCACTTCTCCGCCTTCTATAAGTATTCTTTGATCGTTTTCTGCAAGGTTCTTGTCACGAACAATGTTTATTTTATTGGGATGACTGCCTCCCAAAAATGTTTTAACTTTCTCGCCGGTTACTTTCTCGATGTATGAAGAAAGCCTGGTTCCGGCTTTGATCGAACCATTGGTGATTATCACATAATCCGTCACCGGAACATCGCCAATCCTGATCTCTGAAAAAGTCGCCTCTTTCTCTATGGTCAAACTTTGTTCCTGTTTTGCGGCATTGATATGTCTTTTTATTACAATAACTCCAAGCACAGCTACTGCCACAAGGCAAACAGCAACTATATATTCAAGAATTCTTTTAAATTTAGTATTTTTCATTAATCTCACCTTTGGTTATCTTAGTTACCGAATCATTATACCATAAAAGTGACCACTTGACTCCGTCCACGGTGGACAAAAGTGGCCCACTAACCCCGTCCCCGGTGGACATTTTAGCAATATTTACACAGTTTCCGCAATTTTTTTGATATTATTTTTTCCTCTTTTTTACTATATTCAAATTAGAGAATAACTTCGTTTGGGGACGAAGGATATAAATGTCAAAAGGAGGCAAAAATGCAAAAAGCTAAAACCATCTATGTCAACATAAATGCTTCCCGTGAGGGTAACGGAAGCAAAGAAATGCCTTTCAAGCATATCAATGATGCGGCAAAGGTTGCACAGCCCGGCGACGAAGTCATCGTTGCTCCCGGCGTGTACAGGGAGTATGTCTGCCCTGTAAACGCAGGCCTTGAGGACGCAAGGATCACTTACCGTTCAGAGAAGCCCCTTGGAGCTGTCATCACAGGTGCCGAGGAAATTAAGACCTGGAAAAAATATAAAAAGGATGTATGGACCGCAAGGATCAAGAACTCTATCTTCGGCTCCTACAACCCCTACACCGAGTACGTTTACGGCGACTGGTACTTCGCTCCCAGGATCCGTCACACAGGATGCGTTTTCTTAAATAACCTTGCAATGTACGAGACTGCTTCCCTTGATGAGTGTATCAAGGCAGAGGCTGATGAATATGCATGGAACGCAGAAGAATCAAGATTTAAATGGTATACCGAGCAGGATGGCGATGAGACCGTTCTATACGCCAACTTCAGAGGCGCTGACCCCAACAAGGAAAACGTTGAGGTGACCGTCAGAAGGAACTGCTTCATGCCCGATAAAAACTACGTTAACTATATTACTGTCAGCGGATTCAACATCAACAAGGCTGCTCCCACCTGGGCTCCCCCTGCCGCATATCAGGACGGTATGATCGGTCCCCACTGGTCAAAGGGATGGATCATCGAAGACTGCGAGATCTACGGAAGCCGTTGCTGTGGTATCTCCTTAGGAAAATACTACGATCCCGAGAACAACATGTACTTCACAGAGAAGTACGTTAAGAGCCCCACTCAGATGGAGCGTGACGCAGTTTGCCGCGGTCAGTTCCACGGCTGGACCAAGGAGCGTATCGGAAGCCACATCATCCGCCGCTGCAATGTACACCACTGCGAGCAGACCGGTATCGTAGGCCGTATGGGCGGAGTTTTCTCAACCATCGAGGATTGTCACATTCACCATATCTGCAACTCTTCACAGCTTGCAGGCGCTGAGACAGCCGGAATCAAGCTCCACGCTGCAATTGATGTCACCATCAGAAGAAACCATATTCATCACTGCATCGAAGGTGTATGGCTTGACTGGGAGGCTCAGGGAGCAAGAATTACCCAGAACCTCTTCCACAACAACCAGCGTCCCGAAGGCGTAAAGATCAGAAACGGAATCATGTTCAACACCGATATCTTTATAGAGGTAGGTCACGGTCCCACACTTATTGACAACAACCTCCTTCTTTCAAAGGTATCAGTTACAATTCCCAGCGAAGGAATCGGCGTTGTAAACAACCTTATCCTTGGATCCTTCACCCTTATCAACAGCGGTGTAGACAGTGTTGTTAACGGCCAGCGTGAGCCCAGATACACTCCTTACCACATCCGTCACAGGACCGAGGTTGCAGGCTTCATGACCATCCTTCACGGAGATGACCGTATCTACAACAATGTGTTCGTCCAGAACTACAAGATCACTGATAAGAAAAAGACTCCTGAAGATAACGACTACGAAGTTGTTGGAACCAAGTGCTTTGACATCTTCCCTTCATACGAGGAGTGGTATGCACCTTTTGCTACAGGGAAAATGCCCGACATGGGAGCCCTTGCAAATGCTCACTTTGGCCACCTTCCGGTTTGGGTCAAGGGAAATGCTTACTTCAACGGAGCAAACGTATGCAAGCACGAGAAAGTTAAGCTTGTTGATAAGAAGAACAAGGTTACTGTTGAGCTGGTTGAAAAGGACGGAAGTTACACCCTTAAGACCAATCTCTTCCCTCTTCTTAAGGATTTCAAGAACGGTATCATTACCAGTGATATCTTAGGAAAAGCTTTCCAGCCCGAGCAGAGATTTGAAAATCCTGACGGAACAGCCATTACCTTTGATTCCGACTACTTCGGAAACCACAGAGGATTGGAAGCTATCCCCGGACCTTTCGTTGACGAAAAGGCAGCAAAAAAGGTATTAAGCACTTTTTAGCTTAATACCTTTAGATAGTCGAATTTAATAAGATTTTATACAGATCAGGCTTGTAAGAGATGTGCCATCGGTTACTTCACGGACCGCTCTTTCAAGCCTGCTTTCTGTATCGGCGACTATTAGGCACTCAATATTGTCCCGATCCTTGTGAACGTCGGCGTGGCCATCCTCCAAAAGGACAACAGCATCATCCGCAAGAAGTATGACTCCTCCCCCGTAAACTGATGCAGGTACGGCCACAGGCTTTCCAAACTGCTGTTGAAGTATATACACGTTCTCGCCGATCATAAGGGCTTCTTCCGCGATGCAAAAAGCAAAAGACATCTCTCCGGCTTCGGCAAGCTTAAGCCATTTACTGACTTTTTCGTTTCCGACAAAAGACTCCATCATGTTTCCCGGGCGCAGATAACTGCCGCTTACAAGAGTCGACACAACCCTGTTATGAAACCACTCCCCCATTTCCCTAAGGAGCTCTGTTTCCTTTTCCCCGGAGTTCTTGCAGACCGCCGCCAACAAGGCCGGCGTCCTGTCCTTTTTAATGATGGCCTTTTCCAAGAGTACGGCCCCACCATACTCTTTTTTGATCTCTGATACTATGTAATTCATTCCCCCACAATACCTTTCAAATACCTTCTCAAAACTACTGTTACAAACTATTTGCGGATATTCTTCTCGTAGATGACTCCGCGCTCAGCCCTCTGCTTTATAAGCTTCCTGGCCTCTTTTTCCTTCTTTTTATATCCCCTTGGCGTACTGCTCGCTATCTCAACCATTCGCTTTGTAACGCAGTACATATCCGGAAGCCTCTCGGCTTCGTCAGCTATGGTGCAATCTTCGATAAGAAGTTCAAGACAATAACTTAACCCCTCGTCAAAGTCCTGAAGCGGAAGGAATTTATCCTCCGAACCCTCCTCGGAAGGATTAACTCCTGTAAGAAGAAAATGGAATAATCTTCCGAATGCATAAACATCGGAGGAAAGCCCCGCCCTTCCTTCAAACTGTTCGGGCGCCGATACCCCTACGGTTCCCGAAACAGAAAGTTTATCATAAAGACCGCATGCAGATCCAAAGTCAACCAATCTTACATTACCGTTCGGCGTAAGAACAATGTTCTCAGCCTTAAGGTCCCTGAATATAACCGGATTCTCCTTTGTCTGGAGCCATCCAAGGCCGTCCGCCACTGTGAGTGCCATACGCATGGCCTCGGGCTGTGCAAAGCCCTTACGACGCTTTATAACATCACACAGATTGTCCCCAAAAATATATTCCATGATGATGTAATATGCTCCGTCAGACTCTCCCGCCTCGATAAACTGAGGAAAGAGCGGATGATCCGCGGTTTCAAGTATAGCTTTTTCTTTTTCCCATACAGACTTGTTTTCAATAACTTTAAGAGCCGCAAATTCCCCGGTCTCCTTGTTCTTTAGCCTGTATACTTTACCGAAAGCCCCCTCTCCCACAAGGACAGGAGTTTCGTAAACCTCACTAAAATCCATTCAAATTCCTCTTAATTACTAAAAGAAAATGTTTCTGATGTCATTAAAGAATACAAATATTATAAGTATTATAAAGAAGATGACTCCGATGAAGTTGACAAGGGCTTCCTTGTCTCTCGGAACCGGCTTTCCTCTTATTATCTCGATAAGAAGGAAGATCAGCCTTCCGCCATCCAAAGCGGGGATGGGAAGAAGGTTCAGGATTCCAAGGTTAACAGTCAGCATCAGAGCGATATTCAGCATGTTTACAACAACTGTTGCGAAGCCGTAATCCTTTGTAGCCTCATAGGTCTTGCCAACAACATTAACTGCGATTCCCACAGGTCCGGAAACGTCTGTAGTCTTTACTCTTCCTCTGACCAGCATAAAGAGACTGCTGTATGTCATCTTAAAGTTGTAACGCATCTCATACCATGTATATTTAAAGGCATCAAGTCCCTTCATTTCCACAAAGGATGCGTTGGCGATACCGATCATGTATCGGCCCTCTTGCTCATTGTAGAGGGGTGTCAGAGTGGTCTTTCCTTTGACTCCGTCTCTTTCGTAAACCACATTAACATCACCGCCGTGGTAAACCACATTGAAAAGTACGATATCCTCATAGAGGCAGATCCTCTGACCGTTTAACGAAATGATACGGTCACCTGCCTGAAGTCCTGCCGCCTCTGCAGCTCCGCCGGGAATGATCTCCGTAGCAATGGGATCCCTTACGGCTATTAGATTTACCATGATAAAAGCAATGATAAATCCAAGGATGATATTGAACACAGGACCGGCTATGGTAACTGCCAGTCTCTTCCAAACCGATGCATCGAGGAAGGAACCTCCGAAATCATTTGACTTTTCAGCTGTCGCCTCTTCTGTGTTCTCACTATCACCAACCTCGCCTCTTGCTACATCGGCGATATTTTTTCCCTTTATAGTATCTTCCACATCATCAAGGCCTTCAAACACGCAGGCGCCGCCAAGGGGAAGAAGCTTTATAGAATACTTTGTTCCGCCCTTTGTCCAGTGGATAAGAGTCGGTCCGAAGCCGATAAAGAACTCCACCACATGAATGCCGTTGGCTCTTGCGATGATGTAATGACCAAACTCATGGGATATCACCACTACGGAAAAGATCAGTATAAACCAAAGGATGCTTATAAGAGTGTTCAGCATCTTTCGTATACCTCCTTCTCAGAGTCAAGGATCTCTTCAACCGAAGGGTTAGCAATAGTCTTGTGTGCATCCATCGCCTTCTCAATGGTCTCGTATATATCAAGGAATCCAATCTTTTTATCAAGGAATCTGGCAACAGCAAGCTCATTTGCCGCATTAAATACTGTGGGCATGCTTCCGCCAATCTCTGCTGCTTTAAGGGCAAGCTTAAGCCCCTTAAATACATCAGGATCGGGCTTTTCAAAGGTCATGTCGGCAATGCTGAAGAGGTCAAGCTTTTTACCATCCATAGGGAGCCTGTCGGGATAGAAAAGAGCATACTGGATAGGGAGCTTCATATCGGGAGTTCCCATCTGTCCGATGACTGCACCATCCTCAAATTCAACAGCGGAATGAAGGATACTCTGTGGATGAACCACAACCTGGATCTTTGAGACAGGTACGTTAAAGAGCCATCCTGCCTCCATTACTTCAAGTCCCTTGTTTACAAGAGAAGCTGAGTCGATGGTGATCTTTCTTCCCATGGACCAGTTGGGGTGTTTTAAGGCATCCTCTACGGTCTTTGTTCTAAGCTGCTCAGTGGTCATTCCTCTGAAGGGACCACCGCTGGCAGTAAGAAGGATCTTTGCTATTTTATTGTGTCTTTCTCCGTTTAATGACTGGAAAATTGCCGAATGCTCGCTGTCTACCGGAAGAATCTTGACACCCTTCTTCTCAGCAAGAGGCATGATGATATGCCCGGCACAGACAAGTGTTTCTTTGTTGGCAAGTGCAATATCCTTGCCGGCTTCAATAGCGGCGATGGTGGGTCTGATACCGATCATGCCCACTACCGCGGTAAGGACAACGTCGCTTTCTTCCAAAGTTGCAGCCTCGATAAGGCCCTCCATTCCGGAAGCAACTTTTGTATCTGTATCAGCGATCCTTGCCTTTAAATCTGCTGCGGCCTCTTCGGACCACATAACAGCTAAAGCAGGTCTGAATTTTCTAACCTGCTCCTCCATCAGACTTACATTGGTTCCTGCCGCAAGAGCGGTAACCTCAAGTCTGTCACTGTATTTATTTACTACTTCAAGTGTCTGGGTTCCGATAGATCCTGTGGAACCCAGAAGTACTATTCTTTTTTTATCCATTGGTTATGAATTCTTATTAGAAATTATTGAAAATGAGTATAAGTGAAAGCACATAGATGGCCGGTGCTGTAGAGATCATGGAGTCGAATCTGTCCATGATTCCGCCATGTCCGGGAATGAGCTTTGCATAATCTTTAAATCCTTTGTTTCTCTTGATACCTGAAGCCACAAGGTCTCCAAGCATTCCAATGACTCCGCCTACCATGCTGATAGCTGCAAGGATAAGGTAGAAATGAGGGATCTCATTTCCCATCTTTGCAAGCCCGGGCATAACATAGAAGTAACCGTAAACTCCTCCGATGATACCGCTGGCAAGGATTCCTCCGATGCAGCCTGCAAGAGACTTGTTAGGAGATAATACGGGGAAGATCTTTCTCTTTCCGAAAGCGCTGCCGGTAAGATATGCGAAGGTGTCGCATCCCCACGATCCAATAAGAATCATCCAGATAAGATACTTTCCGTAGGGCTCGGACTCTCTTGTCATATAGATGAATGAGAGCATTACGGGGCAGTAAAGGAAAGAAAAGCTGATGTCTGCGATCCTTCCGATCTCAACTTTAGGGAAGCTAAAAACATAAACAAATAGGATTGCAATGACAAAACATACAACAACCATGAACTGGTAAACGGGCTCTTTGAAGAACACCATAACACCGTAATAGATCACTATTGTGATAAGTCCGATGATGTCAAGGTAATCGATCTTTTTCTTGGCGGGAAGAGGAACTCTTTCACCACCGGGAACCACACTCTTGCAGGCAAAAGCTTTTGAAAGCTCCCAGAAACCGATGCAGGAAATTACCAAAAGAACTCCCGCAAGGGCATATCCCCCGAATATGAACAGTGCAACGATAGCAGCAAGCATGGTGATGGCACTGATGGATCTTGTAATAAATTTACGCATTAAAGCCTCCGAAAAGGGTTTTATTTTAATCCGCCGAAACGGCGCTCTCTGTGATTATACGCATCGATGGCTTTTTCAAGCTCCTCGCGGTTAAAATCAGGCCATGCAACATCCGTAAAATAAAACTCGGTATATGCAAGCTGCCATAAGAGAAAGTTTGATATACGCTGCTCTCCGCAGGTACGGATCAGCAGGTCGGGATCCGGCATTCCTGCCGTATCAAGGTTAGAAGCTATAGTTTCTTCCGTTATATCTTCGGGAAGCAATTCCCCTGCCTTTACCTTTGATGCAAGAGCGGTAACTCCGCGTCTTATCTCGTCCCTTCCGCCATAGTTGATTGCGATCTGGAACTGAAGGCCGGTATTGCCTGCCGTGTCTCTTTCAAGGTCTTCTATGCTTTTTACGATATCGGGATCAAGACGTGTCCTGTCTCCGATAACACGGATCCTGACGTTGTTCTTAGCAGCTTTTCTAAGGCTTCCTACCATGTACTTGCGAAGGAGGCCCATAAGTGCGCTGACTTCGTCACCGGGTCTGTTCCAGTTCTCCGTTGAAAAAGCATATACTGTAAAATACTTGATGCCGACTTCGTCGACTATTGAAAGCATATCTTCGACTACCTGGGCCCCGCGGACATGTCCGGCGTTTCTCGGCAATCCTTTTGCTTTAGCCCAACGTCCGTTGCCGTCTAAGATGACGGCAACATGACAGGGAATTTTTCTTTCTTCAGACATATTGTTTCTCGTTTACTCTGACTATACGGTCATGAGTTCCTTAGTCTTTGCTTCAACAAGTACATCGATGTCCTTGACGTACTTATCGGTGATCTTCTGAAGCTCGTCCTCAAGTGACTTGATCTCGTCCTCAGAAACCTCACCCTTTCCAAGCTTCTTGAAAGCATCGTTGCCGTCACGACGAACGTTTCTTACAGCAACCTTTGCATCCTCAGACTTCTTCTTGACGTCCTTAACAAGTTCCTTACGACGATCCTCGGTAAGCTCAGGGAATACAAGCCTGATAACATTACCGTCGTTGGTAGGATTGATTCCGATATCAGAGGTAAGGATTGCTTTCTCGATATCCTTTAAAAGTGATTTCTCCCAAGGTGCGATCTGAATAATTCTTGCCTCGGGAACAGTAACGTTACCTACCTGCTGAATGGGGGTAGGGGTTCCGTAATAGTCAACGCGAAGCTTATCAAGAACATGAGGATTTGCTCTTCCTGCACGGATAGCAGCGAAATCAGCCTCAAGATGTTCAACGGCTTTCGTCATTTTTTCATCATAGATCTTTATTCTTTCGTCCATTTTAAGTCTCCTGTCATTACACGGTAACTTTCGTTCCGTGGAATTCTCCTTTAAGTGTATTTACGATGCTGTTCTCTTCGTTCATGCCGAACACCCACATGGGCATGTGGTTGTCTCTTGCAAGGATGGAAGCGGTCATGTCCACTACCTGAAGATTCTTCTCGATAACTTCGTCGATGGTAACCTCATCGTACTTCTTGGCGTTAGGATTCTTTGAAGGATCCGCATCATATACGCCGTCGATGGATTTTGCAAGAAGGATAACGTCAGCATCAACCTCAATGGCTCTAAGAACAACACCGGTATCAGTTGAGAAATAGGGATGTCCGGTACCGCCTGCAAAGAATACCACCTGGCCGTGAGCGAAATACTTGTTTGCTCTGTCCTTTGAGAAAAGCTTTGTGAATGATCCGCACTCGAAGGGAGTAAGGATATTTGTCATCATTCCCACGCTTCTGAAGATCTCAGAAACATAGATGCAGTTCATAACGGTCGCAAGCATTCCGATCTGGTCTGCCTTGGTACGATCGATGTTCTCGCTGGAACGTCCGCGCCAAAAATTTCCTCCCCCGGTAACGATGCCGACTTCAATGCCGTCATCCACAAGCTGCTTAACCTGAAGGGCCACCTTTCTGACGGTCTCCTCGTCAAAGCCTGTCTTGTTGGGGCCTGCAAGGGCCTCACCACTGAGTTTTAATAAAATACGCATTCTTTTTCTCCAAAATTATTTATCGGTCTTCTCGGTCTTCTTTTTGCCGCCGATCTGCTCGGGCTTGTAATCATCAAAGAAGGATGTGGGGCTGACATCAGCGTAGCACTGTGAGCACATACCTTCGATAGCAGCACCGTTGTTGATCTGAACACTCTTTGAGCGGATGTTACCCATTACAATAGCGGAAGAATCAAGGATAACGGGTCCGTGGATGTCGATATCACCCTTAACAGCGCCTGCAACGGCTGCTGAGAATCCGGTGATGTTTCCTACGATAACAGTTCCTGCACCAATCTTGACGGAAGAATCACTTGAAACGTCTCCGGTGATCTTTGCGTTCTCTGCATAGATTTCGTGAGCCTTTGAGTTTCCGGTGATATGACCGGTTACATTAAGCTTTCCGGATACATCGATGTTACCTTTAACGTTACCAAGGATCTCAAGAGAACCTTCGGTGGTAATATCTCCGTTTACAGTCATACCCAAAGTGATTACAGATGTTTCATCAGAATAGTTTGCATTGCTGTCCATTTTAAAATCCGCTCCTTTAAAATTATTATCTTCAATACTTGTCTCTTCAAAAACAGGCTCGGGTTCAGCCTCTGTCTCAACTGCTGCGATCCCCTCAGCTTCCATATCGGCAAACACGCTGTCAAGAGCAGACTCTGCATCTGACATGTCGGTATTTTCCGAAGTCTCACCTTCAGCGGGAGTCTCATCAAGAGTAATGTCCCCGTTTAATGCCTCATTTAAAAGATTTTCGTAATCAGCCTCGCTCATGCCACTCTTTTCATCCATGGCATCAAGCATAGCAGATACGTCGGGAAGGTCGCCCAAGCTCTCAGCATTCTCTGCTGCAGCCTCACCCTCTCCAAGGTCTGACAAGGTAGTGCTTTCTTCTGTGGTGTTCTCTCGTTCCGCAGCGGCCTTCTCCTCGGGGAGAAGCTCGTTTACAGCCTGAGATAAATCCTGTTTAAGGTCTCCAAAAAAACCCATTTGGTACTTCCTCCTTTTTATTCTACATGCCTAACCGGTTCGGTATCGGATGTAATAGGTAAAATTTCTGTGCCATCCATGGCCAAAATCTTTTCGATTATTCCGGGCAAAGCCTGAACTGTAGTGGGCTTTGAAAGCGAATCGTGCATAAGGATCACGGTTGTTTCCCGGTTCTGAATTCCGCTGACTGCGTTTGCCTGGATCTGCTGAGCGCTCAAGAGCTCTTTCGTGGCGTCTCCGGAAGAGACATTCCAGTCAAAATATGTAAGCCCTTTGTCCTCGACTATGTCGATGAACCTGTGCATATCCAGCCTGCTGACTGTATTTGAGCTTCCTCCGGGGAATCGGTAGAACTTCGGCTCTTCTCCGGTAGCTTCCGTAAGCAGCGTTGTTATCCTGTCAAGATCCTGCGTAAAGCTTTCTTCGCTTGCGTAGATGTCGGAATAAACGTGGCTGTAGGAATGCATACCCAGCGTATGACCTTCGTCCACTATCCTTTTGTACAGCTCAATATCAGTTTCGGAATCCTTACCAACCACAAAGAAGGTTGCTTTAACTCCGTACTCGTTAAGTATATCCAGTATATCATCCGTGTATGCGCTGGGACCGTCGTCAAAGGTCAGGTAAACCTTATGAGGGGCCTCGGATACATCTCCCGAAGCTGAGAAAGTCCAGACAACTTCATCTGAGGCAAGTGCGATCTCATTGCCAACGGTTACAGCGTCTTCCACTGCCTTTTCGGCTTCGGCCACCGCCACATCAAAGAACGGACTGTCTTCTCCCGAAAAGTATTCGGGGAAAGCAGCTGCCACCGACATTCTGGAATCATAATCAATCCTGCCGAGATCTCCGGATCTTTCCAGTTTCATATTGGCAACTTCCCTTGTAAGAGCATTTATCTGCGCCTCAAGTTCAGTCTGTTTGATCATCATGGCAATACAGGTGATATTGGGGAATACCAGGAGCAGAATCACAGTGATGATTATCACTTTTTTCAAAAAACCGATTCTCGAAGATCTGTCCGGTGATTTGTTTTCATCCATAAAAAGTATCCCTTTGATATATGTATTTCACACCATTCAACAGTATACCATATAAGGCGGAAAGCAAAAAGGATTTTCTCTAAAAAAATCGGGCTCTCCGCAAAAATTTTAGAATTTAAAAACTTGCACACAAAGCGGCTTTATAATATAATTCAATAGGTTTTAACCGCACACGTGACATGGCTCTTGAGTGTCCTGCTACGGTCATTTTATTTTTATGTAAGAGAGGAATTACCAATGAGTTTCGAATTCATCAAGAAGCTCCCCACTCCCGACGAGATTCGTGAACAGTATCCTGTTCCCGAAGATGTACTCAAAGTTAAGGCAGCAAGGGACGCAGCAATCAAAGATGTGATCACCGGGAAAAGCGATAAGTTTCTTGTAATTATCGGTCCCTGTTCAGCAGACAACGAAGAATCAGTTTGTGACTACGTAAACCGTTTGGCTAAAGTCAGTGAGAAAGTTAGCGACAAGCTCATTCTTATTCCCAGAATATATACCAACAAGCCCCGTACAAACGGTGGCGGATACAAGGGCATGATCCATCAGCCCGATCCCGAGAAAGGTGTCGATTTCCTTCAGGGTCTTATCGCCATCCGTCACATGCACCTTCGTGCTGTTAAGGAAACCGGCTTAAGCTCAGCTGACGAAATGCTCTACCCCGAAAACTGGAGATACCTTTCAGACCTTGTTTCTTACGTAGCCGTAGGTGCAAGAAGCGTTGAGGACCAGCAGCACAGACTTACAGTCAGTGGATTTGATGTTCCCGCAGGAATGAAGAATCCCACCAGCGGTGACTTCTCCGTTATGCTCAACTCCGTTTACGCAGCTCAGCATGCTCACTCATTCATTTATCGCGGATGGGAAGTAAACACCAGCGGTAATGAATTTGCTCATACCATCTTAAGAGGTGCTACCAACAAGCATGGTAACAACACTCCCAACTATCACTATGAGGACCTTGTAAGGCTCCTTGAGATGTACGATAAGATGGAGCTTAAGAATCCGGCATGCGTTGTTGATACCAACCATTCAAACTCCAACAAGCAGTTTGAGCAGCAGGTTCGTATCGCAAAAGAGATCATGCACAACAGAAAAATCAATCCCGATCTTCGCAAGCTTGTTAAAGGTCTCATGATCGAGAGCTACATCGAAGAAGGCAGCCAGAAGATCGGCGAGCACATCTACGGCAAATCCATCACAGATCCCTGCCTCGGATGGGAAGCTTCCGAAAGACTTATCTACGATATCGCAGAATCCGTTTAATAGTTTAAGTGGCAAGAGTTTACCTCCTGCCACTTTTATTTTGAGTAAATATTTACTGCAACAAAATACCCGGCCTCGTAATGAGGTCGGGTTTACTGTTTTAGCTATGCGTATATTATCCTCTGGGATGAGCCTCGCTGTATACCTTTCTAAGGTCATTCTGGCCAAGGCGCGCATATACCTGTGTGGTATAAACGTCTGAGTGTCCAAGCATTTCTGAAACGCTGTGAACATCAGCTCCGCCTGCCATCATGTGTGCTGCGAAGGAATGGCGAAGGGTATGAGGAGTAATCTCCATCTCAATACCGGCCTTCTTGCCATACGCCTTGATAAGCTTCCAGAAGCCCTGACGGCTCATGGGATCGCCCAGGCAGCTGGGGAAAAGTATATCGCTGTTATTTCCCTTTAAAAGAGCATCTCTGCTTCCCTTGAGGTAATTAACCAACGCTTCTCTTGCATTGGTTCCGAAAGGAATAGTTCTTCCCTTGCAGGAAAGCATTCCCTTTGCAAGATCAATATCACTTACTTTAAGTCCGATAAGTTCAGATACGCGGATACCTGTAGCATACAAAAGCTCTAACATAGCCTTGTCTCTTACACCCTTGGGGTCGTCTGATACGGGCTGAGCAAGAAGTCTCTTAACTTCTTCTTCTGTCATGATCTCAGGTACATGCTTTTCAATCTTAGGAGCCTGTAAGCACTCGGATACGTCTGTATCTACCATGTGCTCGTTATAAAGATAATGGAAGAATGCATGGATGGATGCAACATTTCTTGAAATAGTAGCAGCCTTGAAACTTCCTGCTTCCAAATAAACGATATAAGACTTAAGGTTTGCCGCTGACACCTGTCTTGCGTCATGAATAGCAAGACCGTTACAGTACTGCTGAAGTTTTACGAGATCACGCTTATATGATAAGCGGGTATTCTCGGACATCTTCTTCTCATCTTCGAGGTAAGTTAAAAATGAGTCCAACGCTTCGTTCATAATTCCACTCCCTTGCCGCTTGTAATTCTGATCCCCCGGTAAAAAGTCCCCGCCTGTATATGGGTACTTTTCTACGCGGCAATGCCTATTATATATATGGAAAAATGTAAAAGCAAGGTGGCAATTTTTACTATAAAATGTATGAAATTTCTACGATTTATCTATGTCCACAAGATACTGTTTTTGGATTTATTATGTAACCCAATATATTGTCAAAACAAATGTTTGCGGGCAAAAAATTCCTCTCAAAAAAACATAATTCTGTAAAAAATTCGTAATATTTTACCTATATCCGATTACCGCTTATCTTGCGTATTTATGGGCATATGTCATGATTCCGCAGATGGTTTTGGAGTCCTGGATCTTTCCTTCGTAGATCATCTGTACAAGATCATCAAGATCGTATGCTTCAACATTTACATACTCATCTTCGTCAAGATGCTGCGAGCCCTGTTTCTTTAATCCTCTTGCAAGGTATATGTCTATTTTTTCATTGCAGAAAGCAACGGTGGTATAGATAGAATTAAGGAGTTCCATCTTATCTGCAATATATCCGGTCTCCTCCATAAGTTCTCTTCTTGCAGCATCCTCAGTAGGCTCCTGACGTCCGTTAAGTCCGCCGGCAGGGATCTCGATAGTTTCCCTCTCAAGAGCATTACGGTACTGTCTTACCATAATAAGCTTTCCGTCTTCTCTTACCGCAACCACTGCGGCTGCACCCTTATGATCGATAAGATCCCACTTAACGGTCTTTCCGTCGGGCAGAAGCATAGTATCCTTGTAATAATCAATGATAGCGCCGTTAGCGACTAAGTCACGGCTTATTCTTTTAATCTCTTCCATAATTATCTCCTATAAGACTACGGCGCATAGCATCGATGGTTCGTTCACTCACACGCCTCGCGGCTCATAACGCGTTACGCAGCGGTACTAAGCTCATTCTTCGAATTCGCTAAGTGCCGGCGACGCTACATGGTTCGCTCACGAATCCATCGACGCTCTCGCCTTTACTAATATAATTTAAAAAAGCGGTTCCGAATCCATCGGAACCGCTTTTTATTCTATCTTGTTTCAAGGATTTTATCAATGCTAACGAGCTTGACACAGAGAACAAAGAGGTCGGTTGCCTGAGCCATCTCCTCGGGTGAGGGGAAGGAAGGTGCGATACGAATGTTCTTGTCCTCGGGGTCCTTGCCGTAGGGATATGTAGCTCCTGCGCCGGTAAGAACAACTCCTGCTTCCTTGCACTTAGCAACAATCGCTTTAGCACATCCGGGAAGGGCGTCGAAGGAAATGAAATATCCTCCGTTGGGATTTGTCCATGAACCGATCTCAAGTCCGCCAAGTTCTTTTTCAAGTACATCGAGAACTGCAAGGAACTTAGGTCTCATGGAATCCGCATGTTTCATCATATGAGCCTTAACGCCGTCAAAGTCTTTAAAGAATCTTACGTGGCGGAGCTGATTAACCTTATCATATCCGATAGTCTGAACTGTCATGGACTTCTTGATCCATGCAAGGTTTGCATCGGAAGTAGCTACTGCAGAAATACCGCCACCGGCATAAGTAACCTTTGAGGTAGACGAGAATTCATATACCATGTCGGGATTTCCTGCCTTAGCGCACTCAGAAAGGATATCAAGGATCTCATCCTGTCTGTCAGCCTCGGCATAAAGATGGTGGATAGCATAAGCATTGTCCCAGAAAATTCTGAAATCCTTAGCTGCAGGCTTTAAAGCTGCGAAGCGCTTAACGGTCTCGTCACTATAGCTGTAGCCCTGAGGATTTGAATACTTGGGAACGCACCAAATACCCTTAACTGTCTCATCGTTATTTACATATTTCTCAACCAAATCCATGTCGGGTCCTTCGGGACTCATGGGAATGGTTATCATCTCAATTCCGAAATACTCGGTGATACGGAAGTGTCTGTCATATCCGGGAGCAGGGCAAAGGAATTTAACCTTATCAAGCTTGCACCAGGGTGTTTCTCCGTTTACGCCATGGCTAAAGGATCTTGCCACGGTATCAAACATTATATTAAGACTTGCATTACCACAAACGATAACTGACTCGGGCTTTACTCCCATGATATCAGCCATAAGCTTTTTAGCTTCAGCGATACCGTCAAGCAGACCGTAGTTTCTTGTATCCACTCCGTCTTCAGTCTTAAGAGTATCCTCAGAAGAGAGTGCATCCAAAAAGCCCTTTGAAAGATCAAGCTGTGCGGGGCTTGGCTTTCCTCTGGACATATCCAGTTTAAGGCCTTTTCCCTTGGCATCTTCATATTCTTTTTCAAGCTGGGATTTGAGGGATAAGAGTTCCTCACGAGTCATTTCTTTGAATGATTTCATTGCAAATCTCCGATCTTTGAATTCGTACATTGTATACAATCATACAAATATACACCTTGATAATTTTATCATCTGTCCCGCGAGTTGTTCAATAGGTAAATTTATACAAAAAAATGCCATTACCTAACGGTAATGGCATTAATTTTGCTTTAGTAATGTTTGATTAAGAACCGGTTTATGATTATTTAGCGTAATCTGTTACGCGACTCTCGCGGATAACATTTACCTTGATCTGTCCGGGATACTTCATCTCAGCCTCAATCTGTTTTGAAATATCGCGTGCGAGCAGTACCATATCGGTATCTGAAATCTGCTCAGGTACAACCATAACTCGAACTTCTCGTCCTGCCTGAATAGCAAAAGACTTTTCAACCCCTTTGAAATTGTTGGAAATATCTTCCAGCTGCTTTAAGCGGCTGGTGTAGATCTCGAGAGTCTCTCTACGAGCTCCCGGTCTGGCTGCTGAAATGGTATCTGCTGCCTGAACGATACATGCGATAAGTGAAGTAGCTTCAACATCGCCATGGTGTGACTCAACTGCGTTAATAACAATTGCATTCTCTTTGTACTTGCGACAAAGTTCTGCACCAAGCTGAACGTGTGATCCTTCCATCTCATGATCGACTGCCTTACCAATGTCATGCAATAGACCTGCACGCTTGGCAATCCTTACATCGAGACCAAGCTCGGATGCAAGCAGTCCTGAAAGGTGTGCAACTTCGATTGAATGCTTGAGGGCATTCTGACCATAACTGGTACGATACTTCATGCGGCCAAGGAGCTTAACAAGCTCGGGATGTAAACCATGAACACCAACCTCGAGTACGGCGGCTTCGCCTTCCTCTTTGATGGTCTGGTCAACTTCCTTCTGTGCCTTTTCAACCATCTCTTCGATTCTCGCGGGATGGATACGACCGTCCACGATAAGTTTCTCAAGAGCAATCCTTGCAACCTCGCGGCGCACAGGATCAAAGGCTGAAAGAACAACTGCCTCAGGAGTATCATCGATGATAAGTTCTACACCTGTCAACGTTTCGAGGGTTCTGATGTTACGTCCCTCTCGACCGATGATTCTTCCCTTCATTTCGTCGTTAGGAAGCTGAACAACGGAGATCGTTGTCTCAGAAACGTGATCTGCAGCACATCTCTGAATAGCGGTAACAACGTATTCTTTAGCTTTCTTATCCGCTTCTTCCTTTGCCCTGTTCTCCATTTCCTTGATCATCAGGGCTTCGTCATGTCTGACTTCATCTTCAACAATTTTCAGTAAGTACTCTTTTGCTTGTTCAGAGGTTAATCCGGAAATTCTTTCCAGTTCCTGTAATCTTTGCTCGTTAAGTTTGGAAATCTCTTCTTTCATCTTGTTGAGATTTTCCTCTCTTGCGGCGAGACTTTGCTCACGACGCTCGATAGCATCAGTCTTCTTATCGATCGCTTCTTCCTTCTGCTGAATTCTGTGTTCGCTCTTGGAAACCTCTGCGCGACGTTCTTTAACTTCGCGGTCAGTCTCGTTCTTGATACGAATGGCTTCTTCTTTTGCCTTGAGAGAAGCTTCTCTCTTCTCGTTTTCAGCAGTTTTCAATGCTTCATCAATTATCTCTCTGGCTTTGTCCTCAGCTGAACCAATGGTTCTTGAAGCTGACTTTTTGAGGTGGGTGGACGTGATAAGTACTGCGATTATAGCGGTAACTATTATTACACCAGCGAGGATCCCGATGAATGCGACCAAAGAAATTGTCAATGGTGGCATAGGCATTACAGGAGCACCTCCTTATGAAATTTTCATAGTACAACACTCATATATTAATGTTAAAAAGTCTTAATGTCAACCCCAAATAACAAGTGCTACATTTCAAAATCACCCATTACTTTCCTTATAGAATCAGGGTTGTAGCCTTTTCTCATCAAAAAAGAAAAATGTTTGGAAACTGTATTAATGTTGTTGGTTTCCTTCGGGTCATATCCTCTTTTTTCCAAAAGTTTTTTTATCTGAGCAAGTTCATCCTGAACAAAACCTTCGTCACTACAGTTTAAAAATGCCTGTTCTATGGTCTCGGTATCCACCTGTTTTCGCATAAGATCCTGCTTGATCCTCATGCGGCTTTTATCCTTTAAATGTATCCTGATATATTCTTCAGACATCCTAAGATCGTCTATATATCCGAAGGAAGCCACATAGTCAACCGCCAGCCTTGCAATATCCTTGGGATAATATCCCTGAAGGAGTTTCTCCATCAGTTGTCCTTCGGAATATGTATGGCTTTTTAAGAGATTCATGGCTCTTAGTTTAGCCCTCTTGGGAAGGACTTCCTCCACAATCTCTCTGTATACGGATTCACTTATCTCCCCGTCCTCTTCTATCCTAAAGCGGCGAAGTTCGCCTTTGTATAGAACAAAGGCGAACTCCTCATCCAGCCATACCCGGCTTCTTTTCTTATCAAGAGGAAGTATCTGCGTAACCTGCATAATGTACCTCTATATTTTTTAATTAGTCCTCTGAGCCCTTTGATGCTCTTGAACTTCTTGCGGGCTTCTCTTCGGGAGCCTCTTCCGCTACTGCTCCTTCAAGTCCGTAATGAGCACGAACCTTTGCCTCGATCTCGGCGCAAACGGCAGGATTGTCCTTAAGATACTGCTTTGCATTCTCACGTCCCTGACCGATCTTATCTCCGTTATATGCATACCATGCACCGGACTTAACAACGATGTCTGCATCTGCAGCCTTATCCAGGATATCTCCGGCTACAGAGATTCCTTCGCCGAACATGATATCAAATTCTGCTTCCTTGAAAGGAGGTGCCACCTTGTTCTTAACAATCTTTACTCTGGTCCTGTTACCGATAACTTCTCCGCCCTGCTTGATCGACTCGATACGTCTTACATCAAGTCTTACTGATGAATAGAACTTAAGAGCTCTACCACCCGTGGTAGTCTCGGGGTTACCGAACATAACGCCAACCTTCTCACGAAGCTGGTTGATGAATACTACTACACAGTTTGACTTACTGATAACTGCTGTAAGCTTACGAAGAGCCTGGCTCATAAGTCTTGCCTGAAGTCCCACATGTGAATCTCCCATGTCACCGTCGATCTCAGCCTTGGGAACAAGGGCGGCAACAGAGTCAACTACTACGATATCGATAGCTCCGGAGCGAACCATGGTCTCTGCGATCTCGAGAGCCTGCTCTCCGTTATCGGGCTGTGAAATGTAGAGATTATCAATGTCTACACCGATATTCTTTGCGTAAACGGGATCAAGTGCATGCTCTGCATCGATGAATCCTGCGATTCCGCCTCTCTTCTGAACTTCTGCGATCATATGAAGAGTAACGGTGGTCTTACCACTGGATTCAGGTCCGTATATCTCAACAATTCGTCCTTTGGGGATTCCGCCGAGTCCCAGCGCAATATCAAGGCTGATGGAGCCGGTGGGAATGGTCTCAACGTTCATCTGGGCATTGGGATCGCCGAGTCTCATGACTGTTCCTTTGCCGTACTGCTTTTCTATCTGGCTCAAAGCCGCTTCAAGTGCTTTTTTCTTGTCTTCGTTTTCCATTATGTGTTCTCCTTTTAAGAACGAATGTTCGTTATCCTATAAGAGAATAAAACATTCGTTCGATTTTGTCAACCGGATTTTTCGAAAATCCGTTCTCTTTTTTACATTTTCTACTTTATCATTTTTTGAGGGTAATAAATGTCACTTGGTGTGAGAAACACCTAAAAATTCAAGAAAATTGAATTATCTGAATTCAAAAAATGAATCAGATTGCATTGTCTTCCGTCGATGCTCATCAGAATAGCATAAAAGGACCTGCAAATGCAAGTCCTCTTTTAAATCTTTCTTTATTCTTCCTCACCGTTTCCAAAGGTAACCCTGCTGTAGTATTCAAGCATGTTGTTCCTTAGGAAGGAAAGAGCCGCCGCTGTAGCAGCCTGTCTGATCTCGTTTCTCTCACCGGTAAAATGAGCTTCGGTAACTGCTGTTTTGCCTTTAATGCAGCATCCGATATAAACGAGTCCCACCTCTTTATTCTCGGCAGCATCCGGGCCCGCATTTCCGGTAACGCTGACGCATATATCCGCCTTGGTGATGGCAGCAAGTCCCTTGGCCATATCCTTTGCGGTCTCGGCGCTGATAACGCCGTATTTGTCTATTACAGATCTTCTTACACCCAGGATCTTTCTCTTTGATTTATTTGAATAAGTTATGTATCCGGATTTGTAGACCTCTGATACTCCCGGTACATTGATAAGTCTCGCGGAAAGCATACCTCCGGTACATGACTCGGCGCAGGATACGGTAAGTCCGTTTGCCACAAGGAGATCCACAACAGCCTGTTCCAAAGTAACTTCTTCATCTGTTGTATAAATGTAATTTCCGAACTTCTCCTTGAGAAGGGATACTACAGGCTTTATCACTTTTCTTGCCGCTTTTTTATCCTCTGCAGCCGCGGAAACCTTGATGTGAACTTCTCCAACGATGGAAGTGATATCAACAGTCGCCTCCTTCTCAGACTCCAAAATGTCCGAGATCATTGCGGTTACTTTACTCTCGCTTATACCGCAGATCTTCACGGTACGTGAATAAATATTGTCAACGCCTTCTTCTGTTCTCTTGATCTTATCTAATTTCATAAATTACTCCGGGCCGGTTTGGCTACCAAACTACTGCATGAGCACCTTGTGATTCTTGTAAATATAATCAACAAGAGATATTACAGTAAGTGCAAGTGCTACATACATTACAACGGTTTCAACGATAGCATAAAAAGGAATATAGGGAGAAAGGTCCACTATCGCCATAATAACAAGTGTCATTTGAAGTGTGGTCTTCCACTTTCCCCAGTAACTTGCGGCAATAACGATTCCCGCATCTGAAGCCACAAGTCTGAATCCGCTGATGATGAACTCCCTGGCAAGGATCACGATAACAACCCATGCAGGAACCCTTCCCATCTCTACGAGGCAGATAAGACCCGAGCAAACAAGAACTTTATCCGCAAGGGGATCCATGAATTTTCCGAAATTGGTAACAAGATTATATTTTCTTGCGATCTTACCGTCGAAAAGGTCTGTCAAGCTGGCCAAAAGAAAGATTCCGTCGGCTACGATGCAAGGGATAAGGATATCTTCTCCGAACCATCCCGCATTTGCGCCCAAAAGCACTATAACAAAGGGGATGATAAGGATAACTCTTCCCGTCGTCATTATGTTAGGCACATTCCAGATCTTTGACTTCTTAGCATCGGTATTCTCTGAATTACCCATTGTAAATTTCTCCAATCAAATCATATTCATTTGAATCCGTGACCATGACCTTTACAAAATCTCCGGTCATAAGATTCGCTGTCGTATTTAAGAAAAGATAGCCGTCAACTCCGGGTGCGTCGCGGTATGTTCTGGTCACATAAGTATCCTCATCCGCAACTTTTCCCTCTACCATTACGGTCATAATAGTTCCGGGAAGGTCCTCGTTTTTCTCGAAAACAATGGCCTGCTGAAGTTCCATCAGTTCATCGCGTCTTGCTGCCTTGATCTCTTCTTCAATCTGGTCGGGCATCTCGCCTGCAACGGTATCTTCTTCCTGAGAATAAGTAAATACACCCAGTCTGTCAAACTCCATATCGTTTACAAAGCGATATAATTCTTCAAAATCTTCCTGAGTCTCGCCGGGGAATCCGGAAATAAGTGTGGTCCTAAGCGCAATATCAGGAATCCTCTCCCTTAATTTGGTAACAGTCTCTCGAAGCTTTGCCTGATCGGTCCAGCGTCCCATCCTTCTTAATATATCATCGGAAGCATGCTGTATCGGAATATCAAGGTAGTGACAGATCTTCTTCTCTGTAGCGATGGTCTCGATAAGCTCATCCGTGATCTCTTCGGGATAGCAATATAGGATTCTTATCCAGTATATTCCGGAAATCTTGCAGAGCTTTTTAAGAAGCTCCGGAAGAGATTTCTTTCCGTAAAGATCCTTGCCGTAAAGAGTTGTCTCCTGGGCAACAAGGATAAGTTCCTTAACTCCTGCCTCAGCCAATTCCTCGGCCTCTTTAACAAGCTCCTCCATGGGGATGGATCTGTATCCGCCTCTGACTTTCGGGATGATGCAATAGGTACAATTCTTATCGCATCCTTCGGCTATCTTTAAATACGCAAAATGTCCGCCGGTGGTAAGTACTCGTTTTCCCCTTACCGTAGGGTCGCAGTCAAGGGGCATAAAGGTATTCTCTTTTTTGCCTGCCAAAACCGCATCCAGTGTATCTGCTATGGAAGAAACCGACATGGTGCCGATAAGAGCATCAACCTCGGGAATCTCCTTTTGTATTTCTTCTTTATAGCGCTGCGCAAGGCATCCGGAAGCAATAAGAGCCTTAAGCTGTCCGGACTTTTTAAGTTCTGCCATGTCAAGAAGAGTGTTTATACTCTCTTCTTTGGCATCACCGATAAAGCAGCAGGTATTGACTATAACTGCCTCGGCTTCCTCTTCCGCATCGGTAAATTCGTATCCTCTCTGTGAGAGGAGTCCTATCATTTTTTCGGTGTCGACAAGGTTTTTGTCACACCCAAGGGATATAATAAGTATTTTCATAGTAACGCTTTAACGTAAAAAAACCCAGCCGAAAACAGGGAAGACCGTCTTCCCACACTTCAGCCGGGTCTGTTATCATTTATTCCTCGATGTTGGGGAGGATCTTAACTTTTCCGTCGTAAATCTCTTTAACTGCGATGGAAAGGGGCTTTTCGTCTTCCTGACCTGCAAGCTGAGGATCTCCGCTTACAAGCTGTCTTGCTCTCTTAGCTGAAGCCATAACGATTGAATAACGGCTGCTAACGATGGGCTCTTCATCCTCTTCGATATCTTTGTTTACAACGTTCATAAGGTCTACATATGAGGGGTGTAACATTTTAAATCTCCTTTCAAGGGCTACTTGAACATTTCAAGCTGGGTTTTCATGTTTTCAATAAATCCGTGCAGACGAAGGGGCTGATTGCGGGCAACCATGGTGGTTGAATGAACATCCTCCACACAGGTCTCCAGGTCATCATTTACGATGATATAATCGTAGGTATCCATTCCGTCAGATTCCTCATAGGCTCTGCGGAGTCTCTTGGCGATAACCTCGTCAGTCTCTGTTCCGCGTCCCTTAAGACGCTTTTCAAGTTCTTCTGCACTGGGCGGTGTTATAAATATAAGGAGGCTCTCGGGAAATACCTTTTTGATATTGGTCGCTCCCTGGATCTCAATCTCCAAAATAACGTTTTTACCGGCCTCCAGCTGCTTGTTTACAAACTCTTTTGGAGTGCCGTAATAATTGCCGCAATATTCAGCATACTCAAGAAATCCGTTTTCTGCAATAGTTTTTTCAAATTTCTCTCTTGAAACAAAGAAATAATTGACCCCGTCCTGCTCTCCGGGACGAGGGCTGCGGGATGTCATGGAAATTGACAGCGCATACTCATCATATTTTTCCATCAGGCGGTTTACGACAGTACCTTTACCCGCACCGGAAAATCCGGAAATAACAAGTAAAATTCCTTTTTTATCCATAAACTAACCTCACGAATTACTCAATGTTCTGAATCTGCTCACGTACCTTTTCAATCTCGGTCTTAAGCTCAATACCGCAGTTGGCGATCTCAAGGTCTGTGGATTTAGAAAGGATGGTATTTGCCTCGCGGTTAAGCTCCTGTGCAAGGAAATCCAGCTTTCTTCCTATATTCTCTCCCTCATTAAGTTCTTTCTTTACAGTATCGATATGGCTGCGAAGTCTGACGATCTCTTCGTCAACACAGATCTTATCGGCAAATACGGTTACTTCGGTAAGAAGTCTTCCCTCATCTACCTTAACATCTCCAAGGATCTCTCTGACTCTTGCGTCGATCTTTCCTCTGTATTCCTCGATGATCTTAGGTGAACGCTCGTCGATGAAATCAACAAGACCTGCCATATGGTCAAGCTTCTCGATAAGATCATCTTTCAGATGCTCACCTTCGGTGATACGGGTCTTTACGAAGATATCGCAAGCCTGATCGATGGCGCTCTGAAGATCCTTCCAGAGTTCCTCCTCATCAACATCTCCCTCTTCCATAACGAAAACTTCGGGATACTTTGAAAGGTTTGAAACCCTGATATCATATTCAAGTCCGAATTCCTCACCCATCTGTTTTAAATACTTGAGATACTCTTCTGCAAGATCGTGATTGTATCTGACGGTTGAGGTAGTCTCTCCAAGGTTTTCATAGGTGATGAAAACATCAACCTTTCCTCTGGAGATATATTTCTTAAGCTCCTGTCTTATTGCGGAGTCAAAGAAATTAAGTGCCTTGGGCATACGGATGTTAACATCCAGGTAACGGTGGTTTACGCTCTTGAGTTCAACGCTGAACTTTCTGTCGTGAACCGTGATCTCGCTTCTTCCGAAGCCGGTCATACTCTTAATCATTTTCTGTTTCCTTACTACTGTTATTTATTACGGATCCGGAATCATTCCTTGTCCGCATCATAATCCGGGCAGAGCCACATGTACATCTCCTGATACTTCTTAGCAGAAACCTCCCAGGAGAAGTCCACAGCCATTGCTCGGTCTATCATCTTATTCCACTCACGCTTGCGATCGTAGTAGATCTTTTCCGCATAACGGATGGTTGCAAGCATTTCGTGTGCATTGTAGTTTATGAAGCCAAATCCTGTACCTGTGCTCTCATACTCATTGTAGGGCTCAACGGTATCCTTAAGTCCGCCGGTCTGACGAACGATGGGAATGGTTCCGTAGTGAAGAGCCATGAGCTGGCTGAGTCCGCAGGGCTCAAAGAGCGAAGGCATAAGGAAAGCATCGCAAGCTGCATAGATCTTATGTGATAAAGCATCGGAATAATAAATATTCGCTGATACTTTATTATTATATTTCCAATCGAAGTGACGGAACATGTTCTCATAACGCTCTTCACCGGTACCGAGAACCACCAGCTGAATATCATCCTGGCAGAGCTCGTCCATGATGTACGCTATCAAGTCAAGTCCCTTCTGGTCGGTAAGTCTTGAAACGATACCGATCATCATCTTCTTGTCATCAACGGTAAGTCCCAGTTCCTCTTGAAGAGCTCGCTTGTTCTTAACCTTCTCCTTACGGAAGTTGATGGCATTATATTTCTTAACGATGTGAGGGTCGGTAGCGGGGTCGAAATCGGTATAGTCGATTCCGTTAACGATACCTCTCAGTGAATTTGCCCTTGCGCGAAGGAGCGGATCCAATCCCTCTCCGAAGAAAGGAGTCTTGATCTCCTCAGCATAAGTATCGGATACGGTTGTGATCGCATCCGCAAATACGATACCTCCCTTTAAAAGGTTGGCATCCTTATAGGACTCCAGCTTATCGGGGGTGAAATAGTAATCGGGAAGACCCGTGATACTCTGAACGGTCTTAACATCCCACTTGCCCTGGAATTTCAAGTTGTGGATGGTAATAACGCTCTTAATATTTCTGTAGAAATCGCTTCCCGCAAAGCGCTCCTTGAGATATACGGGGATGATTCCGGTCTGCCAATCGTGACAATGGATAAGGTCAGGTCTGAAATCAATAACCGGAAGTGCTGAAAGCACTGCTTTACAAAAATAGGTATATCTCTCTATCTCATATCTGGGATCGTCGTTGTAAACCTTTGATCCGCTCCAGTAGAACTCATTGTCAATAAAGTAATAATGTACGCCGTCAACTTCCGCTTCAAATATGCCTACGTAAATGTTCTGCCAATTAAAATCCATATAGAAATTGGTCACATACCTGAGCTTATCCTTCATTTCCTGCTTCATGCAGGCATATTTAGGAAGAAAAACTCTTACATCGAAATATTTTTTGTCAATATACTTCGGTAACGAGCCCACAACATCAGCAAGTCCGCCGGTCTTGATAAAAGGCACGCCCTCAGATGCGACAAAAAGAATTTTTTTCATTTAAGAAACCCTCCCGATGGTTTTGCTATCCCCTGTTATACGTCTGTGCGTACATAGTTATAATAGCATAAATCGGTTTCAATTGGTAGAAAAAAATCAAAGTAAGTGTTATCCTAAAGCAGTAGAAAACAACTTTTCTCACTATTATATAAGAAAGCGTGACCAAACATTAATGAACAATAGCATAAGCACTAAGAAAAACAGTGCGATGAACAGCATTATCACCCAGGCCGGAATACTGGCGGCGGCAGGGTTCATAAGCAGGATCATCGGACTGTTGTACACCAGTCCGTTATCGGGGATCATCGGTGATCTGGGCCTGGGGTATTACACCTCGGCTTACAACTACTACACCATCATCCTCCTGGTGTCATCCTACAGCATACCTTCGGCCATATCGAAAGTCATGGCAGGGAAGCTGGCGGTGGGTGAATATAAAAACGCCCACAGACTGTTCGTTGGAGCTCTTATCTATGTACTTGTGATCGGAGCAATAGCTTCAGCCTTCCTATACTTCGGAGCCGGGCTTTTTGTTGAAGAAGACGCCATACCGGTACTCAGGGTATTTGCACCAACCATATTCATATACGGAATACTGGGAGTCCTCAGAGGTTATTTTCAGGCTCACAAGAACATGGTGCCCACTTCCGCGTCCCAGATATTCGAACAGATTGCCAATGCTCTGGTGAGCGTGGGCGCCGCATACTTCCTAATCACATTTACCACCGGCCATTCGCTTTTCGGAGCCGCTCCTTTAAGTGCCATCACAGATCCCAAGGAATATGAGATCAGCAGAGCAGCCAGAGGAGCCATCGGAAGCGCTCTCGGAACAGGAACCGGAGTTGTGATAGCCCTCATCTTCATGTTCATTGTTTATATGAAGATAAGGCCCGGATTCAAAAAAGATATTGCGGCGGATAAACATGAAAATATTGATAGCGCAAGATCCATAATAAAGATGATAACGCTTATCGTAACACCCTTTATTTTATCCACAGCAATGAGTAATCTTGCTTCAACAGTAAACAACAAGCTCTTCACTTCCTTCTATCCTTACATAAGACATTTGGAGAACACGGAAGTAACAAGTCACTGGGGAATATTCGCAGGAAAATCCATGAAGATTTCAAATATTCCCATCGCCTTTGCTTCGGCAATGGCGGCAGCCATGATCCCCTCCGTCGCCCAGCTTATAGCGGCAGATAAAAAGGCGGAGGCCAGGGACAAGATCGGATTGGCAGTCAAAGCAACGATGCTTATCTCGATCCCCTGTGCCGTAGGATTATTCGTACTGGCAAGCCCGGTAACACTTTTACTGTATCCCAACACTTTGCCGAACATCACGTTGGCACAGCACTCGCTCATGGCCCTCTCGTCAAGCGTTATATTTTTTGCACTGAGTACCCTTAACAGTTCCATACTTCAGGGTCTCGGCAAAGTAAATACACCGATCATAAACGCAGGAATCGCCCTGGCGATCCAAACCGCAGTCGGTGTTGTGCTCCTTCTGTTTACAAACCTTGATGTGTTCAGTATAGCCATTACAAGCACGTTATACTCAGCCATCATCGCAGTGCTCAATCAATTGGCCGTAAGGCGAAATATCGGATATAAGCAGGAAATGCTTAGAACCTTTGTCCTTCCTTTTGCAGCCTCCCTGATAATGGGTGGTGCAGCCTACGGAGTATACAGACTTGTGCTCCACTTTACGGGTTCCATGAGATTATCCGTTATACCCGCAATAATAGTTTCAATTCCTGTTTACTTCATCGCTCTTCTCCTTGTAAGGGCCGTTACCGAAGAAGAATTAAAGGCTTTTCCCAAGGGCACAAGCCTTGTAAGGATAGCTAAAAAGCTTAGGCTGATGAAATAAACAAGTCAGTGCATAGAGTTTTAAACATCACAGGAAAAAAATATAAATTCAGTCAAAAATCCCTCTTTTCTGACATAGCTGTCTTAGAAAAGAGGGATTTTAATTTATTTAAGTAAATGACATTCGTGTCTTGAATTTTTCATAAAAAGTCTGTTTACATTCCCGCCGGTCATTCATATCGTTCGATATTTAATTTATCAAGATATTGTAGTTTGTATCAGTATTTTATCAAAATAGTACCATATATTTTACATAAAATAGGCTTTGAAAAATTATGTAACCCTGTGTTTCAGTGATGCACCGCATTATGTAAACTCGTATAACGACGTCGGTGTTTTTATTTTTCTCAAAAAAATGACCCGCAAAATCAAATTTTAACTAAATTTAATCTTGCGGGTATTTCTTTTCGCCTATAAAAAATCATTTGTGTCATTTCGAGACAAGTTGCAATGAACTTATATCACAGTCTGTTGTCATGGAGTAATTCGTGTAGTAAACTACGAAACCGGGTTTTGCCCCATTTGGCTTTTTAACCTCCTTGCGACGTACATAGTCAACCTCCACTTTATCCTGGCCTCTTCCCTGGGAGTAGTAGGCAGCCAATTTTGCAGCTTCTTCGAAGGCCCTGTCGGGAACCTCCTGACCCTGTTTAAGTTTCATGACCACATGAGAACCGGGTATCTTTTTAGCATGGAACCACCAGTCGCCGGAGTTGGCAAATTTAAAGGTGAGTTCATCATTCTGGAAGTTGTTCTTTCCAACATAGAGATCGATCCCATCCGAGGAAATGTAGTGGAAAGGCTTACTGGTAACTTTTTCTTTTTTTCCGGTGTTCTTTTTCTTGATATATCCGCTCTCAGCAAGCTCCTGTCTTATCTCTGTAAGATCTTCTTCAGCCAATGCAATGTCTAAAGCAGTCTGAACAGACCTTAAATGTTCGGTCTCAGCGGCCACTTCCTCTATAAGCCCCGTAAGAGCCTCATAGGTGCGTTTCAGCTTTCCATACTTATCGAAATACCTTTGAGCGTTTTCAGAGGCCGTCTTGGACTCATCAAGGGGTATGTTTATTTTCTCCCCGGTATAATAATTATCTACCGTGGCAGATTTGCTTCCCGCTTTGATCTGGTAAGCATAAGCCGTCAGGAGTTCACCGTAAAGCCTGTATTTATCCCTGTCTTCGGTATCTTTAAGCTGCCTTAACTGAAGGTCGTACTTCTTTACATTCCTTTCAAGAGCCACCTGGACTATATGCCGTAGGTCAGCCGAGCGCTGTCTGATCCTTACGGAAAGGTTCTTTTCCTTGTAAAACTGTTCAAGAAGCTGTGAGATTGAATCTATATGATTCTTTGTAACTCCCTCATGATCATACATCGTAAGATCAACGGAAGAATACTCTACAGGAACACCGTTTTTATATGCTATGCAAGGTTTATAACATCCGTTATTAATGTCCTCAGCCAACTTTAAAAGTTCTTTCTCAAGGGCATTTTTCTCTTCATCCGACATATCCCCAAGAGGTTTATCTGCATCCACCTTGGCTCTGTAGCAAAGCTCATTCGCAAGAGCAGGCGAGATTCCCCTAAAGCCGCCGTATATCGCCTTAAAAGAAGGGGAATGAGGATTAAGAGCATCAAGCACTTTCCCCTCTGATGAGCATTCAAGAAGCTCTGCTTTATCTTGGGTAGGCGGATAAACATAATCCTTTCCCGGAAGCACTTCTCTTACGCTGCTGACAGCAAAAGATACCCTTTTGATACTGTCGATTATCCTATTCTCGGAATCAGTAAAGATTATATTACTGTGCTTTCCCATCAGCTCAAAGATCAGCTTCTTCCTGCACAGGTCTCCCATCTCATCCAGATGCTCTATCTCTATGGTGACTATTCTCTCAAGCCCCATTTGAGAAACAGATGTTATTCTGCCTCCCTGAATGTGTTTTCTAAGGAGCATACAGAAATTGGGGGCCGTGAGAGGTCCCTGCTTGTTGTTATCAGTCAGATAGATCAAAGGCAGTGATGCGTCCGCGCTTATAAGGAGTTTTACATTTCCCTCTTTGCCGTGGATCGTAAGGATCAGCTCATCCTCTTCGGGCTGAGCTATCTTGCTTATTCTGCCATCTGTAATTTTGTCTTTCAGCTCTCTTATAAGAGCCGCCATTGTTACGCCATCAAATGCCATTTATTTCTCTTTCCGTTTTCTCAAATATTTTGCTGTATTCTTCCGCCCTCTCAAAGAACTCCTTATAAAAGTCCTCATAAGGTAGATAGTAGAACAGCTTAAGAAGGGTTGTGAGCAGATTCTGAGTCACAGCACTGAGTCTTTCTTCGGTCGCCTTATCTCCTACGGCCTTATTCTCTGCCATCATCAGCCCCGTCGTCATCTCCCTAGTGTTCTTTACGATATCATGCCAGGCAAGGATATATTTTGAATTGACCTCATAGTCCGGGGTATTGATCCACTTTTTAACCTTGATCTTGGAGCAGTTTTTATCGCACTGACCTGTCTGAAGGATATAGCTGAAGCCACCGTCCTCATACAACCTTCCCAAAGGGAAAAGCCTACAGAAATCAGGTCTTGATTCATGTATTGTGCACCTTTTATCATCGGATAAAAAGACACATCCCTTCCCGTTATTTCCTATATTGGGAAGAATGATCCCATCATGCATATTCAGTTCTACATATTTTCCGGTCAAAAGCTCTCCAAAATTTTTCCCGGTTTTATTACTCATCCTAAAAATATCAAATGGGCCCAGAATAATGGTATCCGTCATGGTCTCACAGCATTTAGAACAGCCCTTGCAGCCGCATGAATCTGCTTTGACCATATCGTTTAAACCATATCTGCGCCCGTCAGATATTTCTTCGAGTGATCCTTGTCTGAGCATTTTTCACCCTCCGAAATTAATTATTGTTTATATACTCTGTTTTTTCCGTACTTTATTATCTCATCCTTAAGCTTATGAGGCAACTCCTGCAATACTTCAAATGCAGGTTTCGCCAAATAATATCCCTGGATAAGGTCAACACCGAATTCTATAACGGTCTTAAGTTCCTCCGCTGTCTCAACGCCTTCTGCGAGAACTTTGATATTGGCACCGGAAGCGAATTCGATAAGGTTTCTTACAAAAAGTTGCTTGTTCTTATCATTTTGGATATTGCTGATAAGGTACCTGTCGACCTTGACCACCTGAGGCTTGTATTCAAGGAGATTAACTATGTTGGAATGGCCCATGCCGTAGTCATCTACAGCTATATCATTCATTTTACCCGTTCCGGTCAGATGGGAAATAGCTTCGATCTCCTCAGGACTGATGGTCTGTGCTTCAGTGATCTCTATGGTAAACATATCAAGCAATTCACCATACTGTTCCCTGAAATTTCTTACCTCCACATCCGTCAGGAAGTGACCGGGAATAGTGTTGATAAATATCTTCTTTCCTTCAAAATCCTTGAGCTGGCTTCTGGCTCTGTTAAAGATATGTCCAAAGGTAGTTCTCTCAAGATCCGCATACTTGTCAAACATTTCTGCAGAATCAAGGACTTCCAAAGGTGTCATTCCCACAGAAGCATCGGTTCTCATCAAGGCTTCATAAGCAACGATATCGCCCGTTATTGCACTGACTATTGGCTGAAAATGGTATACAAACAGATCCTTTTGGATCAGTTCAATAACCTTTCTCCTGAAGTCCATGAGTTTAGTTCCGTCCTTCAGCGTCGGCGCATCCACCTTCTTTTTGTTTATGGCAGCCCTGTTCCTGTACAGGGTAGCAACCGCAGCATTCAGGTATCCATAAAGGCTGTCGCATTCCATATGTTCATCGGATATATATCCGCATCCGACTTCCATTAAATTCCACCGGTTATTTTCTTTTCTCTTTGCCTCTATAGTGGTAAAGAAGTTACTAATGGTGGTTTCAATCTCACCTGATGAATTATGCTCCTGTTCAAAGGTATATGCAACCACAAAACTGTCGGATGATATTCGGGCGATCATCTTACAGTCGGGGTTCATTTCCTTGAGAGTTCCAGAAACATATTTAAGACAGTTTTCAAGGAAATCAAGACCATAATTGTTGACGATATCCTGGTAAGTGATGATGGAATACACACCTATCAGCATATAAGTCTTGTCCTCAGGATCATCACTGATATATTGCTTGTACCATCTTCCGGCACCATCAATATTGTTAAGTCCCGTCAATGAATCGATATATCTGTTTTTGTTTATCTGCTCAGCAAGATAAAGCAGCCTCTCTCCGCTGTCTGCAATAGCAAGACCTCTGTCAAGGGTTACTGTATACCTATTGATACGTCCGCCTTCATTTAAAGGATCACTGCTATAATCCACCGCGATTCCGTAGACAGTCTTATGAAGGGAAATTACTGAGATAAAAGCAGCTACAGAATCAGTGGCTTCTTCCATGGATTCTTTTATGGCATCCTTAAGAGAAATATCTTTGCAGACAGGCTTACCTCCATCATCGATCATAACGGACATAAGATCCCCGGGAAGTATTCTGCTTAAATCGCTATCAGCGATCTTCCAATAAGCTTCGGTTCTTGAATAAAGCCTTCTTTCTCTTCCGACAAGCTTCGGCAGGACATACCTGAGCCCATCAAAATCCGGCTGTACCATCATTTGATCAATCCAAGCGTTGCATGCTTCTTCATCGCCTTCATCTGCTCTGAAACGTCTGAAAATATCAATAGAAGATGCCTCTTCTCCTATACCGCTACTGTTAAATCCGGCGGATTCGGCATAGATTCCTTCGTACTTATATCTATATTCTCCCGGCTTTATTTCTCCTGCGATACCCTTCTTTATAACATCAACGCTAAGCTGCGCAAGGTTATCCATGCTCTCAGCGCAGGTTGTAAGCCTTGGTTTTGAATATTTTGCACTTTCAAGTCCGTCAAAGCCCGTAACAATAACATCTTCCGGGACCCTGTATCCGGCCTCTTCCAGCTTCTCAATTACCGCAAGGGCCATTATATCATTGGCACAAAAGATTGCCCTCGGAGGTTTTTTGCCTCCTTCTAAGAGTCTCTCCATTATGCGATAAGTGGGGACTTCGTAATATTCTCCGAAATCCAATTTTGAATCATCGAACAGAATTCCCTTTTCTTCGCAAACCTTTTTAAAGATTGCCAGCCTCTTTTGTGAATCACTGCCGGAATTCCTTCGGCCTCCGATGTAGAATACATCTTTAATATCGTTCTTCTCGATGACATCTTTGAGAAGTTTATGATACTCATCCTCAAAATCGCCCACAAGAGAAAAACACCCCGGTGCCGAACTTCTGGCCATCACAACCGGAATCCCCCGGGCTTTGCCACGCTCTATTATCTTATTTTTGATCTCAAGGTCATAGATGGTATCGTGGAGAATAATGATTCCACAAAGATTATCATAGGGAATGGTTTCGAAAACATAACCGGCGCCGGATTCATCCTCTTCGTCAAAGTCGTACACGCTTTGGAACACACAGACTCTAAGGCCTGCTTTTTTCGCGCTTTTAAGCAGGCTTCCGATAAATGTTCTACACATTTCTCCATGTACTCTTGTAACGCAAACTCCAATTATGTTACTCATGACTTAATTATAATTTTTACCCCATGTATAGTCAATTCAAAAGAAAAGAATTTATTGTATTGACAATTTGTTTGTGCTAAAATCAATCTATAGTCAAAAATAACTTACGGTAAGAAAGGCAGGAGATAATAAAATGAATCTTTTATCACTTCTTTCAGGATCTGTAACAAACGAACAGGCATTACTCTTTATGCTCCTCGGTGGAGGACTTATCATCATAATCGCCGTTGTAATTGTAGCAGTTATCTCAGCAGTTACATCCGCTGTAGCCGGTGAAGCTGAAGATAAAGAAGATTAGTTTTTTAAACAAGTTCATCCAGCGCCCCGTATGTCGCTGCCCTCAGTTTTCTGACGGTAGCGATATTATTTGCGCCTCTTTTCTGAATAAAGTAAAGCATTACAAGTTTCTTTTCGGGATCTATGAAGAAATAGTTTCCCGTCCAGCCGTCCCAGCCGAATTCTCCAAGGCTAGCCTGGCTTCCGGCTTTTCCCTGATTTATCAAAACCCTCATAAGACCACCGTATCCGTATCCACGGTTACTGTCCCAATCAAGAGCTGCGGCCTGAGCCGGGGTTAAGTGGTTTGTTG
>JAEEOO010000031.1 GCA_016284315.1 Lachnospiraceae bacterium | reverse complement strand
ATCGACTGGAACAGAGTTGCTAAGTCAGGTGTTTCTTATGCCATCATAAGATGCGGATTCAGAGGCACCACAGTGGGCGGACTTGTGGCAGACAATAAGTTTGAAGCAAACGTAAAGAACGCTCAGGCAGCAGGCATTAAAGTAGGTATCTACTTCTTCTCACAGGCTACAACAGAAGCTGAAGCCGTTGAAGAAGCATCCACATGTCTTACCATGATTGATGTATACAAAGTTAAGCCTACATATCCTATCTTTATTGATATTGAAGGTGCAGGCGCCGGCGCAAGAGCCGCAAACCTTAATAAGTCTCAGAGAACTGCAGTAGCAAAGGCATTCTGTAAGACAATTACAAACTCAGGCTACAAAGCAGGTGTTTACTCAAATAAGTCATGGCTTACAAACAACATTGACACCGCAAGCCTTACAGGATACACTATCTGGCTTGCTCAGTACGCTCAGTCACCTACATACACTGCTACACGTTATGATTTGTGGCAGTACTCAGATGCCGGCTCAATCGCAGGTATCAGCGGTAAGGTTGACCTTGACTTAAGCTACATGGGATATTAAGGAAAACATAAAGAAATAAAATTCAGGATTTAAATATAGCGGGATATTATGGTATAGAACATAAAATCCCGCTATAAAAAGGAGAAATAAAATATATGAAAACATACCTTGTAACAGGTGGCGCCGGATTTATCGGCTCAAACTTCATTCACTACATGTTTAATAAGTACAATGATGATATTAAGATCATTAACGTTGATAAGCTTACATACGCAGGAAACCTTGAAAACTTAAGAGACGTTGAAAATCGTCCCAATTACACTTTCGTAAAGGCTGATATCTGCGACAGCGAAGCTATTGAAAAGGTCTTTAATGAAAACGACGTAGACTACGTTGTTCACTTTGCGGCTGAAAGCCATGTAGACAGAAGCATCAGAAATCCCGAAGTCTTTGTAAAGACTAACGTACTTGGTACATTGGTAATGTTAAATAACGCAAAGGCAGCTTGGGAGCTTCCCGACGGTTCATTTAAGGAAGGAAAGAAATTTTTGCACGTATCTACCGACGAAGTGTACGGTTCCCTTCCCGAGGATGGCGGTTTCTTTTATGAGACCACACCCTATGCGCCTCACAGCCCCTACTCAGCAAGTAAGGCAAGCTCAGATATGCTTGTAAAGTCTTATATGGACACATATAAGTTCCCTGCAAACATCACAAACTGCTCAAATAACTACGGCCCTTACCAGTTCCCTGAAAAACTTATTCCTCTTATCATCAATAATGCTTTAAACGGAAAGAAACTTCCCGTATACGGCGACGGTAAGAACGTACGTGACTGGCTCTATGTTATGGACCATGCTAAGGCAATCGATATGGTTATTAACAAGGGTAAGCTTTTTGAAACCTACAATGTAGGCGGTCACAACGAAAAGCAGAACATTGAAATTATCAACATTATTCTTGATACATTAAATGAAATGCTTCCCGATTCAGATCCCAGAAAGGCTCACATCAACAAGGATCTCATCACTTACGTTGAAGACAGAAAGGGACATGACAGAAGATATGCCATCGCTCCCGATAAGATAAAGAAAGAAATCGGCTGGGTGCCCGATACCATGTTTAAAGAAGGTATCAAGCTCACAATTCAGTGGTTCTTTGAACACGAAGACTGGATGAAGAACGTAACCAGCGGAGATTACCAGAAGTACTACGAAACAATGTATAGCAATAAGTAAGGAGAACACAATGAAAGGTATCATTTTAGCCGGCGGATCCGGAACAAGATTATATCCTTTAACAAAGGCAATTTCTAAGCAGATAATGCCTGTATACGATAAGCCGATGATTTATTATCCTCTTTCGACTTTGATGCTTGCAGGAATTAAGGATGTGCTCATTATTTCAACACCCAGAGATTTGCCTGTATTTAAAGAACTTTTCGGAGACGGAAGTCAGCTTGGAATGAGTTTTTCCTATGCTGTACAGGAGTATCCCAGAGGCCTTGCGGATGCATTCATAATCGGCGCCGATTTCATCGGTAACGATGCTGCCGCTTTGGTTCTCGGAGACAATATATTCTATGGACAGAGCTTTTCAAAGGTGCTTCGTGCAGCCAAGGAAAGAAGCGAGAATGAACCCGGAGCCACCATCTTCGGATACTATGTGCGCGACCCCAGAGAGTATGGCGTTGTGGAATTCGATGAAAACGGCAAGGCTCTTTCCATCGAGGAGAAGCCTGCAAATCCCAGGAGTAATTACGCTGTGCCGGGACTTTATTTCTACGATAACGATGTTGTCGAGATCGCAAAGAACGTTAAACCCTCTGCTCGCGGAGAGATCGAGATAACAAGTATAAACAATGAATATTTGAACCGTGGAAATCTTCATGTCGAGACCCTTGGAAGAGGCTTTGCATGGCTTGATACCGGCTCACATGATTCATTGCTTGATGCGGCAAACTTTGTTGCTACATTCCAGAAGAGACAGGGACTTTACATTTCCTGTATAGAAGAGATAGCTTATAAGAGAGGCTTTATTGACAAAGAGCAGCTTTTAAAGCTTGCGGAGCCTCTGATGAATACCCAGTACGGCAAATATCTTACAGAGGTAGCAAATGGACTATAAGTTCAAGCAGGGAACCTTTACCCTCGCCACAATGGCCATACTGATGGTCATTTCCGTGGTGGTGATCGTAAACTGGCAGACCATTTCAAGAAGGATAAACGGTTCTAAAAAGCTTTCCGAAGCGGAAATAAGCGCTGCGGTGGAATATGCCGAGGAAGCTTTTGAAGCTGCGGAAACGAAAGGTAATTTTAACGGTACGCAGATCGGAAACGACCTGTATGCCTGGATGAATGATAAGGACTTCTTTGATTCCGGTGATCGTGTTGAGATCATGGAACAAAGGATAGTAACCGAAAAAACTCCGGTGAAGAAGATCAATAACGAAGGCACCGGACGGGAGGAACGATAATGGGAAAACTTACTGTAGAAACCTGTGAAATTGAAGGCGTAAAGGTCATCACTCCTCAGGTATTTCCCGATGCAAGGGGATATTTCATGGAGACCTATCAGAAGAAGGATTTCGAAGAGATAGGGATCGATGTTGAATTTGTTCAGGACAATCAGTCA
>JAEEOO010000030.1 GCA_016284315.1 Lachnospiraceae bacterium | reverse complement strand
AAACTCTCATGTTTAAAAGTTTTGATCAAGTCCAGTTAAACTGGCTTAATATCCATAACATTTACTGTTATATAGGTTAGGTCTTTATAGACCTCGTTCTCTGAATTTTCTTTAAAGAATTTTCAGGGTTGCATTGCTGTTCAGTTATCAAGGATCGTTTCGTTTTTGCTGTGCCGTTCTCGGCGACAGCTCACTTAGATTACCACTATAGGAAATGTTTGTCAACAACTTTTTTCAAATTTTTTAAAAAAGTTTTTTTGCTCAATTTTTAAGAGCTTTTCCTTAGCGGTGAAGGAACTTCAGTATACTATACTTTCATCAAAAAAGCCACCCTATCTTTTATATAAAAAGAAGAGGTGGCTTTACGCTTTTTCTATGTATTTTGACCAATATGCCAACTATAATGAAGGAATTAATTCAACTGGATGGTCTTGATCTCATTATCATCGGCAATAACATACTTATATGGTTTGTCCGTAGGGAGCATAACATTGACAGTGCTGTCGAAACTTCCGTCGAATTTTACCTTACCGTCGTAGGTTGTGATAAGGCACCGGCTGTCATTGTAAATAACGAAATCATTCTTCTCAAAGAAGATATCCGTATATTCTATATTAAAGTAGAAGCTGTCCACGCGATTACCACCCGCATCATATACATCCATACGGTATCTGTAGTCTTCTTTTTCTGAATTGAGAACTATTCCAAGATGACCGCTTCCGGAATAAACCGCCTTGATCTCCTTGTCGCTGTACTCAAGATATTCTGCAGCAGGTGATGGCTGCTCGTCACCAACATAGAACATGAGCCTGTTATCTGCTACGGCATAAGCGGTGGAGTTTCCGAGAAATCCCACTTCGGGTACGATGGTATCGGTATAGTCATGTCCGCCAACAAGATAATCCTTGTAGTTGTCGCCGACCGGGCCGAAGTTATAGAAAGCCACGGTCGTCTTAACTGTACCTGCATCTACATATATATAAGAAACCTCAAGAAGCCTTCCGTTTGGAGACAGTGCAACAGCCGCAGGGTATCCGCTACCGGACATATGAGCCTGGCCACTGTAGAGAAGGTTTCCTTTAGGATCATAGGTATCTATATATGTGACATCTGTATCATAAATCACAACCGTTGAATAACCGTTCTGTGATACAGCCACGTTTCGTATGGGCATTGTGGTGGAAATCTTGCAAAGCTGTTCTTTCTCGTCAAGAACATAAACATCCCTGCCGTTATAGTTTCCTATGGCCACTACGCCTCCGGAAACATCGAGAGTTATATCCTGGATCTCGTAGGTCTGGTTCCAGGGAATTCCACCCTTGGCGTCGGTAAGATGGGCACCATCCTTACTATAGGTAAGAATAGAGTTTCCGAGACGGACATCCTTGGAATCTGCCGACTTGCTCCTTTCTACTGCCGATACAACGCTATAGCCTGTGTATACGTGATTTACGTACTGCACTCTGACTATAATAGCAACAACTGCCACTACAGCTATAATAAGAAGAGCTCTGTATAGATTTTGTACTTTGTAAATTCGGATCTTGTCCTTATAGTCTCTTGAAGAGTCTGCGGACTTGTCCTTATTTTTTCCAAATATCGACATAATTTACTCGAATGCGTATACGGTTACGGTGTCGTATACTCTTGCGCCTTCCTCTTCTCCGCCAAATACACATGAAGGGAAATTCTCATGGTGAATGGTGTCGGGATAATACTGGGTCTCAAGGCAGAGTCCACTACGCTTCTCATAGTGGTAGCCGCCCTTTCCATCTTCGGGAGTAATGAAGTTTCCTGCATAGAACTGAACACCGGGAAGATCGGTATAAACCTTCATGACTCTTCCTGACTTAGGTCCCCAAACGGTAGCACACTGTCTTAAATTGCCATCAAATCCATCGATGCAGAAATTGTGATCATATCCGCCGGCCATCTTAAGCTGGTCGAAGTCCTTATCGATGTCGTCTCCCACTCTCTTTCTTGAAGTAAGATCCATGGGTGTCCCCTTAACCTCAGCAATCTCTCCGGTAGGGATGGACCCGGGTACGGTAGGGGTGTAATTCGCGCAAATAAGCTGGATCTCATGATCCATGATGCTTCCGCTGTCATGTCCGTCGAGATTGAAATAGGTGTGGTTGGTAAGATTTAAGATAGTAGGCTGGTCACTGGTTCCGTGATAGTGAAGCTTGATCTCGTTGTTCTCGGTAACGGTGTAGGTTACAGAGACATCCTTGTTTCCGGGAAAGCCAAGGGTAGCGGGATCATAGATTGAGAATTTAACGCTGTCATCAAATACTTCTGCATCCCAAACTCTCTTGTGATAGCCAAGCTCAAAATGGCTGTGAAGATTGTTCTCACCATCGTTTACATCGAGCTCGTAATTCATTCCGTCTATTTCATAGGAAGCTCCGCCGATACGGTTAGCGCTGGGGCCAACGGTAGCGCCGAAAAAGCTGGGATTCTTGTAATAACGATCCGCGCTCTCATATCCGAGAACGAGGTCCTGAAGATTTCCATTCTTATCGGGAACCCAAAGTTCCACGAGGATCGCGCCAAGGTTAGTTACCTTCGCCTTCATTCCTTTACTGTTTGTAATGGTATAGAGATATAAATCTCTTCCGTCACGGCTTTTTCCAAATGCTTCCTGAGTTACTGACATATTTGCCTCCCTTTGAAATTGTTTGATGGTTATCCATCGGTTAGTTCTATATTTCTACTCTTCCGTCTAGCGCTCTGGTAAGAGTAACTTCATCAATGTATTCAAGATCTCCGCCCACAGGTACACCGCTGGCGATACGTGTCACCTTGATACCCATTGGTTTCAAAAGCTTACTGATGTACATAGCTGTTGTTTCGCCTTCAAGACTAGAGTTTGTAGCGAGAATTACCTCGTCCACATCATCCGCGCAACGCTCCACCAGTTCTTTGATCTTGATATCACCGGGGCCTATTCCCGTCATGGGAGATATAGCTCCGTGGAGCACATGATATACTCCCTCAAACTTGCCCGTCTTTTCGTATGCTGCAAGGTCCCTGCTGTTCTCAACCACCATTATTAACCTATGGTTACGGTTTGCTTTTGAACAGATAGGGCAAAGATCGCTGTCAGTAAGTGTAAAGCATTTACTGCAGTACCTAACATTTGCCTTGGCCTCTATCATAGAATTTGCAAGTCGCCTTACCTTTGCTTCGGGCATTCCTATAAGATGAAACGCAAGTCTCTGGGCCGACTTGTTACCAATGCCGGGAAGGGCTGCAAGTTCATCCACAAGTTTATTGATATAACCGCTGTAAAGCTCCATTAAAAGGATAATCCTCCGGTCATCTTGCCCATAAGGTTAGCACTTGCTTCATCAGCTTTCTTCATTGCCTCGTTGAATGCAGCAACAATAGAATCCTGAAGAGTTTCTACATCTTCGGGATCTACGATCTCAGGATCAAGCTTTATTCCAAGCACTTCCTTGCTTCCGTTAACTTTAACTTCAACTGCTCCGCCGCCTGCGGTTCCGACAAACTCCTTTGTCTCAAGCTCTCTCTGGCTCTCCTCCATCTGGCGCTGCATGCGCTGAGCCTGCTTCATGAGATTTGCATAATTACCGGGCATTCCGCCTCCGGGAAATCCACCTCTTTTAGCCATTTATATGTCCTCCTCGTCTATGTCGATTTTTATAAATTCTCTTAAGTCAATCACACCGCTTTCGAATTCTTCGCTGCTTGCGGCTTCGCTGACAGAAAATACAATTTCTTTTCCGCTTATATCATTAAGCCCCTGCTGGAGTTTTGATCGTCCGGGCTCATTGATGAGCCTTTCTCCTGCCAGGTCTCCTGCATCAAAGCTGATAAGCAGATTGCCGTTTTTATCAAGTGACGGTTTCGCTCTTTCAAGCGCACTCGCCATGGGCAGATCGTTTGAAAAATTGCCGATAAGTTTTTTCCAGTTGGCAACGATCTTTTTTATATCATCGGGAATTGATTTTGGCAATTCCTGTTTGTGAACCTGTTCATGATGAACGGGAGCAGGTGCGTCACCGTTGGTTATTGTGGTGAACACTCCCTCATCAAGTCTTTTTTCAACTGCATCAATCCTTCCAAGGATAGCTGCATTGTCCTGATCCATTGCAGGCTTGCAGAGCCTGATAAGCGCGATCTCAACAAGAACTCTCTTCTGGGATGCGTATCTTATCTGGTTTGCAAGGTCTGAGAATATATGGATAAACCTTATTATCTGTTCGCGCTTTGCAAGAGTTGCTTCTTCTTTAAGCCTTGCAAGATTGTCGCTGGACATGTCAACCACATCTTCAAGGACATCTGAAGTCTGAACCAGCATAAGGTTTCTTAAATACCATGTAAAGTCGATGATGAACTGAGTCAGCTCACGGCCCTGGGTTATTACCTCATCAAGAATAGAGATGGCTGTATGAACGTCTCCTTCAAGACAGCTTCTGAGAAGCCTACTGAAGACTTCTGTATCAACAGCTCCGAGAACGTCGAGAGCCATATCGTAGGTCAGTTCTTCTCCGAGATGGAATGCGATGCACTGGTCAAGTAAACTCAGGGCATCACGAAGGGAGCCATCGGCGGTTTTTGCAATGTACCGGATGGCTTTCTCTTCTACCTTAACATTTTCCTGCGCCATAAGATCGCTGAGTCTCGCAGCAATGGTATCGATGGATATTCGTCTGAAATCATAGCGCTGGCATCTTGATAAAACCGTAATGGGGAGCTTGTGAACTTCGGTGGTTGCCAAAATAAAGATCACATATTCCGGCGGCTCCTCCAAAGTCTTGAGCATTGCATTGAATGCACCGGTGGAAAGCATATGAACCTCGTCTATGATGTAGACCTTATACTTTCCCTCGGTGGGTCTGTAGGATACCTGATCAATTATTTCACGTATATTATCGACGCCGTTGTTGGAAGCGGCGTCGATCTCTATAACATTCATGCTTGAGCCGTTCATGATAGCTTTGCATGTAGGGCACTCTCCGCAAGGTCCGTTGTCTGTCGGGTTCTCGCAGTTTACCGCTCTGGCAAAGATCTTCGCAACGGTGGTCTTACCCGTTCCTCTTGTACCGGTAAAAAGATATGCATGTCCTATACGATCGGCTTTAAGCTGGTTTCTTAATGTAGTTGTAATGTGGTCCTGACCTTTGACATCGCCAAAATTGTCGGGACGAAACTTTCTGTAAAGGGCTGTGTAAGAACCCATTTTAAGTACCTGCCTGTGTCAAATCTATTAGTCGCCGAAGCTGATTCCGAGGAGCTTCGCCTCTTTGATGATGGAAGCGTCGGGATCAACATATTTCAGTTTACCCGCAACGTCAGCGAGCTCAACGCGAACGATCTCTCTGTTCTTGTAGCCTACCATGAATCCGTACTTGCCCTGAAGGATAAGCTTACCTGCTTCAGCGCCGAGGCGGCTTGCAAATACACGGTCATAAGGGCAGGGGCTTCCGCCTCGCTGCATGTGTCCCGGAACAGTTACGCGAACTTCGCGTCCGGTTCTCTTAAATATCTCATCTGCTATTTCATAAGAAACAGAAACTTTGCGCTTCTCAAGTTTTTTCTTGTATTCCTTCTTGGAAAGCTTTGCATCGTCCTTTGAGATCGCGCCTTCCGCAACGGCAATGATGGTAAACCTGCTGCCATTTTTGTCCCTTTCCTCGATCTTCTCAATGACCTTATCGATATCATAAGGGATCTCTGGAAGAAGGATGATGTCAGCGCCGCCGGCCATACCTGCATTAAGAGTCAGCCATCCGACTTTATGTCCCATAACTTCTACTATAAATACGCGTCCATGAGATGATGCCGTTGTGTGAATGCAGTCGATCGCGTTGGTTGCAATATCAACTGCGCTCTGGAAACCGAAGGTCATATCCGTTCCCCAAAGATCGTTATCGATTGTCTTGGGAAGGGTAACAATATTTAGACCTTCTTCACGAAGTCTGTTTGCGGTCTTGTGAGTACCGTTTCCGCCAAGGATAACAAGGCAGTCAAGGCCAAGCTTCGCGTAGTTTCTCTTCATCTCGGCGACTTTATCAAGCCCCTCGGGAGTAGGCTCATCAAGGAGCTTAAAAGGAGTACGTGAGGTACCGAGGATAGTTCCACCTTTTGTAAGAATACCTGAAAAATCGTGTCCCGTAAGCATCTGGAAATTGCAATAGATCAATCCCTTGTAGCCGTCCTGGAAGCCGTACACTTCAACGTCTTCGCCGCTGAAAGTAAGAGTTTTTACCACGCCACGCATTGCTGCATTTAGAGCCTGACAATCACCACCACTGGTAAGCATACCGATTCTTTTCATCGCAGTACCTCCTTATACGTATATTCTGATTAATTTTACCACAATTCCGCCCTTATCTCAATCAGCACCAACCATTTTGATTACTTTTAAAAATCCCTTGTCAAAGCAATAAAAAATGGGTACAATTACCATTGTTGCAAGCGTGCAAACAATGGAGTTGTACCCAAGTGGCTGAAGGGTCCGCACTCGAAATGCGGTAGGTCGGGCGACCGGCGCGAGGGTTCAAATCCCTCCAACTCCGCTGACAAAAAACGGTTACCATCATCGTGATGATAACCGTCTTTTAATTTACTATTAATCTGTTTGTTATGCTGATTTGGTTGCTACATAACCAAAGGCACTGATAACCTTCTTGTGGGCACCGTAGATGAGATAGATAGGTGCTTTCTTGATGTGGGGTCCGCAGATCTCAAACTCCGCTTTTCCGCACTCTTCATTCTCAGAATACTCTCTGAGTACATTTGCTATCAAGATCTCTGCTGCCTTTCTCTTAGTATTATCTACAACAGAAAGGATTGCTTCATCCGTAACTGCTTCACAACCGTCCTTCTCAAGGCATAAAGCAATATATCTGATATACAGCAAAAACCAATAGTTCATTCCTTTGTCGTTAGCGGGATCGATCTCAGAAAGATCCAGGGGGCATTCCAAAAGGTTTGCTGCCTTAACAACAACATCGGAATTCTTAACAAGATCCATGTAGTTCATTTTAAAATCATGCTCCTCATACCTGTAATTTATTCACAAGCCTTATATTTAGTACAAGACGCGCAAACGAGAAACATTATATAATAAAACCAAGAATAATAAAAGCATTTTCTTTCACTATTTTTTATTTTCGTTCTTAAAACTTTACTACTTCGGGAGCCTTGGTAAATGAACTGAAAGTTGCGGTAGCATTCTTAAAATAAAGAACTTCTGTATTGTCGTCATCTGCGGAATACATTCCCTGAAGAGAAGGATATGCGTCAAGCATGGACTGCTTTGCTTCTCTTCTGTCATCTGCTACAAGTTCTCCGGCAACGCGAACCCAGTCACCATCCTTAAAAGCGCAGATCTCAACCTTGGGATTAGCATGGATCTGTTTTGAAACATCCTTTTTCTTTCCGGTCTGGATGTAAAGTTTTCCTTCGAAAATATGTGCAGTACCGAAAGGCCTTACTCTGGGCTGATCTCCGTCAACTGTTGCAAGATAATATGCTCCTGCTTCCTTTAAAAATTTTTCTACTCTTTCCATGATATCCCTCCTGTAAAATGGCAAAAATATAAGTTGTTTGGAAACTGTTCCAAACAACTTATATTATATCACTATTTCTTTTAAAGTTCAGTATCTACCGCGGCGCCATAAAAAATGACGCTGCATGAATTCTTTTTACTTCTAGCCAATGGTTATAAAGCCATTATGACTGTTCAGATCATACTTTTTCCTTAAGTTTTGAAACAAGTTCGCTTATGCAGCCATCCTTGAAGGGGCTGTTAAGTCCAACGGTCTCAAGCATGGGCTCGTAGAACTTCTTTGCGGAAAGCTTGCAAAGCTCAAGATACTTTTCAAAAGCATCTTTAAAGTTCTCGTCCATCTTAACCTTGAACTGCATAGCGCAGATGCTTGCAAGTACGTAGTCGATGTAATAGAAAGGTGACTGGAAGATATGGCCCTGACGCTGCCAGTATCCGCCCTCTCCGAAGAAAGGATCACCATCAAAATCGATATGAGGACGATATGTCTCCTCCAACTTTTTCCAAGTAGCTTTACGCTCAGCGGGAGTCATATCGGGATTTGCATATACAATGTGCTGGAACTCATCGACCATACATCCGTAAGGAACGAAGATGATGGCATCCTCGAGGTGCATGGTAAGATAATCATTCTTACGGTCGCCGAAGAATTTCTCCATCCATCCGTAGGTGAAATATTCCATAGACATGGAGTGGATCTCTGCGGTCTCCATGGTGATATCGTTGTGCTCGGTTATCTCATCATCTCTGTTGATATAGCCCTGGAACGCATGTCCGCACTCGTGGGTGATAACATCAACATCACCACTGGTTCCGTTGAAGTTTGCAAAGATGAAGGGAGCCTTGTAATCAGCCATGTAAGTCATGTATCCGCCCTGACGCTTGGTCTTTCTTCCAAGGACGTCGAAGAGCTCATGCTCCATCATGAAGTCGATAAACTCTGCGGTCTCGGGCGAGAGCTCACGGTACATCTCCTGGCCTGCTTTAAGGATCTCTTCGGGAGTACCGGTAGGTGCAGGGTTTCCGTTAGGGAAGTAAACACCGTTATCGTAGAACTTAAGCTTGTCTACGCCGATGCGCTGTCTTCTCTTTTCGTGTATCTCTGAAACGAAAGGAACAAACGCTTCCTTAACCTGTTTTCTGAAATTCTCAACCTGCTCCTGTCCGTAGCTGTTTCTCTGCATGCGGAGGTAAGCAAGAGGAATATAGTTATCATAGCCAAGCATTCTTGCCTGTGCGGTACGGTTCTTTACCATCTTGTCGTAGATCTCGTCGATCTCGTCGGTAACGGTAAGGAAGTAATCGCTCATAGCCTTTACTGCGCGCTTACGAACGTCTCTGTCCTGTGAAGTAAGGAACTTGGACATAAGGCTTAAGTTGTAAACTTCGCCTTCAAACTCAATCTTTGCGGTAGCAATGAGTTTGGTATATTTGCTCTCAAGTTCGTTCTCTTCCTGCATAAGAGGGATAAGCTTTTCGTCAAATGCCTTCAGAGCGATCTCGATGTTCTTGAAAGCAACAGGTCCAAGCTTCTCCTCAAGGAAAGGACGATAAGGAGACTCATAAAGTACCTTGGAATAGGTATTCAGGCAATTTGTGAACTCGGGTCTGAATGCATTGTAATAGTCGTCTTCTTTTTCATAGAATTCATCGGTGGTATCGATGTCATGACGAATAGAGGCAATTACAAGCATAGTAGAAATGTGGTTGGTGAGCTTGTAATAGTCCTGATGAACTTCCCACTGCTCCTCTCCGCTCTTCGCATCCTTAAGACGCTGAACGAGCGCTGCGTAGTCTTTTTTCATTCCCTCTAAATCTACGCGTTCGTAGGGAAGTTTAGAAAATTTTTCCATGCTGTGTAGTACTCCTTATGATGTCTTTTTAGATAAGAGCTTATACTGAAGCTCCGTTCCTTTTCCTTTATAGCGTCCAAATATTCTCAGCATATATTTGTCCGTGGTAAATCTGACCTCGGGAACACGCTCTTCATTTTTGATACCGAGCTGTACCTTGGCCTCACCATCCCAAACCTGCTCGGGAAGGCTTCTCAGCAGTTTCTTCTCAACATAGCTGATGCAGTTTTCTTCAAGGGCTGTCTGCTTATCCTGCTTCTGCTCCAAGAATTTTACTTTCAGTGTTTTTTCAAGTTGTGGACTGATACAAGATGTCTTTTTAAAATAACTTCCGATAATAACATAAATGGCGTACTCAAATGCGGACTGACTGTCGTTAGTCTTTTCTTTTTCCATACTGCTTTTTCCTCCGTGTTATTTCTTGTATTCCTTAAATCCTTCCCCAAATACTTCGCTTGTCTCAGTTACCATCACGAATGCCCCGGGATCGACCTCGTGGGCTGCGCTTGTGATCATGTAGGTCTGGGACTTAGAACATGCGCAAAGTATTACATCCCTTTCTTCTTTTGTGTAGCTTCCGATTGCTTTAATAACTGTTGAGCCTCTGTCCGTAAGATCGCTGATCTTGTTTATAAGGTCATCCGTCTGAGTCGTGATGACGATGACCAGCTTTCCTGCGCCGAGACCATATAGAATCCTGTCTATTACTATCGATGCCGAGAAGGAACAGATAAGTCCGTAAAGGACTGCGTCCGCATCCTTAAACACCGGCCAACCGATGAGTATTACCAAAAAGTCCGTTACCGCGGTAACGATTCCCAGTGAAATATGAGGGTGCTTTACTTTGATGATCATGGAAAGGAAATCCATTCCACCGGAGCTGCTTCCTCTCATGTAGAAGAATGCCATTCCCGCACCCATCAGAAGTCCCGAATACAAAGCCGCCATCATACGGTTTCCTTCGTATAAGGGGATGAGGGGGAATATTACATCCAAAAATATTGTGCTTATTATCATGCTCTTTGCCGTCTTGGCAAGGAATCTGGGTCCCACTATCTTGTAACTCACAATTACAAGGGGGATATTCATGATAAGGGTCATGACACCGATGGGAAGATTCCAAAGGTAGTTCATGATAAGTGCGATACCGGAGATACCTCCCGGTGAGAAATTCGCCATTTTAGCAAAGGTATAAATACCCATTGCGTAAGCGATACTACCTATGAGATCGCACAAAGTATCAAGCGCGAGACGTTTAGTAAGCTTTCGAATCTCGGCTTTGGTCCTCTTCCTAAAAATCTTTTTCATACATCATCCTATATCTAATAATACGTTATTCTAAGTTATTATACCATAAAATAATCGTTGAAAACATATCAAAATAGCCCGAAGAGAGATACTTGTCCTCATCTTCGGGCTTATTCCGTAAACTTTTATCCTAAATCATTATAAACCGTACTCCGAATACTTCTTTCCGGTGTATTTTTTAAAGCATCTTCCGAAATAATTGGGATCGGGGATTCCTACAGCAGAAGCAGTCTGGTACATTTTATAACCGCTTCTCGCAAAACCTATAGCCTTGGTCATGCGAATATCCGTCAAATACTCCACAAAGTTCTTTCCTGTATCTGCCTTGAATTTCCTCGATAAATAACTTGCACTGAATCCAAAATTCTGCGCTATAAAAGCAAGGTTAAGCTTAGGATCCGTAAAGTTTTCCTTTACATATTTTTTTATAGACTCCGTAGGATTATCGCCTTCAGTAGCTCCATCTTTATCCGCTATAGCTTCCCAAAAGTCATCCATCCCCGCCAGTTTATTACCTGCTCTTTCAAGAACTTCCGTAACCTCGGTTCGGACAACGGGTTTAAGCATATAGTCAAAAACAGGGAGACTTACACATTTCCTTGCATACTCAAACTGGTCAATGGCGGTCATTATGATAATGATCAGGTTGGGATATCTTTCCGTAGCAAGCTTTGTGAACTCTATTCCATCCATAAAAGGCATGGATATATCAACAAAAGCAATGTCCGGCTTGATCTCATCGATGGTATTGATGGCCTCAATTCCACTGGCAGCCTCTCCGACCACTTCCATGCCAAGACTCTCCCAGTCAAAAGCGGCCTTCATAAGGTTCCTGGCCGACTCTTCATCATCAATTACCATGACCCTATAAGTTCTGTCCATAGCTTATTCCCCCGCGGGATACGACAGATTCGGGATCGTAAACTCGATCTCTGTGTACTCCCCAATTTCACTGCTGATAGATACAACATCCTCCACACCGGTGTAGTATCTGATCCTCTCTATTGTTCCCCAGAGTCCAAAGCTCTCGGAATCAATATCCTCTTCTTCTCCTTTTTGAGTTGTCATTATCTTCTCTATCTGTTCCTGCGTCATTCCAACGCCTGTGTCCTTGACGGAAAGGTGGAGTTTTTCATCAATGACTTCGGCCTTAATTGAAATGGTCCCCTTTTCACCCTTGGGACGGATGCCGTGATAAATACAATTCTCTACAAGAGGCTGCAATATAAGTTTGGGAACAATATAACTTGTTGCCTCTTCGCTTATATCATACTCATCCTCTAAAATATCTCCGTACCTCAATTTCTGTATCGAAAGATAATCCTTAACTATCCATATCTCTCTCGACAGAGGTATATTCTTCTCTCCTTTGCTCAGGAAATTCCTGTAAAAACTTCCAAGTGTTTCCAGAGCTTCGTGAACATTCTTCGCTCCCGCATCAAAAGCCATATAACCAATGGTGTCAATCGAATTGTAGAGGAAATGAGGCTTTATCTGCTCCTGCAAAACTCTCATCTCAGCCTTCTGGAGATTCTTTTCCTTCTCCACCAGCTTTCCGATGAGCTCGTTCACATGGTCAATCATGCTGTTATAATCATTTTCCAGCATTTCAAGTTCCGTATTGGGAACCGGTACTTCTATCTTATCCAGCTTTCCGCACTGTCTGTTTTTCTCCATCGAATTTGACAGTTCAAATATTGGTTCAGTAATGTTTAGCCTTATATAAAAGCCAATACATGCGGTAAGCAGGATGATTACAAATAAAAGGAATACGAGGATGTAGATCATCCTGTGAGGGATTCCGGCCATTCCGTATGGTGATACCCTCATAACTACTATGGGAGTATTTTCAATCCTGGCTCCGGACAAAAGAGTCAGTTTTTTATTAACCCGGACATTTTTATGTGTAGTCTCGGTAGATAAGAATTCGTCTTCAAAAAGATCCACATATTCGCTGTTCCCGGCTATAAAACTTCCGTCCTCACCCATGATGCAAATATCGCTGTAATTAAGATTATCCAGAAGTCTTGAAAAAGCAGTTCCGGAAATATTCATCAAAAGAATTCCGGTTCTTTTCTGGGAATCAATGTCGTAAATCGCCCTGCCAATGGTTACAACAGGTTTATGTTCCAGTTTATGAGCTATGCCATTGCTGTTTATGGATATAACAGCCTTACCCATTCCGGCGTAGATGTCCTTTTTCCACTCTTCACCGTTTAGCACGTCAGAGTCGTACTTGTATGAAAACCTATTGGTTGTAGCCATGATCATGTCTTCCCTGAATATCATGACCGTGTCCACACCTTCGGTTACGTTCAAAATATCCATGATCCCATATCTGGCATCATTGATCATGCTGATGTCTACCCTTGATACATCCGATCTTAAAAAAGTCAGAATGCTGTCATCTGTCATGATCAGTCTGGAAAGAGATTTGTATTTGTCTATCTCCGAAACAATATTGTTTGAAAGTGTGGCGATAACGCTTTCTGATTCTCTTTTTGAGAAATCTTTTCTCTCGTTGATGGTGACTACATATGTGGAAAGAAGGAAGGATGCAGTAACCACCAGCATCGTTCCCACCATCACATTTTTTATCCCCGTAGACAGTGACAATCTCTTTTTACTTGTGAACAAGCTTTTCCAAATCTTTGAAAACATATCTGCTCCGCGAAATATGTCAGATCAAATACCTTGTTGTTACACCTTGATTATACTTCGCAAAGCATGCGTGAACAACTCAATTGATATCAGCCTTTCACCGCCCCGGCAATAAAACTTGCCTGTATTTTCCTTGAAAGGAACAGGTATGCGATAAGCGTCGGAAAGGTTGCAATAACAAGAGCCGCACCTATTGGTCCCCACTCTGTTGTATGCTGACCGGACAAAGCTTTAATTCCCACCGGAAGTGTCTTATGGGCCTTGTCCGAAATAAATACATTTGCGAACATGAACTCATTCCAGCACTGAAGATATGAGTAAACACCAACGGTTGATACTGCCGGTTTCATAAGGGGCAACACGATCCTAAAGAAAGTTCCGAAATATCCGCATCCGTCAATCCTCGCTGCTTCATCAAGAGCAGAGGGAATTTCTGCCATAAAGCCGGTACAGATAAGTATAGCCATTGATAACGCAAAAGCTGCGTAAGGGATTATCAATGTAGAATACTTATTGAGCCAATGTGCTCTTGAAAGAATAACGTATACGGGAACGATGGAAGCCTGAATAGGTATGGTAAGCCCCAACATGAAAAAGGCATTGGTGATCTTACTGAATTTCCATTTGATCCTGGTCATGGCGTAAGTTGCCATCATGGCCGCCATTAGTGAGATCGCGATCGCTGCCACAGTAACAATTATACTGTTTAAAAAGTACAGCCACATGTTTCCGGTCTTCATCGCTGTGGCGTAGTTTGACCAAAGCCACTTAGCCGGAAGACCGATGATATTTTTTCCGAATATTTCATCGTTTGATTTAAGAGAAAAGGTAAACATGAAATAGATCGGAAAAATATTTATCAATGCCCAGATACTTAAGAATATATAAATCCCCACTTTTGCAGCGGGTTTACTTTCCTTTTGTGTTATACTCTCCATTTTTTAATCCTTTTCCTTAAAAGCCGCGGTTATGGCAAGAGCAAATGCAAAGCACAGAATGATCAGCATTACGGAAATAGTACTTCCCATTCCGTACCTGTTCCTTAAAAACAGCATATTTTCAAGTAAAGTACTTGGAACCTCCGTCGTCTGGAAGGGGCCGCCTTCTGTTAAGATACGAACAAGGTCGTAAGTCTTTAGCGAACCTGTGACTGCAAAGATAACGCTGACTCTTATAATAGGCTTGATGATCGGAATGACAATATATCTGTCAACCTGCCACTTAGTAGCTCCGTCAAGCATTGCAGCTTCGCGAAGATCTATATCAACACCCTTAACGCCGGCATACATAAGAAGCATATGATAACCCACATACTGCCAGATAGTGGGAACTATGACACTACCGAGAGCAGTTCCAACTTCACCAACCCAAGTATGCTTCCATGCACCAAGATGGACAAAGTCAAGGAATCTGTTAAGGAGACCATAATCGGGATTGTAGATCTTAAGCCAAAGCTGGCCGATAACCACTGTTGATATAAGCACAGGCATGAAGAATATTGACAAGAAGGTTTTCTCCCTCTTGATACCTCTTCCCAAAAGCAGCGCCAGCAAGAGTGCAAAGGGCAACTGAACAAAAACAGAAAAGAAAGCAAGAATAAGGGAATTCTTCAGGGCAGTCATAAACTTAATAGAACCATTGGTGAACAATTCTATGTAATTTCCAAATCCGATAAATGTACCCTCACTAAAACCGTTCCAGTCATAAAGGCTTCTGTAGACAGACACTGCTATAGGCGCTATCAGAATACTTACAAAAAGAAACAGTCCGGGTAGCAGGAAAATAAAAATCGCAAATCCTTTTTTTAACTTTTTCATAATAAAGCCTTTCGGTTCTATATAAATCCTGCATGGAAAAAATCCCTCCCGTCTTCCCTAAGGAAGCCGGGAAGGACCCAGATAATCTTATCTGTAATTATTTAATGTCTTTAGCAAGTCCATCAATGAACTGCTGACCATCAAGGAGGCATCCGTAAACCTGATCTACGTATGAGAGATAGGTAGCTGCAGAGTCTGCTGCCATAGCGGTATCACCGAAGAGAACCATTGTATCTGAATCTGCTACAATACCTGCAACAGTCTGGGTAAGTCCGTTAACGTTGCTGGTGTCTCCATAAGGAGTCCATGCGGGAAGTCCGCAACCATCAAGATATCCGTAGTGGCAGATAAGCTTACCAAGTTCGAAAGCGTAGTCAGCTGCTACTGCTGCGTTGGGTGATGATGCTGATACTGCGAGGGTATCTGAAGGTCCGCCGATGAGCTGTCCAAGCTTAGCCTTGTCAGCGTTGATAACGGGGAACTCGCCAACCTTTACCTTGGGGAAGAACTCTTCGTTAGCTGCGAAGTCTGCGCAGTTCCAGGTTCCGTTCATGTAGAATGCATACTTTCCTGCCATGAAGTTGTTCTTTACTTCATCGTTGGTAAGTCCGATTCCTGAAGGATCAAAGTAACCATTGTTTACAAGACTCTGGAACGTATCAACTGCATCAGCAACGTCCTGATTGTTCCATGAAGCTTCACCTGCAAAGATTGAGTTAAGGGTATCTGCGCCTGCGCTCTTCTCGATTACGGACTCAAGATACTCGGTTACGCACCAGGTCTCTTTTCCAGCACAACCGAAAGGAATGATTCCTTTTTCTTTAAGCTTATCGCAGCACTCGATGAACTCGTCATAGGTTCCGGGGATCTCATCATATCCAACTTCTCCGAGGAGTTCCATGTTTGCGAAGAGACCTACAATGTTCATTGTTGTGGGAACACCGTAGTGCTTTCCGTCATAAGTGGTATTGGCAAGCATCTTCTCAGGGAGCTCATCCTTATATTTCTCATATGCTTCGTCAAGGCAATATACCTTACCTGCTTCTACGAAATCGCCAAGGAATGCGCATGACCAGGTGAAGAAGATGTCGGGGGTTTCATTAGCGGAAACTGCCGCCTTGATCTTTGTCTTGTATGACTGGTTCTCGATAGCTTCCCAGTTAAATGTGATATCGGGATACTTTGCTTCCATATCCGCAATAGCTTTCTCATAGGACTTGCGGTTTGAATCGCTCTCTGTAGCGATACACCACATGTTAAGTGTGATCTTTCCACTCTCTGCTGCAGTAGTAGGAGCACTTGAAGAACCTGAACTTGAGCCGGAACTTGCGCTTCCGCCTGCAGGTGCGTTTGTACAGCCTATCATGGTAACTGCAAGAAGGCCGGCTAAAACGCTTGATACTAAACGTTTCATTTTCATAACTTTTTCCTCTCCTTTACAAAAGTAGGGTGACGCGGCAGTTGCCTGCCATTTTTAAAACTTTAAAAACAATAAAAGCGCATGCTGCTTTTAATTTCAGGATTGTGTGGTTGGAACAAGAGTCCATGGATACGAAATAGTCAGGTTATCACCATCCATCTCGTAGTAAATGTAGATGTTAGGAACCGGATCCGTATACATGAGCATTATCCTTTGGTTATCTTCGTCAATTGAATAATATCCATAGAAGATACCGTCCTCTGAAAACTCTCCTCTGTCGTTGAATTCATAGGACCAGCCGTTTACAGTATCGGAGTACCATGCTCCGACAAGCTCAGCTCCGGGAGTCTGCGCCGAGCGGACATAGGTGGCTTTCTCATAGAGAACCATCTGTCCATCGTCTTCCGTATATCTTAGTTTTAATGTTTCATCTTTTCCGGTAAATGTTATATAGGAATCGTCTTTAACGTAGGTGTATTTTTCGCCTTTGAATACGGCTTTTCCGCCTTTATAGAATGCTGCTACTTCCTCGGTCGGCTCATAGTCGTAGGCCCAGCTTTCGATTTTTTTACCACAGCCCGTAACCATAAGGGCTATAAAGGAAGCAGATACAGCGATCAAGAAGATTGATATTATGTTCTTTTTCATTTTGATCTCCCCCCTCCTTCTCTTCTACACTAAATATAATCAATCAAAAGGCAAGTTAGAATAGAAATCTTTTACTTAAAATAAGCATTATTTTTACTATTTGACGGATAATGCGTTAATCATGCACATATATTTGTGCATAATGTTGTGATAATGTACAAAAAGCATCTTGTCAGCATGTTATAATGTGCAAAAAACTCGGAGATGTCAATCGCTTTTTTGACATTTCCGAGTTTCCTTATTCATGATCATAAAATTGTCTTTATTTATTATTTTAGTTGTAGCGCTTCTATCCTGCTTCAGTCATCAAAATGTGTGCCGTAATAGTCATCTTCTTCGGCAACATATTCAATATCGGACTGGGAAAAATACGCCTGCTGCGCTTCTTCTACCCTTTCGGAATAGCCGGTTAGCGCCGCAAAGGGAGAGAATTGAGCAGCACGGTCGTGCATGCTCATATGAGGTCTCTTCTTAGACTGATAATGTTCATGATCGATTATATCATCATATTTTCCGGCCATTTTGCTCTCCTGTCTCCGATGGTTATACATCTTTCTACTGTATAATGCCAAGATTTTTCTTCATGGTAAGGATACGCCTTACACTATCGTTGATGCGTTCTTCAGAGATAGTACCGTCGTTAACAGCGGCTTCAATAGCTGATACCGTCTCTTCAAGATCCATTGGCATAAGAAGGACATCTACTCCGGCGTTTACTGCTTTGACAGCTACTTCGCCCACACCGTAATGATCTGTCATAGCCTGCATCTGAAGTGAATCCGTCATGATAACCCCGGTAAAGTGAAGCTCATTTCTTAGTATATCCGTAACTATGGTCTTTGAAAAAGGAGCAGGTTCTTCGTCGATATCGCTGACGATAAGGTGCCCCATCATAACAGCATCAGCCCCGGCTTCGATTCCTGCCTTGAATGGAATAAATTCGTTTGCTCTCAGATCATCCAGAGTCTTATAAACGTAAACTGCGCCGTAATGGCTGTCACTTGAAGTATCTCCGTGACCGGGAAAATGTTTTAATGTACAGCCCACTCCGCCTTCATGGAAACCTTCCACAGCGGATGAAACAAGTACTGCCGCGTTATTAAAGTCTTTGCTATAGGCTCTGTCTCCGATGACTTTGTTATTAGGGTTTGACCAAACGTCCGCCACGGGGGCCATATCGAAATTAAATCCGTAAGCAGAAATATCCTTAGCAAGGATCTTTGCATTTTCCTTTGCTTTCTCCGGGCCTTCTGATTCATAATCCAGCATTGGCCCGATCTTGGTGGTATCAAGAATATTCATTATCCTTGTAACACGACCACCCTCCTCATCAAGAGTTAAGATAAGAGGGATCTTTGAAAAGCTCTGAGCTCCGGAAAGCATTGCTTTTGTTTGCTCAGCATTTTCAATGTTCTTTGAGTCGTAGATAATGCCGCCAACAGGATATTTTTCAAGCGCAGATTTTGTTATATCCCCGGAGATCTTTGCATCCTTTACTCCTGTCAAAGTCGTGGTTGATACGATGACCATCTGGCAGACCTTCTCATGAAGAGTCATGGATGCCATTTGTTCCTCGACCTCTATGTCAGGGACATAATATTTTAACGACCCTTCTTTTGTAGTTTCGGCAGCATTGCCGATGTTTACCATCAGAAGTGCTGCCGTTGTAATTGCAATTATTATTTCTTTCAAAGTTTTATCTCTTTAAAAATCTTATTCTGCTACGGTTATAGAATATCTTCCAAGTGAGAAGAAGAATAAAGGTGCGGGTGCAAATCCCAAGAACACTGCCGGAATCGACACAAGGCTACTAACAGAAGAATAAACTGCTAAATCCATGGTTCCCATGAATCTTCCTACGATCATCGATGATACATAGCTTACTAAGCCGGAAAGTACTGCAACAGCCAAGTATACAACTAAAAATACTATCCCTACTACTCTTCTTTTTGTTCCATTGTATTTATATAAAATGCCAACGTAAACACTGTATAACGCAAGATAAACGATCATAAAGATGACTGATGACGGTATCAAAAAATGCACCGACGTTTTCTGATCATACAGGTTCCTCATATACAAAGCTTTAACCAACGGTTCCTGAAAGATCACCAATATTATACTTATAAGAGTTAATGCTCCCTGAATTGCCAATGCGATGATCGCAGGAATTCTGATCCTATTTTCGATACTCAATTTCTTAAAACCTCTCAAAACTTAATTTATATGATCATGTGAATAACATAAATACTCTGCATTCAGCGCAATCCGTCGTCACATAAGATCTTCATCATAAACGGCTCTCTGTCCGCCCACATACTTAGGGCGGTGGCGGGCGCAGATGATAGGTGCTTCACCTATCTTTCTAAGAGAAATTCTCATTGGAACGACAACACTGTGCATATGCATTCCGATCATGGTTCCGCCAATGTCGATTCCTGCATCAGCCTTTCCATTAAGGCTCTCAACAAGGACGGGATCGTCGAATCTCTCATAGCAAACAGTTGCAAAAGCGCCCCCTGCATGATTGGGCTTGGGAATTGCATTTACCTGTTCAAAGCCATATTTTTCCATTGCCCCTCTCTCAACAACAAGGGCTCTGTTTAAATGCTCGCAGCACTGAGCCGCCGCAAAGATTCCATGTTCTTTAAGAACAGGAATGATTCCATCAAATACTGCATTTGCTGAATCGATATTTGTTGCTGTTCCGATCTGATCTCCCAGGATCTCACTGGATGAACATCCGATAACAAAAATATCACCGGGCTTCATTCTTGCTCCTGCAAGGATCTCTTCAACTGCTTTTTTACTTTGAGCTGTAATCTCTTTAAAATCCATTTTGACTCCTTCCGACTTTCAGACTATTGTCTAAGCATAGTCATTTATAGTCCTTTACAGTCTTTTAATCCAGGCCTCCGCCATACCGGGCCAGCGGCCTACATCCTCTTTAAGGCTCTCGTCGATCTCTACGGGAGGCATTTCATTTCCTCCGAAGAACTGCTCAATGAGCTCTGCCTTTCTCTGCTCGGAAACGTTAACGCCCTTGCCCTCTCTTACATTGAACACGGCGCGCATGGTCTGCTCCATGGAGTAGTCTCCACCTGACCATCCTGCAAAATAATCATCGTTTGCAACGGTAAGGCCATGGAATCCCTTGGGGAAAACATAATGTGCAAAAGGAACCTTCTTCTCTCTAAGAGCAGTTGCAAAAAGGTAGCTGTTCTCAACAGGAACAAGTCCATCCTCTTCAGTCTGCCAGATAAAGCAGGGAGGAGTATTCTCCTTAACCTGTTTTTCAAGTGAGAAATATTCAAGTTCTTCCGCAGTAGGCTCATTACCAAGAAGGGCTCTTACAGAATCCTTGTGAGTGTACTCACCGGTGGTTATAACAGGATATGAAAGTATAACTCCGTCAGGTCTGTTGGAGAACTTGGTATACTCGGGGTTAACATCTTTTACATCTTCGAAATGGACCGCAAGGCTTCCGCAAACATGTGCCCCCGCAGAGAATCCGGTAATGACGATTCTTTTTCCCTCAACATTATACTTCGAAGCGTTCTTTCTGACAAATCTAACTGCTCTTGATATATCTTCAAGGGGCTGTTTCTTAAGAGGAATTGACATGGTGATATCCGTAGTGTAGGTAAGCACCAATACATTCATGCCCCTCTTAAAAAATTCATCTGCCACAAGCTCGCCCTCATGACCGCAGCACATGCAATATCCGCCACCGGGTACAACGATCATGCAATCTCTCTTTTCATCGTCATCGTGAAGATATGCGAAAATATTTGGTGTAAATCCGTAGGCAGCTGCATAATCATATTCGCCCTCTTCCCAGATGGGCTCTCTAAAAATTCGCTTATCCCTCTTAGGTCCGGGAGCAGTCACGAAATCTTCTTCGTTGCATTTAAGTTCATACTTATCAATCTTATCTTCAGATACAGCGGCCGAAAGAACAGCATAATAACTTTCCTTGGCTTCGCATTTATCAGTGAACAAAAGAGGATAACTGGTCTCTCTTCTGAATCCGCTGAGCCAGCTGTCTCCGTCTCTAAGATTCCAGAAAGTGACAGCGGTTATATTTGCTTTTCCCGATTTTTTTGCATCAAGATAGATCTTGAAGAATTCCTTGTATCTCTCAGCAAGCTCATGCTGGAATTTTTCGGAATTGTCGTTATTGTGCATATCAAGTTCTGTTATCTGAACCTGAAGCCCAAGAGCGCCGTACATTTCAACTGCTGTTTTATACTGCTCAAGGTCGGGATGATCCATTAACAAATGGGACTGCATTCCCATACCATCAACAAGCTTCTTTTCCATAAGAGGCTTAAGGACCTTCTCGATGATAAAATCTCTCTTCCAAATCTCCGCCGTTTCATAATCATTATAGAAAAGCGAAACGTCGGGAGCAGCATACTTTCTTGCGAACTCAAAAGCCTTGATGAAGAAATCCTCACCAACGGTTTTAAGCCAGATTGATTTTCTGAAATCTCCCTCGTCAACGATCTCATTTACAACGTCCCAGGCATAGATGACACCGGGATATTCTGTCTGAGCGAATGTAAGAACTCCCTTGATATAGTTTTCAAGTCTCGCAAGAATGGTCTCACGGCCTGCAAGCTTCTTCATCTCGTTATAGTCCTCATGGAAGAACCACTTGGGAGTCTGGTTATGCCAAAGAAGAGTATGTCCGCGCATGGGAATACCGTTAGCCTTTGCAAAATCAAGATAGGGTTTTGCATGCTCAAAGGTTAACGCAGGCGCAAGGGCATATTTCTTCGGATCTTTTTTGTTCTCCGCTCTGTCGAGATAGAACATGGGCTTCATGTCGTTCTCGGCGGTAAAGCTGCTGAACTGTTCCTTCACAAGCTGCATATGTGCAGGTGTTCTAAGGTTTTTGTTTGAAAGAGCGACACCAATCTTAAAGTAAGGTTCATAAGCTGTTTTTAAATTCATATTCTATCCCCCTGTGAATTTAAGCTAAAGCAAGCGGGCTTATCAAAAACAAAGGACCCGCAGTTTAGGTAGATTATACCATAAGCTGCGAGTCCATTATCTTCAATTATTGCTCGTATTTGCCAATAAGTCGCTAAATTCAGCGGTTCTTGTAAAACAGGAATATGAATACTGCTGTAACCGCCATAAAGCCCAGGCCGCAAAAGAACAGGAATGAGAAACCTCTTGATTTCTTCCTCTTCTCCCGCTTTTCCTCTACATAAGCAGCATAGCTGAGATCCTTTGAAGCAAGCCTTGCTCCGGGGAGCAGGGACTTGATGGCCCAGGTGAATGCATAGGAAACTCCATCTACAGCTCCCTTGCCGGCAGCCCATAAAAGAGCTCCGAACATAAGAAACAGCAGAGCGGGAACAGTGAAGGCATCTGCAAGAATACGATAATTCTCCACTGCGGATTCCACAGGGAATTCACGATTCCTTATATAAAGGTATGCCATTCCAAGTCCTACGAGGATGGTAACACCGTAGCTTATAAGGTTTCTGATAAGTGGTGACAATGGTGACTTCACTGATTTCCCTTTCTTAATACGGCATATTATCTTTGCTTTACGCCATGCTTATTCAGCACAGATCTTCTTGTAACGCTCTGCTTCTTCGTCGTTACAGTATACGAAGTGGCCGGGAACGATCTCGCGCATGGTAGGTCCCTGCTTGCTGTAATCGTGATCCTTCAGCTTGTCATATACGATACGCTTACGATTCTTCTCGGTATCGGGATCGGGAAGAGGAATTGCGGAAAGAAGTGACTTTGTGTAGGGATGCAGGGGATGAGCGAAAAGTTCATCTGATGATGCAAGCTCTACAAGCTTTCCGTAATACATAACGCCGATACGATCTGAGAAATACTTAACTACGGAAAGGTCATGTGCAATGAACATGATGGTGATTCCGTATTCTTTTCTAAGGTCATTAAGAAGGTTGATAACCTGTGCCTGGATTGAAACGTCGAGAGCTGATACGGGCTCGTCGGCAATGATCATCTCAGGATGCATGATAACGCTTCTTGCGATACCGATTCTCTGTCTCTGTCCGCCGGAGAACTCGTGAGGATAACGTCCTGCGTGCTCACGTACAAGTCCTACCTTCTCAAGAGCTTCGAATACTTTCTCGTCGATAACCTTTTTATCTTTTTCACCGTTAATGATAAGACCTTCTGCAATGATCTCTCGTACAGTCATACGGGGGTCAAGGGAAGCGATGGGATCCTGGAAGATCATCTGAACCTTATCAACAACCTTTTCTTTCTTCTGAACGTGAAGAGCTTTCTTGATCTCTTCGCGATTATCTGCGATCTCTTTCTTAAGAGCTGCCTTCTCTTCGGCAGTTGCAGCAGTCTTTAACTTCTGCTTTGCCTCAGCGATTGCTTTTTTATAAGACATAACACCGGCAGCGACGCGCTTTCCCTCAAGGAAAATGTTACCTGATGTGATGTCATAGATCTTAATGATGGAACGACCGGTAGTGGTCTTTCCGCATCCGGACTCACCTACAAGTCCGAATACCTCTCCTTTGTATATGGAGAAGCTTACATCATCAACTGCCTTTGTTCTTCCGAAATACTGGCAGAGATGTTCTACTCTGAGGAGTTCCTCGCCATGCTTAACTTCAGCCATTGATCTCACCTCCGTTGTTATTCTTTGCTTTCATACGTGCGATACGATCACGGATGATAGCGGGGGTCTCGAGCTTGGGAGCATCGGGATGAAGGAGCCATGTAGCTGCTCTGTGAGTCTCAGAGATCTCAAACATGGGGGGCTGCATCTCGTAGTCGATCTGCATAGCATATTTGTTACGATCTGCAAATGCATCTCCAACAGGAGGATAGATCATGTTAGGAGGAGTTCCGGGTATGGACTCAAGTTTCTCCTTGGTATCGAGGTCGGGCATTGATGAAAGAAGTGCCCAGGTGTAAGGATGTCTGGGATCATAGAAGACATCACTTGCAGTTCCCTGTTCAACGATCTTACCTGCGTACATAACTGCGATGTCGTCTGCCATGTTTGCTACAACGCCGAGGTCATGTGTAATGAAGATGATTGAAAGGTTTCTCTTCTTCTTAAGGTCGTTGATGAGCTCAAGGATCTGAGCCTGGATGGTAACGTCAAGAGCGGTTGTGGGCTCATCGCAGATAAGAATCTCGGGATCGGCTGTAAGCGCGATAGCGATAACGATTCTCTGTCTCATACCACCGGAAAACTCGAAGGGATACTGATTATATCTCATACGAGGCTCGGAAATACCAACTTCCTCCATGAGCTTGATAGCATTTTCCTTTGCCATTGATCTGGTGATCTTGTAAACAACCTTGGATGCACGATCCTTAAAGAAGTCTACGATCTCAACCTTACGCTCTGAGAAAGCGATCTTTTCAAAATTCTTATCAAACTCGCTGTAATCATCGATAAGTCCGTTGATCACGTTGCTGATATTCTTCTTAAGAAGGTCAAGGTCAACGATGTTTGCGGGAACAACTTTCCAGTCAACCTTCTTGCCTCTGGCCTTAAGCTTTTCAACCTTTGCGGTCTGTTTATCGAAACGAGCCTGCTCCTTGGGATTCTGCTTTTCGAATCTGAAGTAGCGGTTTACGGCGTCATTGATACCGGTATCAAAAGTGTATGCACGGTTATCCTTCTTGATCTCAAGTGGATCGATGGCACCGAGAACAGCGCCGGTCATAACCTTAGCACGAGCTTTTGACTCCTTCTCGGAAATAGTTCCATCGAAGTATGAAAGCTGCTCCTGAAGAACTTTAACTGCCTCGCGCTTCTTGGCTAGATACTTTTCTGCGCTGTACTTAAGAGCCTTCTCGGTATACTCAAGGAACTCAAGCATAAAGTTCTCATCAAGGAACTTAAGAGCCTTCTCGTTAAGAGCCTCGGTATCCTCTGAATAGATATCCTCGTTAGGGTTCTTAAGAGCATAGAAACCGATTCTGAAGAAGTTGGGCTTTGTCTGGTTGTACATAGCCTCAATAACTGAATCCAACTCCTTGATAGCATTCTCAAGCTTCTCGCCGAGACGGTTATTGTCTGCGGTAGGCTTGTAATCTGAAAGGAGTTCTTTAACTTCCTTTGAAGCGTTTGCAAGCTTTTCCTTGTACTCATGTACAAAGAATTCACTCTTAAAATTGCCGGTCTTGTTTAATACATCGCCAACGATATACTTAACGTTCTGCTTCTGGTTTTTCTCAGCCTTGAAAAGAAGGTCCTTAAGGTGAGCTGAACAGTCTTCGCAAACCTCATCATCTACATTGTAGAGATGTTCAAACTTGTTTGCCTTGATACAGAAAGTATCAAAGGTTCCACACATCTCCTTTGCCTTTTCCTCGCTGCAGGCCTTCGAATCAACCATGGCCTGACGAAGGAGAGCAAGTACACTGTTAAACTGATTACGGGCTTCTCTTCTGTTAGCCTTGTTCTTAAGAAGGGTAGCCTCTGTGATCTGGTTACCGATCTTAACGATGGGGTTAAGGGATGAAAGAGGATCCTGGAAGATCATTGAGATCTTATCTCCACGAACCTTGTGCATCTGCTCTTCATCGATCTTAAGAAGATCCATACCATCATAGAGGATCTCTCCGCCTTCTACGATGGAGTTACCTGCAAGGATTCCAAGGATTGCTTTGCTGGTAACGGACTTGCCTGATCCGGATTCTCCTACGATGGCAAGTGTCTTTCCCTTTTCAAGATCTAAGGAAATATCACGAACCGCTCTAACGATTCCGGAATTGGTCCTAAATGATATTTTTAAATTTTTAACTTCTAATATCTTATCCATTGTCTATTCTCCAACCATTATTCTTCCACGCCACGAAGTGCAGGGTTAAATGCGTCTCTGAGTCCGTTACCGAAGAGGTTGAAACAGATCATCAGAAGTGAAAGTGTGATCGCAGGGAAGAACAAAAGGTGAGGGTAGTTCGTCCAAATTGCGGCTGCATCCGAAAGCAAAGTACCGAGTGATGTTCCGGATGAAGATCCAAGCTTTACGATTCCCAGGTAGCTGAGCATTGACTCAGAGTTGATTACTCCGGGGATGGTAAGGGCTGCGGATGTGATAATGGTGCCAAGAGAGTTGGGGAAGATATGCTTCCAAATGATCCTCTTGTCCTTTGCGCCAAGGGTTCTTGCCGCCATAACGTATTCCTGGTTCTTGAATCTGTAGAACTGGGTACGTACACGGTATGCGGTTCCGATCCATCCGGTGGTGAAGTAAGCAAAGAGCAACGAAGGAATAGGTCCTACTTTCTTTGCAAGGTGGATCTGGAAAAGGGTTGCTACTACGACGAAAGGCATGTTGGAGAGGATATCTGAGATACGCTCCATAACAAGGTCAACAGCACCTCCGTAGTAGCCTTCGGTTGATCCGTAGAATGCACCGATGATGAAGTTAACAACGGATACACATACAGCGATCAGGAGGCTCAATCTGATACCGCCTGCAAGACGGAGCATAAGGTCACGACCCTGAGCGTCGGTACCGAATATATAGTTGGGCTCTGCGCCGTAAAGGTACTCATAGTAGTTAATATAAAGAACACGGATCTTGTACTGTGCGGTATCTACACTACCACCGCCGGTGTACTCATAGTAAATAGGATTTCCGTCTTTATCTCTCTTATAGTTGTCTGCGAGAACAAGAGACTCGTCGTATTCCTTGATCTTAGTAACCTTGTCACCCTTTTCCTTTAAAGGATTTCCCTTTGCATCTGACTTGTACCAGCAGTTTGCATCGGTGGGATCCATATTGTACTCGTTGTTTTCAACAAGGGGATAAAGAACCTTCTTACCGGTTTCCTGCTCCCAGGCAAGGATGCTCTCAAGTTCATGCTGTTCAATGCTCTTGTAAAGGAAACCAACCTCAAGATATGTCTCGATATCTGCGGTGTAGCTATGAGTCTCCTTTTTATCTGCTCCGATTGAAGTAGTTACATTAGTGATCTCAAGGATGGGCATGTATTCGCTGTCCATAGCGTCAGCAAAGCTTACATCCTGCCCTTTGTACTCTTCTGCTCCGACTCCTACCGCAAGAGCCTTCATAAGGCTTCTGTCGGAGAAGTCACGGCTTGTAAATCCGGTCTTTAGGCCAAGATTTTTAAGAGCTACAATACGAGGAGAGTTTTTAGCATATGTAGGAACCATGAATGCCTGATCATGGCTTCTTACGCACAAAGGCGCAACAAAAGCAAAAGCTACGATGCTTAAAATGATGATCAAAGCTACTACGGATGCTCTGCTCTTACGGAAACGGATCCAGGCATCTTTAAAGTATCCGATGGGTTTATCTTCAAATTTTTTATCATGGAGCTTATCCGCTTCGTTAACGAAGGCGAACTTGCTCGGATCTATCTTGATTTCATTAACATTTACGGTGCTCATTTTATTTCTCTCCCATTCTGATTCTAGGATCGATAAATCCATAACTCAAGTCGATGATGATACCACCAATAAGACCAATGAATGTGTAGAACAAGCTGTCAAGCATGAACACATCATAGTCAAGGGTTCCGATAGCTGTGAGGTAAAGAGGACCAACACCGGGAACGGAGAAGATCTTCTCGATGATCATTGATCCACCCATGATGGATACAAAGCTACCGATAATGGAAGGAAGTACGGGCACCATAGCATTCTTGAATGCATGTCTTGCAGTTGCCTGGGCTCTGGTAAGGCCTTTGGTTCTGGCAAGAAGCATGTAATCGGATGTAAGGGTCTCTGTAAGCTCCGCTCTTGAGAAACGGCAAAGTCCGGCGATCTCACCAAAACTCATGGCAAGAACGGGGCCGATCATTGAATGGAACATCTTCCAGCTAAAGTATGTATTTCCCGCATCAGCAAGTGAATAGAGCTGAAGAGGAAGCCATCCAAGTTTGAAGAAGAAAATATACTGAACGAGGAATGCGTATACATAGCTTGGTACGGATATGAACACGATAACCAATGTACTGATAACGTTATCCTGCCACTTATTCTTCTTGATCGCGGCGAATACGCCGAGAGCAAGTCCAAGAGGGATTGAGAATAAAAGTGAGTATACGTTGATGAGTACAGTGGGAGTCAGACGGCTAACAAGAAGGTCCCATGCGGGTTTACGATAAGCAATCTGCCAGCTGGTACCAAAGTCCCATTTGGTTATGATATTTTTCCAATAAATTCCATATTGGATAAGAAGGGGCTCGTTATAACCTAGTGCTTCCCATCTTGCAAGGATTGCCTCCTTCTGAGAAGCCTCAAGAGGCAAGTCTCTGGGAAGTATCCTGATGAGGACAAATGCTATCGTAGTGATAACAAAAAGAACAAAAAACATTAGCGCAATACGCTTTAGCACGTATTTGAACATTCGCATTGGGAAAAAACCTCCGTACGTCAAGTTTAGTTATATATTAATTACATTTAAAACATAAAAACTATGCTTTTCCATGTGCCGCTTTTACAGCGACATCAGGAAAAAAACAGTTTTTATATTGTGTTTACACGCGAATTGGAGGGGCAACAACGTGCCCCTCCACGCATTTTCATGCTTTAATTACCGTTCATATCAGCTATTATTCGTAGCTTAATGCACCGCTCTGAGAAGCAACGAACTCAGCCCACTCAGCATCGTCATAGTTGTAAGTCATAAGACGAATGCCACCAAAGCCATACATTACGTTGTACTCCTCTGCTGCATAGTTAACCTTGTAAGAGATCATCTCACAGGTACTCATGCTTGCAAGAGGGATGCAGTAATATTTCTCGATGTAATTTTCTTCGATTCCTGCAAGGATTCCAAGCTTAGTCTTGAAGTCTTCAGCTGCGAACTTACCGGTACCGGCCATGCAGCTTGACCACTCCTGCCAAGTCATGGTTACATCTTCACCCTTAACATTAAGGGTAAGAGTCTCGGTCTTAGGATCCCAGCATCCTGCCTCGTGGATTGAAACATAGTCGGGATCGCAGTATACCTGGAAGATGGTGAAGGGATAGAATGCTGCACCACCCCATGCGCCGTATCCGATTGCGTACTCACCCTTAGCAGTGTCACCGTAACGATCGGTTATGCTTCCGAGTGCTTCAAGAGTGATCTTACCAAATCCGGATCCGTCCATAGCTGCATTTAAGTAGTCCTGAAGGAGAGATACCTGAGCTTCTGCATCAGAATCAAGGGGTCCCTTCATCCAAGCAACACGAACGTGGATATCCTGTCCTGCGGTGTAAAGGCCTGCATCAACAAGTTCCTGACAAGCAGTTGCCATAAGTTCCTTAGCTTCGGTAAGGTTGTATCCGTTGATTGAGTTGTATGCATCCTCAAGAGTTGCATATGCCTTGCCCTCGCCGTACTCTACGCCGTAAACATTGCAGATAGCCTGCATAGCTTCGTCGGTAGCTCTGTACTTTGAAGTAGGATCGTTGTAGAAATCATAGTAGTAAAGGCTGTTAAGGATAGCGTATGCGGGAATGAATCCTGCTGTCTTTCCAACCCACTCTGAACGATCGATGCAGAGTGAGAATGCCTTACGGAAGTTTTCATTGCTAAGTACTACAGAGTTGGTGTTGCCCTTTGAAGCATCCATCTCCTTAAGGTTATCAAGACCACAGTTGAAGAAGAGTCTCTCAGTGTAGGTCTCGGGAGCCTTGTACATCTTATCAGAAAGACCATAAGTAGTAAGGTCTGCGCTTGAAGGTACCCATGTATCAAGTTCGCCCTTGAGGAATGCCTGCTTAGCAGCGTCATCGGTCATAACGTCGATAACGATCTTGGTGGTCTGATACTGCTGTCTGATTTCGCCATCGATGGGAACTAAGGTGTAAGAAACGAGGTTTCCGTTCTCATCCTGCTCCCAACCGAACCAGTTCTCGTTACGGGTAAGAACAACCTGCTTGTCATCCTGGAAGGAATCAAGCTTCCATACACCGTAAGATACGGTAGTCTCTTTTGAAGTACCGTAGCTGGTAGTCACAAGATCACCGGTGGTGTCCTTAAGTGACTCGTAAAGGGGCTCATAAACAACGTCCAAGTCTCCAAGATGTCCGATAACCATAAGGTTGTAATCGGTAGCTTCCTGTCCAACATAACGAAGAGTATAATCATCAACCTTGTAGAAACCTACAACATCGAAGCTTGCGCCAAGATCTTCGTTGTTTTCCCATACGTAAAAGTACTCAGGATATGCATCGCCGTATGCAGCAAGATCAACACCGGAGAAAGCGTCATCGCCTGCACCGTCCGCGCTGTAAACAGTCTCATCGGTAACATTTACATACTGAGGAACTTCGTTTCCGTCAGCATCGATGTAGCCCTGTGCGTTCCAAAGATCCCAAGCATTTGCGAACACATCGCCTGCTTCCTGTGCAGCTGCGAACGAGTCGAAGTGATTGGTCAAAGGAACATAGTAGCCTTCGGTCTTTGAATAGTAGTACTTGCGTCCACCTGCAACAGCATAGTCGCCGTCGTAGTAGTTGTTAGCACGATAGTTGAGCATGTCGGGGTTAAGGAGCTGCTGCATTGAGTAAACAAATGTATCAGCGTTGATGGGTGTTCCATCTTCCCAAGCAAGCTCAGGATTAAGCTTGATCTCGTAAACGTAACCCTCGGTGATGTCTGCGGAAGTCTTTCCTTCGGGAAGGTTACATCCGTACTTGTCAAGGTCATCCTGGTGATCTGCGGTTACGTCTTCGATTGAAGTAGCGCCTTCCCAGATGAGCTGATATTCACCGGCCTCTGAATCCTTAACAGTAGTGTCAACAAGCATGGTCTTGAAGTATCTTCTCATGTTGTCATCTGCATTGGTTTCCCAGGTGTGAGGGTTCCAGTTATCTGCAAGTGCGGTTGAATACGCATGATATGTGTAATCTTTTCCGGCTGCAGCAACTGTGTTGTTGTCGTCTGTAGAAACGACGGTGTTGTCGCCATCGACAACGGGCTGATCAGGGGTCTTCTTAGAGCAGCCTGCAAGCATGCCGGCTACCATAGTAAGAGCGAGAACAGCCGCAAGTGCTTTGTTCCACTTTTTCATAAATGGTTCCTCCTAAAAAAATTTTCAATCTATTTAACCCGTTTTCTATAATATTATAAGAAATATCACAGACGGGAACGATTGTGGAGTGGGATATTGTGTTATTGTATACAATAATCCACGTTTTCCAAGAAACAAGCATACAAAGTATAGCACGGATGATAAAATAAATCAATTTACATAACCAAAAAAAATAAAAACTTGCTAAAGTTTCCTATTATTACCGGTTATAGTGTCCTTAAAGCCGTGATTTCTTGATCATATTTAATATGTATCATTATGCAGAGTTTCCGTATAGTGCCCATATGTTGTGGTTGAAAAATTTCTCAATACATGATATTATATCCATTGGTTACATATATTTTTTACCGTTCCATTTTTTCTTTTTAGACAGTCGTTTTTTTAATTAATTGCTTTTCATTATTATAATATAAGGAGGAATTAGTTATGGACTTTATGCCTGAAAGATTGGAAGCAGCAAGAAAGAAGCTTGGCCTCACCAGAGCTGAAGCAGCAAGACTTCTCAACATGTCTGCAATGGGATATGGAAGATATGAGCGCGGAGAGCGTACTCCTTCATTCCAGACCGCTCAGTTCATCGCCGAGAAGTTTGGTGTTTCTTATGAGTACCTCAGCGGAGCCAAAAAGACTTCTACTCCCGACAGGATCGTTGTAACAAAGAAAGAAGACCCCGATCTCTTTGCTCTTGTAAAGGGTCTCAAGGCTGCCGATGAGAAAGCATTTAACAAAGTTATCGCTTTCTACAACAAGACCATCGGTTAAGTATTACAGACTTATCTATATGTATATAAGAAAAAGGAAGTGCAGATGCGCTTCCTTTTTTGTTTCGAATTATTTAGTATCATTGCTTCGAACGAGCTGCATTCCCTAAAATCCCGGTACGTTTGTCTTGAGTACATTCCTATCCTTGGTCAGTTTAGCCACATAAAGGGCTTCATCAGCATAGGACAGTGCATCATCAAGGCTGATCTTTTCGTTGCCCTTAATGGGGTACATGCCAACGGATGCAGTAACGTTATAAGGCTTATCTGTGGATGTATTAAACTCTGCGAAGGTAGTCTTTATCTTCTCCTCGATTGTGTCAGCTTCCTCAGTATATCCAAGGGTTATAAAAGCATATTCGTCACCGCCGATACGTCCCACAACGGAGTTGCCTCCGCAAAGGACATTACAAAGGATCGTAGCTATGCTCTTAAGGGAGAAGTCTCCCTCTTCGTGACCAAACTTATCGTTGATAACTTTAAGGTTGTTCATGTCTACATAACCGACTATGCAAGGCTCGCCATTCTTCTTGACCCTTTCAAGGAACTCCTTGGCCGCCTCGCCAAATCCTCTCCTGTTCATAAGTCCGGTAAGAACGTCGGATTTGGAAATGGTATCCAGCTCCACATTCATCTTGCTTATCAAAGAAAGGTTATCTTCAAGACGCTGCTGGTTATCCTCATTCTCTCGAAGGATATCAAGCATACGGGCCGCTGCCCCAAGCTGGTTAATAATGAACTCTCCCTCTGAGAAAAGAGTCTCGCTCATGTTACAGATAAAGAGTCCAAATAGTTCTTCGTTGAAGAACAAGGGCGCTACCAACATGTTTCTGGGCTCGCTTGACAGTTCTGTCGGAATCAGGTCAACTGATTGTCTTCTCTGCCTTCCTGCAGCCGGCACCTTAACCTTTCCGTCTTTCATTACGGTTTTTAAAAGACCGGTCTTTGGCGGAACAAATCGCTCTCCCTCCATATGAATAATGGGCCTGTCGTAAATATATACAGCTCCATCGGTTACCCCCGCCCACTCAAGGTCGCTCAAGAGCACCTGGTAGCTCTGGTCGGTACCATGTCTGAAGCTCAAGGATTCTTTAACGAAATTCTTTGTGGCGTAAGCCATTTCCAGCTTCTGATGGGTAATGTCCCTTATCTTGGTCTCTCCGGCTTGGATAATGCGCCTGTATATTTCCGCAACGATGGCTCTGCTCTTCATGGCAGAAACAGGATCCTCGCTCCTTAATTCCGTAGATCTTGTTCCCTGTCTGTCAACGAATCTCAGCATCGCCTCCGTATCCATATAAGGAAGGGCCGGGGATTTAACCAGGTCGTCAAACTTCTTTAATATATCCGAAGAAGTCTCGGAAAGGTCCATCTGTTTGCTCAAAGAGCGAAGCACCGCTCTCATGACAACTTCAAACTTCTGATAGATTTCTTCCGTTTCCTCGGGAGTATGTTCATTAATATATCTATAGTAAATCTCTGAAAAATCTTCGCGAAGAGTCTTTTCATCCGTGATAAGATGAAGTCTTTCTTCCGCATATTGGGGTCCAAGGGATTCTCTGCCCACAAGTTTTGCGGGAAGGGTTATATCTCCAAGCTCTTCTCCACCCATCTTTCTTAAGAGCCAGGTCAGAGCTTCTTCTCCCATGAGAATCGGGTCCGCGATTATGGTAGCAAGCGGTGGATCAAGGGATGCGCTTTCAAGGATATTGTCGTATCCAAGGACCTTGATATCAGTTCCGGGAGTAAGACCATGTTTTCTGATCACATCATAGGCAGCAATGGCCATATTATCGTTGTGGCAAAAAACGGCATCCATGTCAGGATTGTTCTGCATCAAAACTTCCATAGCCTCACGGCTTTCCTCAGAGTCCATGAAATCGCCGTTTGCAGCCATTCCCGGCTCAAAGGACATTCCGTTTGCTTTAAGAGCTTCAACGTAAGCATTGGTTCTTTCTATTACATCGGTGTTGCACTCCGGTCCTTCAAGAACGCAAACCTTTCTGCAACCTTCTCGGTTAATAAGGTAATCAATTCCTTCCTTAACAGCGTTGGTATTGTCATAACAAATACAAGTATGGCCTTCAAATCTGGTTGCAACAAGGACTGAAGGAATGTCTGAATAACTGTCTACGAATTCCTTCATTCTCTCTTCGTTGGTATGGCAGCCGATACTGTTGGCAGATATGATAAGTCCGTCGCAGGTTCCGATATTTGCGTATGAAAAAAGCGTGGCAAACTGGTACTCGTACATTATCTCCGTACGATCAGAAAGGTCTCTGTCCAGATACTTTCCCGGGAAAATAACAACATCAACGCCTCGCACCTTTGCCGCGCGCATAACTCCACGGATCAGCTGAGCAGAGAAAATGTCTGTAATGCCGCTGACCAGTAGCCCTATTAATTTACGTTTTCTATTCACGCTGCCCATATATGTCCTCCGCCCATGGAAATCAAGCAACGATAAACTGCAAATCTACTAAATTATTATATCACAGCCCATATTTTCTAGCAATCAAGAGTCTATGCCTGCCTTTCTTTCTTAAATAAAATACGAAAATTTTTCTAAATTTTCTAACAATGTTATTTATTTATTTTATGGCCTTGTTATAATAAAAGTGACTACTTTACCACCAAAATGAAATATTTTGATATAAATATGTGAAAAATGTATATATCTGTTTTGGTTTGTGGGATATATCATTAATGGCACCAAAGATTTAAATTGAGTTTTAGCCACTGCTTAACCTATTTGATTTAATAGTCTTTATAAGAGGAAATGCTATGAATGATATTGAAACCCGTAAAAACACCAAGAACTCCATCGATATGACCGTCGGAGATCCTACCAAACATATCCTGTTGTTCGCTTTGCCCCTTTTCATCGGCAACCTGTTCCAGCAGTTTTACAATATGGTGGACTCGGTCATCGTCGGAAAGTTCATTGACGCAGATGCCCTTGCCGCTACCGGAAGCTGCGGATCCTTAAGCTTTTTATTCTTTTCACTTAGCGCAGGTCTTGCCATCGGTATCGGAATCATCGTTGCCCAGTACTTCGGCGCAGGGGACGACGGCAAGATCAAAGAGACCATTTCCAGTTCATTTTATGTACTGGTTTTCTCCGCTCTCGTTGTAACATTCATTGGATTTACTTTAGCAAGGCCCATTTTGGTCCTTTTACAGACTCCTGAAGGTGTGATCCTTGAAAACGCGGTGATCTACCTTCGTACAACGGTTTGCGGAATCATATTCATAGCCCTTTATAACGGCGTATCTTCCGTATTGAGAGCTTTGGGAGATTCAAGGACGCCCCTTATCTTCCTTATAATATCAAGCTTTTTAAATGTGGGTATGGACCTTTTGCTCGTTATCAAGTTTGATATGGGAGTTTTCGGTGTTGCCCTTGCAACAGTTATTGCTCAGGCAATCTCCGCAACCATAAGCCTTATTTATGCATTTATAAAGGTGCCCTACTTTAGGCTTACCATTGAAGAACTCCGGCCCAACATGCAGATCATCAAGCACTCTTTCAGGCTTGGTATTCCCCTTGCCATTCAGAGCTCCATGATCGCCATTTCCCTCATCGTTCTTCAAGGCGTAGTTAACAGCTTTGGTGATATCGCAATGTCAGCCTTCACCATTACATCAAAGGTTGATATCGTTGTTTCAATGTTTTATAACGCCATCAGCAGTTCTCTTACCACCTACTGTGGTCAGAACTTTGGTGCAAAGAAGCTTAAGCGTGTTAAGGGCGGTTACAAACTTGGCGTATTCCTGATAACCATTTATAACCTGATCGTCATTCCCATTGTATTTTTCTTAAGCAGATACATCGTGGGATTCTTTGTAAACGAGGAACCGGTTATCGAGCTTGGCGTACAGGCAGTTCACATCACCTGCTTTATGTACCTTGCTCTCGGACTTATATACGTACCCAGAGGAACTCTTAACGGCGTTGGAGACGCAAAGTTCTCCCTTATCAACGGCCTCACGGAAGTTGCCTGCAGAGTCATCTTTTCATTCGGACTTACCCAGATCGCATTCATCGGAAAGATGGGAATCTGGTGGGCAACAGGCGCAACTTGGCTCGTTACAGCCATCATTTGTAACTGGAGATATTTCTCAGGAGTATGGTACAAGAAGTTACCTAATTTAGACGAAATAGAAGCGATTGAAGAACTCGAGTCAAATATATGATTTAAATATCAAAAATATAGGAAGGCAACGATATGGATTTTAACAAGAACAAATCCCAGGCTCCCAGACACTGCAGTGTGGCGGAAGACGGATCCCAGATTTTTCTCTACAAGACACCCGGTTTTTTCTCAGATATTAAAAAGAATTCATACCCGGAAATGTACCCTTTTTGCGTCACAGATCACTGGCATGACGAAGTGGAATTCATCTATTGCACAAAGGGAAGCCTTATATACACCGTAGAGGGAACTCCGGTCACTCTTCATGCAGGCCAGGGACTCTTTATCAACTCAAGAAAACTTCATGTGGGAAGTGCCAATGGTGATGACTCCTGCGACTTTTATTGTGTCATTCTTCACCCTATGCTCCTTTGTGCGTCAAAGCACGTGGACAGGCAATACATAGAGCCCATCATCAGGAACTCATCCCTTAAGTATATGTTCCTTGATGAAAGCGTTGACTGGCAGAAAGAGATCCTTACTGACGTTGAGAAGATGTATTTCGCAACCGAGGAGGAAGAATCAGAGCTTAAGATCCAGATGCTCTTCTTCTCCGTTTGGGTAAATATTTACCGTCAGGGCAAGAGCACTGTAATTGAACATATCAAGTCCAATCATCACCTCAACACATTAAAAGAGATGATCTCCTTTATACAGCAGCATTATCAGGAAAAGATCTCTCTTGATGATATAAGCAGCGCAGGATGCGTCGGAAAGACCATGTGCACCAAGCTTTTCTCAACCTACGTTAACAGAACTCCTTTTGAGTTCCTGAGAGATTATCGTATCGAGCAGAGCATGGACCTTTTAAAGACCAGCGATCTTTCCATTACCGATATCAGTTACGAAACAGGCTTCTCAAGCCCCAGCTACTTCGGTGAATGCTTCAGAGCAGCTACAGGCTGCACCCCTCTTGAGTACAGAAGAGAAAATGCTCTTCCCGTAGTACTGTAGTAACTTGTACAATAGCGTATCGTTCCGCGATACGCTCGCGCGAGTGCGGTGTTGCGAAGCAACAATCTACACATCCGCACGAGTCGCATCCTCGCGGAGCGTTTTTTAACAAGAAAGTGTTACTTTCTTGTTAAAAAAACCCCTCAGCCGGTTACCCGACTGAGGGGATATTTTTTGTTGTACTATAGAAGTTTTTTAGTTAGAACTAAAACTTACTTCCAAGCGTCATACTGGCTCTGGAACTCAGCAAGTACATCCTGGAATCCTGCCTCGTCAAGAGCTGCCTGGTATGCAGCAAGGGTAGACTCAACGTCAGCCTCTGCAACACCACCGTTCTCAAGCATGAAGCCATACTGCTCAAATACGTTCTGGCATGCAGCATACTTGTCTTCTACAGGGGTCTTGTCGAACTGGAATCCGTTTGCACAAGAGATTACAGCGCTCTCGTTGAACTCTTTGTACATTTCAGGAGTGTAAGGGTTCTCTGCTTCGCAGGTAACTACGGTAGCGTTTGCAGACTCCCACATTGAGTGGTTGTAAGTAGCATCAGCAACCTTTGCAACATATCCGTTTGCATCGTAGTTGAAGTCAGTTCCCTCAATACCGAAGGTGTACATATCAGCAAGCTTCTTATCAGTGTAAAGAAGTCCCATGAACTTGATTGCGCCCTGGGTAGCCTCGTCGCTTGCAGATGCAGCGATTGCGTAGCATGATCCAAGAGCTGAATCAGTGTGGAGATAGTTCTTAGAAGCCTTAACCATGGTTACATCCTGGCTATAACGTCCCTTAGCTTCGCCGTTGTTAGGGATATCAGTCCACCATGATACTGCCCAATCCTGTGAAGAAGTAGCCTGCTCTGAAGTAGCCTTCTGAGCCTCTTCCTCTGAGATGTATCCGGCGTCTGACCACTTAGCCATAAGGGTTACGAACTCTTTGTACTCATCGGTAGCGATGGTGTTAACAACTTCGTTGGTGTCTCTGTCAACAGCAACCCAGTCAGATGAAGAGTCACCGGTGAAGAAATCGAAGCTGTCAATGTACCAACGATAGAACATTGCGGTCTTCTGAGTAAGGAAGGGATACTTAAGACCAGCGTCCTTAGCTGCTGCAAGAACGGGCTCAAGATCTGCAAGGCTCTTTACGTTAGAAACATCAAGACCTGCCTCATCGAGGAAAGCGGTACGGAACATGAAGTTGTATCCTTCTACGTTATCCTTGTAAACAGGGATGAAGTAGTTCTTTCCATCGTACTTGGTAGCTTCCCAAGTATTAGCATCCATTGAGTTGTAAAGATCGGTTCCGGGAAGGAGATCGGTGATATCCTTAGCTGCGTTTGCTCTGAAGAGATCCTTAGTTCCTACGGTTCCCATCCAAGCTGCAGTCCAAAGAAGGTCAACTTCCTTGTTAGCGATTGCAAGGTTTGCCTTATCAGCATAAGATCCGTTGTCGATGTCGGTAAGCTCGATCTGAACACCGATCTTGTCTGCGATGTAAGCATTGATTGCATCCTGTACTTCCTTGGTTCTCTCTTCTGAGGTTGCGCCAAGGTTGAAGCAGTCTCTCATTACTCTTACGGTAACGAGGTCACCGGTGGTAGCGGTTGATCCGCCATCAGAGGTAGTAGTTGTGGTGGTTGTTGTAGTGTCGCCACCGGTTGTTGTCTCAGTTGTCTGAGTACATCCAGCAAGCATGCTTGCTGCCATTGCTGCTACGAGCAATACTGAAAAAACTCTTTTTTTCATTAATAAAACCTCCCTTTGGTCTTCTATATCTACAAGCCGCACTATGCGACTGTGATATCAAATTAATAGATAAGTTCCCTTAACCCTTTACAGATCCTACTGTAAGTCCTTTTACGAAGTACTTCTGGAAGAAAGGATATACAATAACGATAGGGCCTACAACGACAAGCACTGTTGCCATTGTTGATGAGTACTGAGGAATTGTTCCACCCATGGCTGCCTTAACGGATGAAGGCACGTTGGTGTTGTTAAGAAGGAACTCAATACTCTTCTGAATACTTACGAGAAGGAGCTGAAGGGGCTTCTTCTTATCACTGGTGATGTAAAGAAGTGCGTTCTGCCACTCGTTCCAGTACATTGTCGCCATCATAAATCCTACTGCTGCCAGTGAGGGTTTAAGAAGAGGGAATGTGATCTGGAAGAAGGTACGGTACTCACCGGCGCCGTCGATCTTAGCTGCTTCCATAAGTTCTTCAGGAATACTGTTTGCAATATATGTTCTAAGGATGACTACATTCATTGTACTTACGCAGATAGGAAGTACAAGAAGTGCGAATGTATCCTTAAGTCCATACATTGAAGTGTAGATAATGTAGCAGGAAAGCTGTCCTCCTGAGAAGAGCATGGGTATGATAAGGAATACATTAAGGAACTTTCTAAACTGGAAGTCCCTGCGGCTGATGGCATAAGCGAAAAGGCTCATGGTGAAAAGTCCAACCACAACACCGGCGACGGTGATTCCAATGGTTACACCATAGGAGATAGCCAACTGCTTACCATACTTGAGAACCGCATTCATACCAACCAGTGACCACTTCTTGGGGAAGAGGCTGAATCCGTTCTGGATAAGTGTTTTCTCATCGGTAAATGCACTTACTACAACGAGAACAACGGGTAAAAAGCAAAACAATGTGTAAATAAGTAAGATGAGTCCTAAAAAGAACTGACCAACTGTAAACTTCTGTTTCTTGCCTGAAGGAGCAAGGTCCAAATTTTTCTTTGCCATTTTTCTTCTCTCCTCCCTCTTAGAACAATGCTCCGTCCGGTTCTACTTTCCGGACAATGCCATTGGCTACAAGCATCATGATCAAACCGATAACCGACTGGAACAGGGTTGCCGCAGCAACATAACCGAAGTTCGAGTTCTTGAAGATCGCATTCAGAACGTAGGAGTCGATAACCTGTGTGGTCTTGTAAAGTCCTCCGACGTTACGTGTTACCTGATAGAAAAGACCTGTGTCTGATCTCATGATACCACCGACTGAAAGAAGGAGCATAACGGTGATCATAGGGATAAGTGAAGGAATGGTGATGTGGAAGATCTTCTGCCATCTGTTTGCACCGTCGATCTCAGCTGCTTCATAAAGCTCCTGATCGATACCTGCAAGGACTGACATGTAAAGAACTGATCCGTATCCTACGCTGTTCCAGATCTTAACTACCGTAAGTACTGCGGGCCAGTACTGAGCGTTGGAGTAGAACTTGTAGTTAACTCCTGTTAAGTGAGCGATGATACCGGTATCACCATTTAAGAATGCAAATACGATGAACTGTACTGCCGCATAAGAAATGAATACGGGGATGATCATCAATGTCTGCATTACTTTAGCTGCCTGTTTGATTATGAACTGGTCAATAGCGATTGCAAGTGCAACGTTAAGGAAAGTTCCGAGGGCAGTGAAAATAACGTAATACATAAGAGTATTCTTCGTCATCTCAAGGAATGTCTGCTTAGAAGCGATGAGGAACTTGAAGTTGTCAAGTCCGATGAAGGGGCTTCCCCAGATTCCCAAATTATAGTCAAATTTCTTGAATGCCATTACAAGTCCGCCCATGGGAATGTAGGCAAAAAGTAAAAGAATAATGAAAACGGGAAGAGCCATGATAACGTGCGCTCTGTGCTTCCAAGTATTCTTTATGAAGTAGCCGAATCTATTCATCTTATCCCTCCATCATTTATGCTCGTGCAAAAATGTCTTTCTTAATTATAGTAGATATTATTCTCAGTTTATGTCTGCGATCGTCTTGCCTTCTCTCAGGTGGCCAGGGATAACAACCTGTTCAATGATGGTTGTCTTGGGCTTTTCAATAAGGCTTATGAGCTTTTTCGCTGCTCTTTCGCCTATCTGATCCGTTGCCTGGACGATGGTGGTAAGCTGAGGTTCGAGATTTGAAACTGCGTTGATCCCGTCATATCCCGCTACGGAGATATCTTCTGGAATCTTCAGTCCCATCTCTCTGATGGCATTCATTCCGCCAAGTGCCGAGAAGTCATCGGGGTAAAGGATGCATGTGGGGCGATCCTTTAACTTAAGAAGATTTAGTGTCTCTTCATATGTACCCTTTGTATCTCTGTATTTAGTCTCGACAACATACTCATCGGGAATCGTGATTCCCTTTTTATCCGTTGCCCTATAGAATCCTGTAAGGCGGGCGGTGGTTACCGTTGATGGCTCTCCGTGCACATAAGCGATCTTTTTGTGACCCTTTGATATGCAATACTGGGTGAGCTCTGTCATGCCGGTAATGTTGTCGGACATGATCGCTATTTTGTTGTTAAATAAGTGGTCGATCGTCACAACCGGTATTTCGCTCTGGACAAGCTCCGCAACTTCGGGAGCGTTGAAATCGATACAGGCGATGACAACCCCATCGAATCCGTGGTACCGAACATGCTCTAAAAAAGTCATCCGATTGGGCTGCTTTTTACTGCAGTTGATAAAGGTTATGTCGTAGCCCTTATCCTCAACCGTACTCTTAAAACTGTCCAGCACTCCGGCGAAATAGTCATGGGTAAGTCCACTGCGCGCTTCATCGACAAACAGCACTCCAATTCCGTGAGTTTTGTTTGTCTTTAGTGCTCTTGCAGAGAAGTTTGGCGAATATCCTAATTCCTTCGCAGCCTTTCTGACCCGTTCTCTGGTTTCTTCGCTAATGTCTGTATGATTGTTCAGAGCCTTACTGACTGTGGCTACCGACACCCCGCACTGGCGGGATATGTCTTTTAAAGAAGCCATAGCACTGTTCCATATCCACTTAATCGTTTTCGTAATTTCAATATAACGCTATTCTTTTCAATTTGCAAACTATATTTTAGAAAATTTATACATTTTTTACAACTTTGTGCTTTTTCACAACAATCCGAGGGCTATTTTGTACACATTAACCGTATATGTTACGAAATTATTGCAGGGCTAAAACGTCGAAATGTTGTATTATCATGGATTTGCGAAACTTTCGTTAATGAAGTGTAAGAGATTACACTGTTTCTTGCGCAACCGTTTGCTCTGAAAATAGATTACGAAATATTCCGTTTTTATAAGGATTTGCACAATAAATTGAGATTGATTTTTTCTTTTTTATTATATATAATCGTTTACGAAAACGTTTAAGGACTTATTAACCCGTAAACAATCAATCTATATTATATAAGGAGAAAAAACATGAAGTTCGGTTATTTTGACGATCAGGCTAAAGAATACGTCATCACCACCCCGAAGACTCCCCTTCCCTGGATCAACTACCTTGGATGCAACGAGTTCTTCTCACTTATCTCCAATACTTGCGGAGGTTATACTTTCTATAAGGATGCAAAACTCCTTAGATTAACCCGCTATCGTTACAACGATTGCCCCACCGATACAAACGGTAAGTATTTCTATATTAAGGATGGAGAGACCGTTTGGAACCCCGGTTGGCAGCCTACCAAGACCGAGCTTGATTCTTACGAGTGCCGTCACGGTATCGGATACAGCAAATTCATGGGAACCAAGAACGGCTTAAAGGCTAATATCCTTTCCTTCGTTCCTATTAATAATAACGTAGAGATCAGCAGACTCACCCTTACCAACGAGTCTTCAGCTGAAAAGAAGTTCTCAGTATTCTCATATGTAGAATGGTGTCTCTGGAACGCAGACGACGATATGAAGAACTTCCAGAGAAACCTCAGTACCGGTGAAGTAGAAGTTAAGGGATCAACCATCTTCCACAAGACCGAGTACCGTGAGAGACGTAATCACTACGCAATCTACCATGTAAACGCTCCTATCGCAGGCTTCGATACAAGCCGTGACGATTTCCTCGGCGCTTACAACGGACCCGATAAGCCGGATGCAGTTAAGAACGGCAAGTGCACCAACTCAATGGCAAGCGGATGGAGTCCCATCGCTTCTCACCAGCTTGACGTTACCCTCGCTCCCGGCGAGAGCAAGAACTACATCTTCTTGCTTGGATATGTAGAGAATCCCGAGGATCAGAAGTGGGAGTCACACCAGGTTATCAACAAGAAGCCTGCTGAGGCTATGATCGCTAAGTTTGATACCGATGCAAAGGTTGATGCAGCATTTGCAGAACTTTGCGAGTACTGGGATGGTCTTCTTTCCAAGTACACCGTTGAATCAGCTAACGACAAGGTTAACCGCATGGTCAACATCTGGAACCAGTATCAGTGCATGGTTACCTTTAATATGTCACGTTCAGCTTCCTACTACGAGTCAGGTATCGGACGTGGAATGGGCTTCCGTGATTCTTGTCAGGACCTTCTCGGATTTGTACATCTTATCCCCGATCGTGCCCGCCAGAGAATCATCGATATCGCTTCTACCCAGTTCCAGGATGGTAGCGCATATCACCAGTATCAGCCCCTTACCAAGAAGGGTAACTCAGACATCGGATCAGGATTCAACGACGATCCCCTTTGGCTCATTGCAGGTACCAATGCATATGTTCGTGAGACCGGCGATGTTTCAATCCTTGACGAGATCGTTCCTTTCGATAATGATATGTCAGTTGCACAGCCCCTTATGGAGCACCTTAAGAGATCCTTCGATTACATTGTTAATCACAAGGGGCCTCACAAGCTTCCTCTCATCGGACGTGCAGATTGGAATGACTGCTTGAACCTCAACTGCCACTCAACTCAGCCCGGCGAATCCTTCCAGACCTTCGGTCCTTCAGAAGGCCCCGTTGCAGAGTCAGTATTCATCGGTGGTATGTTCGTTAAGTACGGTCGTGAGTATGCAGATCTTTGCAAGCTTCAGGGCAAGAACGACGAGGCAGAGAGAGCACTTAAAGAAGTTGCTGAGATGGAGAAGGTTCTCCTTTCAGATGCAGGTTGGGATGGAAAGTGGTTCGTAAGAGCTTACGATTCATACGGAAATAAAGTCGGCGGTGCAGAATGTGAGGAAGGTCAGATCTACATCGAGCCCCAGGGCTTCTGCGTACTTGCAGGTGTTGGTGTTGAGAGTGGCCAGGCTGTTCAGGCACTTGACTCCGTTAAGGAAAGACTTGATACCGATTACGGTATTATGATCCTCCAGCCCGCTTATACCGTTTATCACGAAGAACTCGGTGAGGTTTCTTCATATCCCCCGGGATACAAGGAGAACGCCGGAATCTTCTGCCACAATAACCCTTGGGTATCTATCGCAGAGACCGTTGTCGGTCGTGATACGGGAGCATCCGAGATCTACAAGAAGACCTGCCCTGCTTACACCGAAGA
>JAEEOO010000029.1 GCA_016284315.1 Lachnospiraceae bacterium | reverse complement strand
TTATCATCAAAGAAATCGTAAAGAACAAGTGGTATAAGCATTTAACTCTTTACATCGCTGTTATTGCATTTATCGTTATTTTCCCTGTAGCGGAGAATCTGATCCTTATTCTTATGGGAGATGTTAACTACCACGCCATTATGAGATATGGGTTTGTAATGATCCCCCTTATCATTGTTGCTATCGCCGATAAATTTGGCGGAAAGCTGACAAGCTGGATCATACCGATCTGCGGCGCAGTTTTAATCCTTTGCTACATCGTAACGGACAACATCGGTTACAGCAATCTTCAGAAGAAGTACGAGAGGACATATGCATATTGCGAGAGGCTTCTTGATAGGATAGAGCAGACGGAAGGCTATTATCAGGGAATTCCCATCGCACTTATCGGAGTTGTCAGCGAGGATCAGTATCCTACCGCCGATCTTACTGAAGGGATCACGGACAATCTCATCGGACTTTCCGGAGATTACCTTGTTTATAAAGCAGAAGATTATCATGCATTTATAAAAGCTTACCTCGGTGCCGACCTTAATATCATTACAGCCGGCGAAGAGATAGAGAAGATCTACAACAGCGAGGAGTACGTTCAGATGAACAGCTTCCCCTGCGAGGATTCGGTAAAACTTGTTGACGAAGTTATCTACGTTAAGACAGAAAACGTGGATTATGATCTTCGAGATAAGTACAGCAAATAAAACGAAAGAGCAGCGAGAACTGTTCTAAAGCATTATAAACGGAGGAGCAAACTTGCCTCAGTTATCAATCATCATTCCCTCATACAATGAGGAACAAAACATCGAAAATACATATACCGTGCTTAGGGACATCCTGCAGCAATGCACCGAAAGCTTTGAACTTGTCTTTATATCCGACGGTTCAAAGGACGGCACATATGAAGAGATCAAGAAAATCGCAGCCAAGGATGAAAGAGTCCGTGGCGCAGAATTTTCAAGAAACTTCGGAAAGGAAGCGGCTATCTTTGCAGGCCTTGAGCTTTCAAGAGGAGAGGCAACCATCGTAATGGACTGCGACCTTCAGCATCCCCCGGAAGTTATCCCGGTCATGCTTGAAAAGTGGAAGGAAGGGTTTGAAGTCGTAGAAGGGATAAAATCCAGCCGCGGCAAGGAGAATCCCATCCACGGAGTAACCACCGGTATCTTCTACGGAATAATGTCAGCCCTTATCAAGATGGACATGAAGGCCTCCAGCGACTACAAGCTTCTTGACAGAAAGGTAGTTGACGCCCTTCTTGAACTCAAAGAGAAGAACACCTTCTTTAGAGCCCTCAGCTTTTGGGTAGGCTTTAAGACTGAAAAGGTTTACTACGAAGTTCAGGAAAGAAAGTATGGAAAGAGCAAGTGGTCCACAAGGAGCCTTGTGAGATATGCGGTGAACAATGTTACCAGCTTTACCACATTGCCTCTTAAGTTTGTAAGCATATTCGGATACATATTTGTTATCCTTGCAATCGGCCTTACCGTACAAACTCTTGTCAGATTTGCCATGGGCAATTCAGCGGACGGATTTCCAACGGTTATCCTTCTTCTCCTTGGAATCGGAGGCCTGATCCTTATCAGCCTTGGAATCATCGGCAATTACCTTGCAAGGGTTTACGAAGAAGTTAAGGGAAGACCCAGATATATAATCAGCAACACAACGGACAAAAAGGAGTCTAAGTAATGATCAATTTTAATGTACCTCCATATGTGGAGACAGCAGCAGACTACATACAGGAGTGTGTAAAGAATCAGAAGATCTGCGGAGACGGCGCATATACAAAGAAGTGCAACGCATGGTTTGAGGAAAGAACAGGAGCGGGAAAGGTACTTCTTACCACATCTTGCACCCATGCAACAGAGCTTGCAGCTCTTCTTTGCGATATCAAGCCCGGTGATGAAGTCATCATGCCTTCATATACCTTTGTTTCAACAGCGGATGCATTTGTTTTAAGAGGAGCAGTTCCCGTATTCGTGGACATCAGACCCGACACCATGAACATCGACGAGAACAAGATCGAGGCAGCCATCACTGAGAAGACCAAGGCAATCGTCCCCGTTCACTATGCGGGAGTTGCCTGCGAGATGGACAAGATCATGGAGATCGCTAAGAAGTATAACCTTTACGTCATCGAAGATGCGGCTCAGGGCGTTATGAGCTCTTACAAGGGAAAAGCCCTCGGAACCTTCGGTAATTTCGGCGCATTCTCATTCCATGAGACCAAGAACTACAGCATGGGTGAAGGCGGAGCCCTTCTTATCCGTGACGAAAAGGATATCGAGAACGCAGAGATCATCCGCGAAAAGGGAACCAACAGAAGTAAGTTCTTCCGCGGTCAGATCGATAAATATACCTGGGTTAACTATGGTTCAAGCTACCTTCCCAGCGATATGAACGCTGCATACCTCTACGCTCAGCTTGAAAAGGCTGACGAGATCTATGAGGACAGAATGAATAGCTGGAACCTCTATTACGAGAGACTTTCAAAGCTTAAGGAGATGGGCAAGTTAGAACTCCCCACCGTCCCCGAAGGATGCGTTCACAATGCGCATATGTTCTACGTAAAGCTTAAAGACATCGAGGAAAGGACAGCATTTATCAGCTTCCTTAAGCAGAACGAGATCATGTCCGTATTCCATTACATCCCTCTTCACTCCGCACCTGCAGGACAGAAGTTCGGCAGATTCCATGGAGTTGACGAGTACACCACCAAGGAGAGCGAGAGACTTGCAAGACTTCCTCTCTACTACGGCTTAAAGGCTGAGCAGGTTAATTACATCTGCGACAAGATTTATGAATTCTTTGGAGTAAAATAAGCGTCAGCTTAATTAAGAAAGCTTAGATGAACAAGAAAAATTCCGGATTTGTATCTGCTTTTTTAAGCAGGTTGATGATCATAGGGTTTAGCGTCCAGATAGCCTTTGGAATCGCCTATATCGCAAAGAATATAGCATATGTCCAGATGTTTGGAGACACGGCGGATTACGTTAGGACTTCCGGTTCCTTTAGATGCAGCGTTTACACGGGAGTTCTTTATCCCGCATTTCTACTTCTTATACGAGGCATTGGGAAGCTGACAGGGCTTTACTGGTATTCATTTGCTTATTTACTTCAAATTGCATTGGCTGTAACCGCCGGTTATTTCTTCTTAAGAGCCTTTGGCGGAAAGAGTAAGAACAGCAGAAGCGTATTTAACAAGATCTTTTACTTTTGGGGAAGTGCGGTTATTGCCACATTTCCTTTGATCCTTCAAAACCATATGGCGATCCTTGCAAATTCTTTTACATTAAGCTTTTTAATGCTTGAGACCGCCTTTGTAAGGGAAGCTTGGGGCAGCAGGAATCTTTCGGATTCAAAGAGCTTTTCCATTGAACTTGGAAGGGCATGCCTTTTCTGGTTATTACTTGGACTGACCGAATGGGACTATATCTTTATCGGAGGGGTTCCGGTTCTGGCACTTTTGATCAGAGGCTTAATAGTCCTTTCAAAGACTGATAAAAAGAGGATCGCATTTCCCATTATCATTGCGACTTCCTTTTTGATAATAACCGTTGGAACATATACATTGACCGAGGACAAAGCAAATCCTGCCAGACCTCAGAAGAGCATTGAGGTTGCGCTTTTTGACAGAGCAGCATGGGATATGTTCAGATATCCCGAGATCCCGGCTATGCATATCTGGGATATAAGCGGGGATGAACTGATTGAGGAGTGTGCAAACCATAGGGAGTCAATCAAGACTGTGGCGGAGCCCTTGATAGAAGAGACTCTTGGAGTAAAGGGTTCAAAGATATTTTATCTTGAATCCGTAAAGTTTCAGTGGACCAATTACAAAGATAAGCTTATCAAGGAAACAACAGGGGATTTTGCGGCTTACGTAATGGCTCCAATGTTTACAAGAGCTTTTCTTGAAAAGAGCGACTATATTTCCTATACTCCGAGAAATTACGATTCATTTACGAGAAACAGCCCGGTACTTTCAAAGTACTACATGGATTACAGCCTCTTTTGGTTTGAGGCAGCGCTGATGATGGGGGCTGTACTTTGGATCCTTAGGGGATTTAGAGTGTATAGGGAAAGTAAGGAATCAGGTGCTGATAATAGTAAACGTCTCAGAAATATTCCGGGACTTGGCGCAATAATCCTTGCGGTTGCTACAGGGTTATTTATAAGCCTTGTGGCTACCTTCAGCGGCAGCTGTGCATTTGACTACAAAAAAGCGGGATTTTGCACCGCACTTTGGATAATGTTTATTATTTTTGGAAGAGGCAAAGAGACGACTTAATGACAGTATCATCTGTAATACTTTCAATATTGTGGCTGGTCATAATACCATTCGCCTGCGGAATTGGAATTACGATCCGGGGCGGCAAGACCGCTTGGAGCTGGTTCTTTGGTCAACTTCTTCTTTGGTCAGCTTTTTTGCCCATCTCTTTATATGCGGTTTTAAAGCAAAAGGACATGAACTTTGTAAGGAACGCATATCTTCCGGCAGCAGGAGTTATCTTGGCCATCTCCATTGCGCTGTTGATCATTTGGGCGGTAAAGAATAAGGGCAAGGTGACCGGTAAAGCCACTGAAATCTCGAAGCCTAAGCGCACCGGCTTTGAGATTGCGGTTATCATCGCTGTATTTGCTCTCCTTGCAGTCCAGATAGTTTTACTGATCTTTTTAGCCTATATGGAAGTTGACGACTCCTATTATGTTTCGGAGGCTACATCTTCTGTTACGGCTGATCGGTTTTATTTCAAGATTCCCTATACAGGGCTTACTACGGAAATTGACACCCGCCACGGATTGGCGCCTTTCCCCATTTGGCTTGGATTTATATATTTTGACACCGGATTACAGACTGTTCCTCTGGCGCATATAATATTACCGGTTATCCATACGGTATTTACATCCGGAGTTTATGCTCTTCTTGGA
>JAEEOO010000028.1 GCA_016284315.1 Lachnospiraceae bacterium | reverse complement strand
CCTGCACCGCATATGCAAAAATCTTGGATTCACCATAACAAACAATCATGCCGTGAGGATGTATTTCAATTCCTATGTCCTTATACCGAAGGGGATTGAAGTAACAAACAGGGCAAAGCTTCTGGGGCATTCAGTTGAAGTCAATCTGAAGAACTACAGTTTTGCAGACTATGATTATTGCGAAACAGCCCTCGAAGCCCTCAACGGCGGGATTCCTATACCCGCCTATACCCAAAACGTGATTGAATTTGAAACAAAAAAACTCCGCAAGTCCTTGTAAACACTGGACTTGCGGAGCAATAAAAAACAGCGGGTGATGGGAATCGAACCCACGTATCCAGCTTGGAAGGCTGGTGTTCTACCATTGAACTACACCCGCATTTGTGTGAAAACTATTGATTTGTTTCGCAACAAAAGCTATATTAACTTATAAGTACTTTATTGTCAAGAACTTTTTTTAATTTTTTTTTAAAGGAGACAATATGGCGCAAAACATACTGATTTTCGGGGGAACTTACTTTCTTGGAAAGGCTTTCTGTGAGCTGATGCTGGAGGAGACGGATGCAAGTCTTGTTCTTATGCACAGAGGTAATAATCCCGAGGCACCGAGAGCGGATTTTATCGATAAGTATGCTAAGTCAGGCAGAGTACGTGAGATATTGGCGGACAGACATGACGGCAATGCCCTTAGTTCAATAAAGGACGAAAGGTTTGATGCTGTCGTGGATTTCTGCGCGTATCAAAAAAGTGATATAGAATTCATCTTTGATAAGATGGACGCGAAGGTGGATCAATACATTTTCATCAGTACCACCGACGTATATAAAAGAGGACTCGGTGAGTATCTGAAAGAAGACGCCGAACTCGAGACCAGAAGATTTCCCGGTGCAGCCGGGGATTACATTTCCGGTAAGGTTGCCCTTGAACAGGAGATAAAAGATGTTTGCAATCTTGTGGGAAGCAAATATACTATATTAAGACCGGCGTTCATCTTTGGACCGGATAACTATGCTCCGAGAGAGAGCATGTATTTCCATTGGATAACAAATGCAGGCCAGATACTTCATCCCATGGATGCGGATGGAGAGTTCCAGATGGTTTACGTCAAGGACGTTGCGGCTGCGATCAAGCTTGTTCTTGGAAATCCCAAGGCATATAACGAAGCTTTTAACGTTTGCGAAAATCAAATGGAAAACTACGAGACCTTTACCGAGTGTCTCAAACAATCTATTGATGTCCCGTTTGAGGTCATGGAGACAAGCTTAGGAATTATCGACGAAAAGGGAATTCCCCTTCCCTTCCCTCTTACCAAAGAGGAGTCCAATTACTACGACGGATCCAAACTTCTCGAACTTGGCATAAAATATACGGACAGAGTGACTGCTATGCGGGAAACATATCAGTCATACATGAGGAGGAATTCATGAAGTTTTATTACCCAGGGGGAAAACACAAAGCACTGACATTCAGCTACGATGACGGACAGATTTTTGACATAAGGCTTGCAGAAATTTTACGCAAGCATGGAATGAAAGGAACGTTCAACCTTAATTCATCAACCCTTGCAGATTCTGACAATGCATTTTTTGTAAACAAGAATAAATTAAACGAGATTTACGAAGGCCATGAGATCGCCATCCACGGAGTGGAGCACAAAGATCTTACACATATGACTGAGCAGGAGATATCTCTTGAGATCCTGCCCGACAGACAGGCCCTTGAAAAGCTGACCGGAAGGATCATTCAGGGAATGGCATACGCCTTCGGAACATACAACGATACTGTTATCAGGATCATAAACAGCCTCGGCGTTCACTATTCAAGAACAGTAAACGAGAACCATTATTTTGAATTACCCAGGAATTTTCTTGCATGGGATCCCACATGTCATCACAACAATGACCTTATGAAATGGGGAAAAGAATTCCTTGATTTTCCTTTGTGGAGGGAGCTCCCTCTTATGTACGTTTGGGGACATTCCTATGAGTTTGGTGATTCGGAAGAAAGGTGGAAATTAATAGAAGATTTCACCGATATGATGCAGGGAAAAGATGATATCTGGTATGCAACAAACGGCGAAATCTTCGATTACATAACTGCTACAAAGAGACTTGAGTTCAGCGCCAATAGGGATAAGGTCTTCAATCCTTCTACCATCGATATTTGGTACAGAGGAAAGAATGAAGAACCGATGGTTATCCATGGCGGAGAAACAATAACTCTTAATTAGCTAAATCTTTGATAAGATCGACGATGGTGGGAATAGCGTCATGAAGACTGCTTCCCTCCATCGTTTTTATATATTTCTCTCTGTTTTCATAAACTTCATTAACAGTATCTGCAATGAGCTTCTTCGTAAGGTCATCCTGATCAAGAACAACCGAATAGCCCTGAGCCTCAAATGATTTTGCATTTAAAAGCTGGTCACCGCGGCTTGCCTTTGAAGGAAGAGGAATGAGAATATTGGGCTTTTTAAGAGCAAGTATCTCACAGATCGCATTTGCTCCGGCGCGGGAGATGACAACGTCTGCCATTGCGAAGAGGTCCTTCATTTCATCCTTAACATAATCAAACTGCTTATAGCCTTCAACGGTAAGGAGCATGTTATCTACCTTGTTCTTTCCGCAGAGATGAACAACATAAAACTTCTCAAGAAGCTCGGGGAGAGCATCACGTACAGCCTGGTTAACCGCCATTGCCCCGAGAGAACCACCGGTTATCATAAGCACGGGCTTATCATCGCCGAAACCGCAAAGTTCGCGTCCTTTTTTAGCGTCGCCGGTAAAGAGTTCGTCGCGGATGGGAGTACCTGTAAGAACTGCCTTGCTTGCGGGAAGTGAATTAAATGTCTCGGGGAAGTTACAGCAGATCTTCTTTGCTGAACCGTAGCAAAGTTTGTTTGCAAGTCCGGGAGTCATGTCGGATTCGTGAATGATGCAGGGGATCTTGAGGGCAGCCGCCGCTTTTACAACGGGAACGCTGACAAATCCACCCTTTGAAAATACAACATCGGGCTTAAACTGCTTTAAATATTTTTTTGCCTCGTTGTACCCTTTGATAACGCGGAAAGGATCGGAGAGATTCTTGGGATCTAAGTAGCGACGGAACTTACCTGTGGCAACTCCTGTATAAGGGATTCCGTAGTCGGAGATGAGCTGCTTTTCAATGCCGTTGTATGATCCGATATAAGCCACTTCAAAACCGGCTTCTTTAAGGGCGGGAAGAAGGGCGAGATTGGGCGTAACATGGCCTGCTGTGCCACCGCCCGTGAGTACTATTCTTTTCATGTTTTTTCCTTTATTAAAAAGTTTAAGTTTTTATTAATTAATTTAGATTGTAGCACCATGATATTGAATTTGCCATATCTCTTTGATAAAATGTAGGAGGTTTAATACCACATTTTGTATACTGAAAATTAATGGACACAATTTGAGGAACGACTATGAAAATCGTCGTATTGGAAAGAAACAGCGTCGGCCCGGACATCCCGGTTGACTGCTTTAACGATCTTGGCGAGGTCATCTGCTATCCCAATACCGTTACTCCCGAGGAAGTAGCGGAGAGAGTTAAGGATGCAGATATCGTGGTGGCTAACAAGTCCCCCATGAACGAGAACAGCCTTAAGGATGCCGCAAATGTTAAGCTCATCTGCGAGTTTGCCACAGGCTATGACAACTGTGACCTTGCTTATTTAAGAAGCAGGAATATTCCTGTATGCAATGTAGTAAATTATTGCACCGACATGGTGGCTCAGCACAGCTTCACCATGGCTCTTGCCCTTTCACAGAGCCTGCCTCACTACGACAATTACGTTAAATCCGGTGAGTACAGCGCCCAGGACCGCTTCTCCAACTTCGGTGTCCCTTTCTATGAACTTGCCGGCAAGACTTGGGGAATCGCAGGAATGGGTAACATTGGACGCAAAGTTGCCCGGATCGCTACGGCCTTTGGATGCAGAGTTATCTTCCATTCCGTTACCGGAAAGAGCGCCGTTACCGAGTACGAGAGAGTCGACAAGGATACGCTTTTAAGAGAGAGCGATTTCCTTTCCCTTCACTGTCCTTTGAGCGATATTACAAGAAACTTCATTGATGCGGATGCCCTTAAGAAGATGAAGAAATCCGCCATCCTTATAAACGTTGCCCGCGGACCGGTTGTAAACAACACCGACCTTTACGAAGCTCTTGAAGCCGGTGAGATCAAAGCAGCGGGACTGGACGTCCTTGAGAAAGAACCTTTACAGCTTTCAAATCCTCTTTCAAAGATCAAGGATTCCAACAAACTCATCATTACCCCTCACCTTGCATGGGGCAGCGTTGAGGCCAGAATGAGATGCGTGCAGGGCGTTTACGACAACATAAAGGCCTTCCTTGACGGAAGTCCCATTAATGTTGTAAATTAGTTCAGTACGTCTGATATTCAGGAGTTAAAAATGATAGAATCATTAAAAAGAAACGGAAAAGGCATCATCCTTTTGCTTATTTCCGCATTTAGCCTGGCCCTCGGCCAGCTCCTCTGGAAGAAACCAATGGAGAACCTTGATCTTGCACTTACCTTCTCCCAAGGTTTTTACGGAGTTTGGATGTTGTTTTTAAAGGTGTTGCCCGGATTCCTGGTATATGCCGTTGGCGCGGTGGTCATGACCATCGGTCTCGGATACGGAGAACTTTCAGTCCTCCAGCCCATCAACTCCATGAGCTATGTATTTGCTCTTATCCTCTCGGCTATCTTTATTCCTACCGAGAAGATCTCATGGATCACCGTTGTTGGAATCTTCGTGGTAATTGCCGGAGTAATAGTGATAGGAGGTAGCAGTAAGAATGACACCCCTGTCAACTAAGGATATCATCATCGTAGTGGTGGTGCTTTTGACCTCCACATTTATCTCTTCCCTCGCGAGTTATTTCCTCAAGAAATCTTCGCCGGGCGAAGGCGGAAACAAACTTCGAATGTTAATTTCGCCATTCTTTTATCTTGGCGGAATTATGTATGTCATTGCAGCCGGAGAAAACATCATACTTCTTAAGATGTTACCCTATGCGATGGTGCTTCCCCTCGGATCCTTGACATATATATGGACAATGTTCTTGTCCAACAGGCTTCTCGGCGAGAAGATAACAAAAAAGAAAATCCTTGGAATGTGCATTATCATTATTGGCGTAGTCCTGGTAGCATACGGTAAAGGAAAATAGAGAAGGGAAATATTATGAAGAAAAAAGTAGTAACTATGATGCTTTGTGCAGCACTTGCAGTATCAGCATTTGCAGGCTGCTCAAAAACAGAAACACCTGCTCCTGATTCAGCAAACGAAATGGCAACTCCCATCGAGCAGCCCTCAGAGGAAGTAACTGAGCCTGTGGTAGAGGAAGCAGAGCAGACCGCAAAGGAGATTAAGATCCTTAAGAACGAGGATGCTCCCGAAGGATTCGTTTATAATGAACTTTCCGGACGTCTTATCGATGCAAGCCTTGAGAATCAGAGACCTATCGCTGCAATGGTAGACAACGAGCTTACCGCTCTTGACCATTACGGAATCAACGATGCCGACGTTATCTATGAGATGATGAACAGCACCGAGAACAACCGTGTAACCAGACTTATGGTAATCCAGAAGGACTGGGGATCCATCGAGAGAATGGGTAGTATCCGTTCTACAAGAACTACCAACTGTATTCTCGCAGCTGAGTGGAACGCAGTTCTTTGCCACGATGGCGGTCCTGCAGTATTCATCGATGAATACATCAAAACTGAAAGCATAGACAATATCAGCGGTGTATTTGCCCGTATCGACAACGGTAAGGCAAGAGAGTTCACCGAGTACATTACTCAGACAGACCTTCAGAAGTACCTCAAGAACTCAACCACTATTTCTTCAGAGTACACCAAATATTACACCGGCCCTCACTTCCAGTTTACTGAGGAGTGCGCACTTGACGGAAATGATTACCTTTATACAAAGGATGCTACCAAGAAGATAGTACTTCCTTTCCCTCACAACTCATCAGAGCTTCACTACAATGCCGATACCAATCTTTATGAGTACTACGAGTACGGCAACGCTCACAAAGACGGTGCGACCGGAGAAGTTCTCAGTGTCAGAAATGTGATCCTTCAGAAGGCATCCTTCGGTGAGTGGGGACTTGGATACATGTGGTACAACATCACCGGCGACGGCGAAGGATATTACATCACCGATGGTAAGTGCGTTCCTATCACCTGGCACAAGGATTCAAGCCTTGAGGCTAACACTCATTTCCTTGATGCAAACGGAAATGACATTATCTTAAACGCAGGTACAACCTACATCGGAATCGTTCCCGATGATACATGGGATTCACTTGTGATCCAGTAATTCAGATCGAACAATTTTAACCAATATAAAAGAGTATCGTGATCAGAAGGTCACGATACTCTTTGTTTTTGCAGGAGATAATGCTTTTAATGTCCCTAAGGTTTAAGCATTATACTTTAAATCTATAGCCAACGCCCCAGATCGTTTCGATGTAATCGGGATTTGCGTTGTCTTTCTCAATCTTTTCACGAATCTTCTTGATGTGAACCGTAACGGTTGCGATATCACCAATTGATTCCATGTCCCAGATCCTTCTGAAAAGCTCTTCCTTGGTAAATACGTGGTTAGGATTCTCGGCAAGGAATGTTAAAAGATCAAACTCCTTGGTGGTGAAAGGCTTTTCTTCGCCCTCGATAAATACGCGGCGGGCTGTCTTGTCAATCCTAAGGCCTCTGATCTCGATGATATCGTTCTGAGTCTTCTGCTGACCGGCGCTGACAAGCCTGTCATATCTTGAAAGGTGGGCCTTAACTCTTGCTACAAGCTCGCTGGGGCTGAAGGGCTTTGTCATATAGTCATCAGCACCAAGGCCGAGGCCTCTGATCTTGTCTATGTCATCCTTCTTTGCGGAAACCATGATAATGGGAATATTGATCTCTTTACGGATCTCTTTGCATACCTCAAAGCCGTCCATCTCGGGAAGCATAAGGTCAAGTACTACAAGGTCATATTCATTATTCTTAGCAGCCTCAAGTCCCTTTAAACCGGTATTGCAAACATCAACTTCATAATCGCTCATCTCGAGATAATCTTTTTCAAGATTTGCGATATCTGCTTCATCTTCAATGATTAAAATCTTGCTCATACAGTCATCTCCAGTCGTAAGTATTTAAAGTTCCATATATTTTCTAAGTACAAAGTGCATACAGGTGCTTTCGCCTTCTTTACTGGTAGCCCAGATGTATCCGCCGTGGTCCTCGATGATCTTCTTAACGATCGAAAGACCGATGCCGCTGCCGCCCTGTGCGGAATTTCGGGAGGAGTCGGTTCTGTAGAATCTCTCAAAGATCTTGGGAAGATCCTGCTGTGCAATTCCGCGACCGTTGTCCTCAATCTCAACCATAACGGAATCGTTCTGATCAAGGAGCCTTATATCGATCTTGCCCTGGGGCTTGTCGATGTATTTAATGGAATTGCTGATAATGTTGTTAATTACTTTCTTAAGCTGCTCGGGATCGGCGATAACCAATGTATCGGGGGAAACCATGCAGGTGTAAGTGTATTCGATGCCTCGCTGCTCAAGGTCAAGTCCGATCTCTTCGATACAGTCGTTGAAGTAATCGGTAATGCTGATCCTTAAGAACTTGTAAGGTATCCTGTCGTTGTCTACATTAGAATAAGTAGTAAGCTCGTTTATGAGCCTGTCCATATCAACTGCTTTATTGTATATGGTACGAACGTATTTCGTGGTCTTTTCCGGGGTGGTACATATTCCGTCGAGGATTCCTTCGGCATAACCCTTGATGGCGGTTATGGGAGTTTTAAGGTCGTGAGAGATATTGCTCACAAGCTCACGGTTCTTTTCTTCCTGACGGACTCGTTCTTCACAGGTTTCCTGAAGCCGCATGCGCATGTCTTCATAGTTTCTGTAAAGATCACCGAACTCGTTCTCGGCGTTGGATTCAAGAATATATGTATAATCACCTTCGCGGATCTTGTTCATGGCTTCGTTCAGCTTACTGACCGGTTCGTAAATGCCTCGCCTTATCCAGGTGGAAACAAGAAGGCCCGTCATGACCATGATGACGATACATGCGATCAAAAGGTCTATGAGCCAGTGCTTTGTCAGCTGGTCAAAGGTGAATTTCATCTCCGGTGTGATTCCGCCGAGGAAACGACCTATTCCAAGGAAGGCCAGTAACATAAACAGAAGCGGAACTACGATTGAAATAATACAAGCCACGATTATTTTGGTTTTTATCTTCATATTTCAGATCACCGTTTTTTAAAATTCGAATTTTCGGGTGGCTAAAAACTCTGTGTTAATTGCCGTTTCTATTGATGAGTATATCACAAGGAGTTAAAAATCGAAGAAAATAAGTCTTAAAAATTTATAAAATAATTTCACAATTAAATGTGGAAGATCAAGGAAACTATGTACACAATGGTTATTTGGTAGTTGCCGCTAACCAAGATTAGGTTGACGTGGAAACCGGGACAGTATAATCTTAAGTTAGATGCATTTACAACTGCACAGACTAATGTAAACGGAGGAAAAGACTATGAAGTATGTATGTCCTGTTTGCGGATATGTTCATGAGGGTGATAATCCCCCCGCAGAATGCCCTATTTGCCACGTTAGCGGCGATAAATTCAAGGCAGTTGAAGGCGAGCTTACTCTTGCAGCTGAGCACGAGTTCGGTGTATATGCCACCACTGTTAAAAACAATTCAGAGATCAGCGAAGAAGACAAGAAGTATATCTTCGAGCAGCTCAAGGCTAACTTTGAAGGCGAGTGCTCAGAAGTCGGAATGTATCTTTGCATGGCTCGCGTAGCTCACAGAGAAGGATATCCCGAGATCGGCCTTTATTGGGAAAAGGCAGCTTTCGAGGAAGCAGAGCATGCAGCTAAGTTTGCCGAGATGCTTGGTTCCGAGTTAGAGCCCAAGATGACATCTTCAACCAAGGATAACCTTGCATGGAGAGTTGATTGCGAATTCGGTGCGACCCAGGGCAAGACCGATCTTGCAAAGTGTGCTAAGAAGAACAATCTCGATGCTATTCATGATACAGTTCATGAGATGGCACGTGACGAAGCCCGTCACGGCAAGGCTTTGAAGGGCCTTTTGGACAGATATTTTAAATAAATAATGCGCCTAAAGGGTGTATGGAAACTCCGATGATGGAAATCGTCGGAGTTTTTTTGTATAAATATACAAATTTTCTCGCTATTATTTGTTGTATTTGAAGAAACTTGGCATTATAATGTGAATAGTTTGTTTGTTCTTTATTTTGTTCTTAATGTATGTTTTTAGAATTACGAGTTTTAAAGATGGATTTAAGGAGGAAAAAATGACTTACGAAAAGATTGTTGAAAAGGTGCAGAAAGCATACGCAAAGGCTGAAGGCTGGGACGTTGACGGTCACAAAGCCATTCAGATCAATGTAAAAGGAGAGGGAGAAGGCGCTTTCTATATTGAGGTTTCCGAAGGAAAGTTCAATGTTCAGCCCTATGATTACTATGATAACGATGCTCTTGTTGACATCGATTCAAAAGTTCTCATTGATGTGGTTGACGGAAAAGTTGAGCCCGCAGATGCTTACGCAGCACAGAAATACACCGTTGCCGGCAATGTAGAGGTTGCCAACAAGATCCTCTCACTTCGTACAGTAAGTGCAGCAAAGAAAGCAGTTAAGAAGGCTGCAGAGGAAACCAAGAAGGTAGCAAAGAAAGCTACCGCAGAAACCAAGAAGGTTGCTAAGAAGGCTGAGGCCGAGACCAAGAAAGCAACCAAGAAGGCTACCGAGACTGCAAAGAAGGTAGCTGCCGATACTAAGAAAGAAACCAAGAAGGTAGCAAAGAAAGCTACTGCAGAAACAAAGAAAGTAGCAAAGAAGGCAACCGAGGAGACCAAGAAAGTAGCCGGAGTAGCTAAGGAAACCGCTAAGGTTACCGCTGATACCGCAGCAAAGGGAGCTAAAGAAACTGCAGATGTTGCAGCAAAGGCAGTTAAAGAGACCGTTGCAGCCGCAGCAGCTACCGTTAAGCCCGCTTTCAAGAGACCTGTTGCTGTTAAGCCTGCTGATGATAAAAAGTAATTAAGGATTCAAAATGGAAAAAATAGCCAGCTTTACAATTGACCATATCAAGTTACAGCCCGGAGTATATGTCTCCAGAAAAGATCATGTTGGTGCTGAGACCATCACCACCTTCGATCTTAGAATGACAAGCCCCAACGAGGAGCCTGTTATGAACACTGCTGAGATGCATACCATCGAGCACCTTGCGGCTACCTTTTTAAGGAACCACCCTCAGTATAAGGATAAGACCGTATACTTTGGACCTATGGGATGCCGTACCGGATTCTACCTCCTCCTTGCAGGGGATTATGAGTCCAAGGATATCGTTCCTCTTATGGTCGAGATGTATGAATTTATTAGAGATTTTAAGGGAGATGTGCCCGGCGCTTCACCCAAGGATTGCGGAAACTATCTTGACATGAATCTTGGAATGGCAAACTATCTTGCTGCCAGGTATCTTGATAATGTTTTATACGGAATCGGAGAAGACAGGCTGGTATATCCTCAGTAAAACGGATAAAGAGACTATTTTAACCCCACCGGCTTTGTAACAGGCCGGTGGATTTTATTTTGAAAGGAAAATGCCTATGAGTAAGATCGGAATTATCGGAGCAATGGAGCTCGAAGTTGACACATTAAAGAAACAGATGAACGTTACAAGAGTCATCACCAAAGCAAACATGGAGTTCAACGAAGGAACTCTTGACGGCGCAGAGATCGTAGTTGTAAGAAGCGGAATCGGAAAAGTAAACGCAGCTCTTTGCGTCCAGATCCTTTCCGATATTTTCGAGGTTACTCATATCATTAACACCGGTGTTGCCGGATCCCTTAACGCAAAATTGGATATCGGAGATATCCTTATTTCCAAGGTTGCGGTACATCATGACGTTGATGTCACAAATTTTGGATACGCTCTTGGCGAAGTCCCTCAGCTTGGTATCAGGGAATTCCCTGCCGATGAAAAGATGATCGAACTTGCTGAAAAGACTTGCAAAGAAGTTCTTCCCGAACTTCACACTCTTGTTGGACGTGTAGTCAGCGGCGACCAGTTCATCTGCGCAAAGGACATCAAAGAAAAGCTCATTGAGAATTTCAAGGGCGACTGCTGTGAAATGGAAGGTGCTTCCATTGCACACGGCGCATACTTAAACGGAATTCCCTTTGTGATCTTAAGAGCAATCTCCGACAAAGCGGACGATTCAGCACAGATGGATTATCCTACATTTGAAAAGCATGCAGCAGAGCATTGTGCAAAGCTTGTTCGCGCACTTGTTCCACAGTTATAAAAAAGAGAGTATTGAGGGTTGGTATGGTGAGTAAACATTGGTTGTTGCCGATATTGGGTGCGGCGCTTATGATCGCGCTGGTAGGATGTTCTGATAAGAGGCCTGCCCAGCCTGATCAGAACTATGGAATGGAACAGGGAGATGTGCCGGAATCCGGAGCAGACTCGGAAGATAACTCGGAAGAAGGCTCAGACAGCGATTCATTCTTCCCTTTCGGCGAAGTATTTTACGACGGCAGATGGTATGGTGGGGACATGCCTGAGACTGAAGCAGTCAGCGCTGCCGACATCTACGCAAAAGTTAAATACACTCCCCAGATGTTCTACGGGGATTACAGATTGAACCATCCGAAGGACGGGATCCAGACATCATACGCATCCCGAAGATTTTTAAACCAAGCACAGTGGACCAAGGGCGAAGATATCTGCAGCAATTTTGCGGGCAAGATGGTTTCTTCAATTCCTTACAGGATCGTCTCCGGAAACGCGGAGCTTGATAATGCGCTGATCACCGACACTCAGTACAACTGGTGCCAGATCTACTACGCAGTCAGTGGCGACGACAATAACGGAGTCAGCTGTGACGCGGCATTTACCGTTGACGGAAATGTTATAACCTTTACCCCCGTTATTAATTGGAGCTACGACGAGACCACCGGTGACCTGTCCTATACCTTCGATGATAACAGCATTTCATACATCTTCGAATTCTGCGGACCGAAGCTTACACTTAAAGATGACAAGACGGAATACACTCTTATCGAGCGAGATTTCACAAGCTGGAGAAGCTATGTTACCGAGGAAAGTGTATCTGTAGAAAGCAGTCTTTCGGAGAATTCCAAGAAGATCGATGATATTACAGGAATCGATATGACCGTAGCTCTTGATTCTGTAGGAAACCTTGTGCTTAAGAAGTCTACATTCTCTCTTAAGACCGACACCGATGGCCATGCGGGAGTTTGCAACGGAATCGCAAAATGGGATGAGGACGGACTCTTTACCTTCTCCTACAAGGACCAGAACGGCGAGACCCACACCCATCAGATGGTCATGTTCTACTGCGGATTTGACGGACTTGTATTATCCGATGGAAAGAAAAACTATTACTACTTAAGCACCTTCCTTTCCGAGGCCAGTGTTAACCACTACACCATCGAAGATCTTGGAGCCAACGTATCAGAGGAAGATGTGGCGGTTCTTGAAAACCTTACGGATGAAGAGATTGAAGAGATCCTTGAGACAAGAGACAATCTCTTGAGCGATTTTGAGGAGGCCTTCTCAAATAAGGGAATTGCTGCAAAGATCGATGAAGAAACAGGAGAGATCATCCTTGATTCATCAATCCTTTTTGCCACCAACAGCGCAGAACTTTCCGCAGATGGAAAAGCTGCTCTCACCGCCTTTATAACAGCTTTCACCGAGGTTATCGGCGACGAGAAGTACGACGGATTCATTTCAAAAGTTGAAGTCCAGGGCCACACAGACACTGACGGAGACTACGATTTTAATAAAGAACTGTCTCAGGAAAGAGCTGACAACGTAAAGAATTACTGCTTAAGCGAATCCGGAATTTCGGAAGAAGTAAGCGGAAAGCTTTCAAACATTCTTGTACCCGTTGGTTACTCATATGACGTACCCGTTTACAACGCTGACGGAAGCGTAAACAAGGACGCAAGCCGAAGAGTAGAGTTCGTATTCTACATTAACCTTGCAGGAATGCAGTAACGTAAAACAAAACAACAATCTTTTAAGATAAAAGAAACCCCGTACCATTTTTGATACGGGGTTTTGTATATGCCGGAAATATTACTGGGTGATTGAAACATTGAAGCCTTCAACTGTTCCGAATCTCTCGAGATTGGGATCAAGTCCCTGTCTCATCTGCTGACCGATAAGGTCGTTCATATTGGATTCGAAGTTCTTGAAGTTCTCCTGCTCGGCTGCGAGAGAATCATTTCTTCTCTGAGCCTCGCGATTTCTTGCTTCCTGATCCTTTGCAGCTTCTGCTTTTTTCTCATCGTTCTTGCGAGCGTCGGCAGCCTTTGTATCGGCTGTTGTATCAACCTTAACGGGTTCCTTGCGGATTTCCTTCTTATCCTGATCTTCGTTAAGCTGCTTCTTCAGCTCTTCGCGCTTTCTGATCTCTTTGTCCCTGGTCTCGCGGCTGATCTTGCCTTCTTTGTAAAGAGTATCGATCTGTTTTGAAGAATATCCTGTAAGATCTGTGACCTCTTCGTCGCTTTCCTTGGGAAGAACGATTCCGTCCTTTACAGCGTCCATTGCCTTCTGGCTGGCACGAACGGTATCGCCGTCTTTAGACTCTGAGATAACCTTACCCCTTGTGCTGTCTAAAGTAGCGGCCTTCTGCTGCTCCTCAAGAAGAGCTTTGCGGTTTTCTTCGCGCTTTAAATTCTCTTCCTGTCTTGCTTTTTCAAGTTCCCTTGCTCTGTCGGAAGAAGCCTCAGAGGTCCTTCTGACATCATTATTATTTACTCGTTTTGAATTGTTAATAGTTTCTTCTCTGATAACCATCTTGGTTCCTAATTCAACTGCCATAAGCTACCTCCTTGTAATATAAAAACAACGGATTCCAATTCCGCAATAATCCACTATCTCACTATCATTGTAGATGTAAAGAATGTGAAGTGTCAAGGACAAGATATACCCCGCCAAGACTATATCTTGTGCGGGGTATATCTGTACATTTTCAAGTATGAAGTATGAGTTTTAGCTTCTATGTCCGCCACCGAAATCTCCCTCAGGCTTTCCTCCTCCAAATCCTCCTTGGGTTCCGCCGAATCCCATTGAGAATCCTGAGCCGTAGAGGTTGTTTCCGTCCATCTTGATTTCGGTAGAAGAGCTTCCGATGGTCAAGGTGTAGGTCTCGCTACTGTTAATGTCTTCAGAGCTCAAGAGAATTGAATCTGTTGAAACCTGAGATTCAAGGCTTAACACTACATTGCCCTTTGAATCGGTAAGAGTAATTGTGTCCCCCTCTTTAATTGACACGCCGCTTACAAGGATGGATCCCTGGTCAGCACTGCTGAAGTTCATTGCCATACCGCTTGCACCGATAGCGATGAAAGTGCCGCCTGTGATTTCGCCTGTTCCGTCGTAATCAAGAGCTCCGTTTGCTGCCATGGTAGGGCCGTTAATAAGAGTATAACCGCCGGTTACATAAATGGAGCCGTTAGCATCCACTCCGTCACCCTCTGCGTTGATTGTAATGTTACCTCCGTTAATCTGAATATAATATGATGAATTGTCGGTGCTTGAGAAAGGATTGAAGCTTTCATTTCCTGCACCGCTGCCGTCGTTTCCGCCACCGGCGTTAAGTCCGTCATCACTTGCGTTAATTACTATATTTCCATCGTTTACCACTACTGCGGTTCCTTCAAGACCTTCGTAGCAGGTAAGAATGTTAATATTACCTCCGTTTACAGTTGTTATATTATCACTGTGGAAAGCGTCATCCCCTGCAGATACGGTAAAGTTGCCGTCTGCGATGCTGAGGCTGTCGTTTCCGCTGAATGCGTCCTTTGAAACATTTACGGTGTAGGTTCCTGATGTGATCTTAAGGTCATCCTTGCTTACAACACCGTGTCCGTATTTAGTTGTGATGGTAAGGGAACCTTCTCCGTTAAGAACGATATCGTCCTTTGAGAAGATTACCGCATCGACATTATTATCGTCGGTCTGTACAAATTCGCCGGTTGTGGCGAGATAGTTTTCTGTATCCTCCTGTAATGTTATAAATACTTTGTCTGCGTCGAGCACGTAGATTGTGGCTGAAGAAGTATTGGTGATGTTGACTCCGCAAAGTACAAGCTGGACCTTTTCGTCATCTGCTTCTATAATAATCTGTCCGTCTGTTAATGTTCCTGTTAGTTCGTAGATTCCTCCTTCCGTGATTTTAATTGTTGATCCGTCTATTTCAACCGACTTGGACGAACTTGTTGATCCTGAGTCCGAAAGAGTGATGGTTTCGGCTTTTGATGCTTCGTAGCTGGGATCCAGGTCCCTGTCGGTAAAGAGTTCGGCGTTGTCTGAGTTGACGGATGCTGAAGTCTCGGTTGATTCCGATGTTACTTCAGTAACTGCGTGTGTTATATCTGAAACTGCTGAGCAGCCTGCAAGGGAGAATGCAAGACAGCCTGCAGTGGAAATGGCGCATATAAGTTTGATTACTTTTTTATAATTCATTTGTGATCACCTCCGGCTTAGCCATACTGATTTCAAGGTTTCCGTTGCGTGTTCTTAACATATCCATGAATTCCTTCTCGGACTTACCGTCCTTAAGTACTACCTTGTAGCGAAGCTTGAAAAGACTTCCCATGTTGCTGGTTTTAACTGATAAAAGCTCGTTGCGAGCGGTGTATTTTTCAAGGATGTCATCGAATGCTTCGCTGTAGTTGAGGTCTTCGGGGATGGTGATACGAAGATCCTTTTCGGTATCGATACCGCCCTTTGCGAATGGAGCGAAGGATAAAAGTGCCATTACTGCTGTAAGAACAAGTGCAAAAACTGCTGCGTATGCAATGTAGCCCATTCCTGTAATAAGTCCGGTGCCCATTGCGATAAAGATGGTGCTGATTTCTCTTGCACTGCCGGGCTGGGAACGGAATCTTACGAGGCTGAAGGCTCCGGCTACGGCAACACCTGCCCCGAGATTACCGTTAACCATCATGATTACAACACAAACGATGGCGGGTAAAAGTGCAATTGAGATAAGAAAACTTTTTGATGATTTGTTTTTTATATTATAAATCCAAGCGAGAGCAAAGCCGATCAAAAGTGATGCTCCGACTGCAATCCCGAATTGTGAAAAAGGGATTGTTTCTGCTGCTGTATCAAATATGCTTGCAAATAAATTTGTCATTATAATTCCTCCTATAAAACCAATGGTTAGTTAAATACATTTTTCGAGTTCATAGAAATATCTGTCGTTAAGTACATCCTTAACGGATGCGGGAAGCCTGCTTGCAAGGCCGCTGTTAATAACATAAGCTGTTCCGTATTTGGAAAATGAAGTCTTGTAAATCTTGTTTTCTGTAAGGATTTTTACGAACCAGGCGGGCATTGCACCTCCGACCTTGACTTCCATAAGGATGTGATCTTCATCCAAAAGGAGGTTGCCGTAAAATCCTTTGTCCATCCTGAGGTCCGTTGTTCTCCAGCGAATGTTGTCATCGAATGTGATTCTGAATTCGTGATCATCCACTGCGTAGAATGCGTCTCTGTCGTACTGGAGCATCATTGCGGGACGGATGCCTTTGTACAAACCTAAGAAATAATCGATTTCTTTAACTATCTGTGCCCTAGAGGTTCCGTCCTTATAGCTGTTAACAAATGCCTTTAAAAGGAATCTGCGGGCTTCCGGTGTTCCTGAGAACATTCCGGGAAGATATGCATTTGATTGAACGCTTGTCATATCGATTCTTCTTTTATAAACAACTCCGTCATACTTTTTCTTGATTTCTACGAAGACCTTTGTGCCGTCCTGGGCCAAGCCGTAGCTGCGAAGTCTAAGTTTTTCTTTGTACATAGGCTTGTCTAAGCTTCGCCTTGCAAGAATGTTATTTGGAGTGTCGAAGTAGAGTGACTGGATTCTGCTCATTCCATGTTCATCTTCTCTCATGTAAGGAGCCATGGATTCGAGAATCTTTTTGTACTGGTCTTTGGTTACTATGTATTTAATTTCATATCTTTTAAAAATTGTTTGATCGCTCATAAGTTATCCTCTTAATTAGGTGTCTGTTTACTGTTAGCTTTAAAAGGTGCGAATGTGTTTCGCTTTGTTGAGTTTAGGATAAAGGAGAATTGTGAACATTCTGTGCGCAGAAAATGTAGATTTTGCGAAATAGTACAAAATCTTATATACTAGTGCCATGGCGTTGAATATACTTGTAAACTTCACAAATACATATATAAAAGAAGATTATCCCGGCTTTGAATTCGTTGATTGCAGCGACATTTCCGGAACGGATATGTATCTTGACGATGAGGCTCATAAAGAAATTAAAGATCGTCTGAAGGGGGCTGCAAAAGCGTATGCTGTTGAGGCTTCTGCGGCGGATGACAAAAGCAGTGTCAAGACATACGAAGGTATTCACTTAATAGATTCCGGAAATTACCATCATATGTCCCGCGTCTTTACGGAAGACATAGATGAGCCCTATGAGCTTGTGTTCTTCGATAATCACACGGACATGAAGCCCGCCATGTTTGATATGCTGAGCTGCGGTTCCTGGGCAAAGGAAGTTCTCGAAAAAGATGACAAACTTGTCAGAATGGTGATGATCGGGCCACCTCAGAAGAGCGTAGATGAGTTGGATGAGGAAATAAGAAATAATAGTAAACTGCTTATTTTCTCAGGGGAAGCGCTGGCAGAGGTGGGAAAAACACTGAACTTGGCAGCCCTTGACTACAACGCGGCCACAAAGGTCAACGGAGAAAAACTCCCTGTTTATATATCAGTAGACAAAGATGTTTTATCCACCCATGAAGTCATGACCAATTGGGATCAGGGGGAAATGTCCCTTGAAACCCTTCTTAATATGATTAGAGAGATTTGTACCGACAGAAAAGTACTTGGCGCTGATATTTGCGGGCTTTTGCCGGCTTCATCCGGTGAAGCGGAAAGCCTTAAGGCATCGGAAGCGGGAAAGATTACCGACTTAAAGATAATAGAGGAATTAAAGAAATATGTCTGATTTCTTACCTATAGAATTTGAAAACAGAATGAGGAAAATGCTTGGAGATGAGTATGAGGCATTTGAGACTGCTCTCTCCGGCGAAAGATACAGAGGACTTCGTGTCAGCCCCTTAAAGGTAAACGCTGATGGAAGAAGCGCAGCCGAGATCTTTAAAGAAAAGTCTTCTCCCAAGGGAGAGGAAGAAATCTTCTGCAAGGACCTTGAACCTGTAACATGGGCGGAGAACGGCTACTATTATGACGAAGCCCTTCAGCCCGGAAAGCATCCCTACCATGAGGCGGGAGTTTACTACATTCAGGAGCCCAGCGCCATGCTCCCCGGAACTCTTTTGGAGGCAAAGCCCGGCGAGAGAGTTCTTGACCTTTGCTCCGCACCCGGCGGAAAAAGTACCCAGATCGCGTCCTATATGATGGGCAAGGGACTTCTTGTTTCTAACGAGATCAACGGCCAGCGTGCAAGGATCCTTTCAGAAAACATCGAGAGAATGGGTATCAAGAATGCAGTTGTGACCGGAGAATCCCCCGCATCCTTAAGCGACAGATTTGAAGGATTCTTTGACCGCATCATGGTTGACGCTCCCTGCTCCGGAGAAGGAATGTTCAGAAAGAACGAGGAAGCCATCAAGGAATGGAGCCCTGAAAATGTAAAGATGTGCGCTGAAAGACAGGCGGAGATCCTTGACTGCGCAGCAAAGATGCTGAAGGCGGGCGGAAGGATCGTTTATTCAACCTGCACCTTTGCACCCGAAGAAGATGAAGAGTCAATAGAGAATTTCCTTAAGAGACATGAGGACTTTAAAGTCCTTGATATGCACAGACTTTGGCCCCACAAGATTAAGGGTGAAGGACATTTCGCCGCAGTTCTTGAAAAGGCGGGAGAGAATGTTATAACCGATGGTGATAACAATATAAACGATACTCCTCTTTCAAAATCCGATAGAAAGAAGATTGAAGAATACCTTTCCGATATCTTAAAGCCCGAGCTTTTTGAAGAAGGTGGCTTCCTTGGAAGCGGAAGACTTGAAAACTTTGGAGACAGTGTTTATCTTGTTCCTTCTGCGATGCCGACTTTAAGGGGACTCAAAGTTTTAAGACCGGGCCTTTGTCTCGGAAGCCTTAAAAAGGATCGCTTCGAGCCGGCTCATTCACTGGCTCTTGCCATCAACAGCAACAGGGCAAAGCGAAGCGTTGACCTTACTATCAAAGAAGCAGGGGACTACATTAAGGGACTTACGGTAAACACCGAGACGGAAAAGGGCTGGACTCTTGTTACTGTCAACGGCTATTCCCTTGCCTGGGGAAAATCCGCCGGCGGAATCCTCAAGAACCACTACCCCAAGGGACTGAGAAAATAGATTCAAACACAAATAGAAAAGATAAGAGTAAATGAAACCAACAGATCTTGAAATCCTCTTTGAGGACGACAACGTAATAGTGGTCTTTAAACCTGCGGGCCTTGCAACCCAGACAAAGAAGGTGGGTGAAAAGGATCTGGTAAGTCTTTTAAAGAACTATTTAAAAGGCAGTTATGTAGGCGTTATCCATCGCCTTGACCAGCCCGTGTCCGGACTTCTTGTATTTGCAAAGAATCAAAAAGCCGCTGCGGAATTATCGAAGCAGGTTTCCCAAAAGGGAGAAACGGGCTTTACAAAGAAGTACGAGGCCATCGTGCTCGTTAACGAAAGCACCGAAATTGATCCGGACAAAACCACCGGTACGAAAGCAGCAACCATCGGTTCCAAGACTGTCCTCGAAAACTACATCACAAAAACAAAAGAAGGCACCGCGAAGATCGTTGCAGAAAGCGAAAGATCAAAATACCCCGATGCAAAGGAAGCCCTTCTGGAATATGAAGTTGAAAGCATTTGCGAATATGAAGGCGTTAAGCTTGCAAAGCTTGATGTTGATCTTAAGACAGGAAGATTCCACCAGATAAGAGCCCAGCTCTCAAACGCAGGAATGCCCATAATCGGGGATCTGAAATACGGAAGCGAAGCAAGCTGCAAACTCTCAAAGAAGATGGGGCTTCGACAGGTACTTCTTTGCGCAAAGGATCTTTCCTTTGAACACCCCGCAAGCCGTGAAAAACTTGAATTTACGGCAAAGCCTTTTCATGATATTATGAAAAAAATCCCGGAAAAATTACACTAAGGATACTTGTAATGAACGTTTTAAAAGCAATCAAAGTTGCGGAGATCAGAAAAAAACTTTCAATAATACCTGCAAAGCTCATTATTGCCGCGGTTCTTTCCGTGGCAATTTATTGGGATTGGGATAAAGGAATAGAAGCCGTTTGGCCCAACATCCAGGCTGATCCAAAAAAGTACGCCGTCATGTTTGCCATCTGCTACGGACTTGTTTCCTATGTCCGTTTCTTTATTGGTCTTATGCACCATTGGATCCTGGGCATCATCGTTGCGGCTATAGTAGCTGCCGTTACCGTGACCCAGGCTGCAAAGCTCGGACCTCAGCAGCTCCACATCGCTCTGATCATCATGCTTGTAGGCGGGCCCGTTTTTGATGTCATCAATTTTATTCGATACAAGGCCCTTAAGAGTGAAGTCATCCACGCAGAAGAAAGCCGCATGGAAGAGAGCTATGACGAAGGCTACGATGACGGATTTCTTAGCGGTATCAGGGCAAGCAGAAGAAACGAGAGAAGATACCTCGAAGAAGAGTATAGAAGAGAATACGAAGAAGAGCTTGAAGATTACAGAAGAGAGCGCCTCGGCCGCAGGGATCGTTATGACCGCTATGAAGAATATGAGGACTACGACGATAACTATGACGAGGGTTACGACGAAGACGGATACGAGGACTATGACGAGATAGAGGACGGAGGCTACGAGGAGCCCCGTTTTGAGAACGAGGGACGCCGGAAAGCCGCCATCCCCGGAAACAGCGAAAATGCCGCAGGATTCTTCGCAGATTGCAAGACTCCCGGCGAGATCAAGAGAAGATATCACGACCTTTGCAAGGTTTACCATCCCGACACCGGCAACGGATCCTCCGAAATCTTTTACCGGATCAAGGAAGAATATGACAAATTACGCGTATAGTGCTATAATATACTTTACGTTTTTATACTCAGAGGGATTTTTTAGCTTGTAAAAATGGCTTTTTGGTTTTTGCCGGGAGACATTCGAGATTTATGGGAAATGTTAACGAGACAAAACAGAAAAGGACCGGAAGAGTAGTGGGCGCTGTTTTTGGAAATAGCGCGCTTGTTTTGTTTACGACTTTTGCCATGTTTATTGTCTTTTTGGTAGCGGTAATACTGGTCCTTACCCACGGTCCCTCCTCAAGAGCCAAGTATATTTTCGTTAATTCATGCAACGAGACCAGTGCCCTTAAGTTCCTTCCCTACTGGTTCATGAACGACGATGAAGTAAGGGAACTTCTTGCACCCCTTCAGACAGCTGACGATTTCGAACCCCTTGATTACAGAGTGGGAGAGGAAGTTGTACCTGCATCGGAAAGTACCTCAAATGCCGAAGCAACAAACGCAACCGGCGATGTGGCCGATGACGGATTTGTTGACGGCATCAAGGTTGAAGACGTTACCGGCGATACTTTCCGCGGAAAGATCATGCTGATAAAAGATCCTTCAAGAATAACTGTTGGTGTTCTCGGAGGCTACAGCGAAGACGGCTACGGAAAATACCTCTACAAATTTATCGAGGACTACGGTGCCATCGGAGGAATAAACGGTGGCGGATTTGCCGATGTTGACGGAAAAGGTCACGGCGGATGCCCCGACGGATTTGTTATAAAGAACGGAAAGATCATTTACGGCGAAGATTTGGGAGTATGCAACAATTTCGTCGGATTTGATGCGGACCACAATCTCATGCTTAAAAGCTGCACCGCAAAGCAGGCGATCAATGCCGGAGCGGTGGAAGGCTTCACCTTTGAAATGGGTAGCGTTCTTGTAAGAGACGGAAAGCCCGCCAAGAAACTGGGCGGAGGCTACAATCCCCGTACTGCCATCGGACAGTGCGAGGACGGTACTGTTCTCTTACTTGTTATAGAAGGAAGACATGCAGCCAGCCTTGGTGCCACAAGGGACGACCTTGTGAAGATAATGACCGATTATGGTGCTGTCAATGCAACAATGCTTGACGGCGGTTCCTCAGCCGAGATGCGCCTTGACGGAGAGCAGCTCACCAGAGGTTCGGGCCTTATCGGAATGCGCGGCCTGCCAAATGCAATACTGATCATGCCGGAGGGAACAGAATGATGAAAAACCCGGTTTTCAGAGCATTATATTTGGTATACCTTGGCATCATATTTATAGGATGTCTGGTTTTACTCGGCCTTCTTTGGAAAAAACTCACCGTCTATCAGACTGAGTACGATGAAAAACAGCGCCTTGAAGCAGTAATGGAGCAGCTTGAGCAGGCTCCTCAAAAGGCTTTTGAACAGTACATGGACGGTTTCGATATCGAGACTCTTGCCACAGAGTGGATCGACACTCACGAAACCTACGACAGTTTGAACACCGCGAAGAAATACTTCGACGACAAGTATCGAATGTGCGACGAAGGGTTCACTTGCTTTAAAGCAGCGGACTATACCGATAAAGCACCTGCCTATGAGATATATCTCGGGGACGAGAAGGTGGCAAGGATCGGACTTACCGGAAGCGGACTTAAGTGGGACGCAGAGCTCACGGAAGTTTTTGCAAAGGGCGAGTACTCCGTCACCGAGGATGTACCCGATGGTTATAAAGTTATGTGCAACGGAAAAGAACTTTCCGAAGATTGCATGGAGAAGTCCGGGATCGTAAGATTTCCCTACGACAACGAAAGGGAAACTTCCGGCTACGACAGTTGCCTTACAGACGAGATCACCTGGAACCTCTACAAGGTTGAAGGACTCTTGACCGAGCCCGAGGTTGTTATTTACACTGCAGATGATGCAAAGGTAACCGATGGTGATTTCATTGCCGTGGACGGTTCCGATGAAGCATTCGTTGTGATCCACGCAGACAACAAGACGGCATCAAAGCTTCAGACAGATGCGCAGGGCTTTTTAAACGCTTATCTGACATATTATGTCTATGGCAGGAACCATATCGACGACCACATTGCGGCCGCTCAGAGCTATTGCTTTGCAAAGTCTCCGGCTGACAAGTCCCTTATCAACGCATATGAGGACAGCGTGGGATGGGCTTACGGCCACACCGACCTTCGCAACGAAGTTCTTGAAGTGGGCATGCCCGTCATGTGGGCGAAGAACTGCTGCAGCATCGATATAAAATATCACGCATATGCAAAGCGTGGCGGCGAGGAGCTGGATTACTCCCGCAAAGACGAAATGATAAGAATAGTATTTGTTGACAAGGGAAAGGGTTACAAGGTTTATGCCTTCGACGTTTCTCCCAAGAACAGCTATTTATAATATGAATAATCCTATCTGATATATTGGAGGAAAGAAATGCAGAATAAAGGACCTTATTATTTGACTACGGCTATTGCCTATACATCAGGCAAGCCCCATATAGGAAACAGTTACGAGATCGTACTTGCTGACGCTATCGCAAGATACAAGAGAAAAGAAGGATACGATGTATTCTTCCAGACCGGTACCGATGAGCACGGCCAGAAGATCGAGTTAAAGGCAGAGGAAGCAGGAGTTACCCCCAAGGAGTTCGTTGACAAGGTTGCCAGCGAGATCCGCGGAATCTGTGATTGCCTTAACTGCTCTTATGACAAGTTCATTCGTACAACTGATTCCGATCATGAGAAGCAGGTTCAGAAGATCTTTAAGAAGCTCTACGAGCAGGGCGATATCTACAAGGGAGCATATGAAGGAATGTACTGTACTCCCTGTGAGTCCTTCTGGACTGAGAGCCAGTTAAAGGACGGCAAGTGCCCCGACTGCGGACGTGAAGTTAAGCCCGCAAAGGAAGAAGCTTACTTCTTCAAGATGAGCAAATATGCAGATCGTCTCATCAAGCACATCAACGACCACCCCGAGTTCATCCAGCCCGTATCCAGAAAGAACGAGATGATGAACAACTTCCTCATCCCCGGACTTCAGGATCTTTGCGTATCAAGAACCTCATTTAAGTGGGGAATTCCTGTAGACTTTGATGACAAGCATGTCGTTTATGTATGGCTTGATGCTCTTACAAACTATATCACCGGAATCGGATACGATGCCGACGGCAACAGCACAGAGCAGTACAAGAAGCTTTGGCCCGCTGACCTTCACCTTATCGGAAAGGACATCGTAAGATTCCATACCATTTACTGGCCCATCTTCCTTATGGCTCTCGGCGAGCCCCTTCCCAAGCAGGTATTCGGCCATCCCTGGCTCCTTGCGGGAGACGGCAAGATGAGTAAGTCCCGTGGAAACGTTCTTTACGCAGATGACCTTGCAAAGTTCTTCGGCGTAGATGCGGTTAGATACTTCATGCTCCACGAGATGCCTTTCGAAAACGACGGATCCATTTCATGGGATCTTATGACCGAGCGTGTTAACACCGATCTTGCAAACGTTCTCGGAAACCTTGTAAACCGCACTGTTGCAATGAGCAACAAGTACTTCGGCGGTGTTGTTGAGAACAAGAAGGCAAGAGAGACTGTTGACGATGATTTCGAGGCAGTTGTTACCGGCACTTACAAGAAGGTTGCCGAGAAGATGGAGACCCTCCACGTAGCAGATGCCATCACCGAGATCTTCGGCGTATTCAAGAGATGCAACAAATATATCGACGAGACCGAGCCTTGGGTTCTTGCTAAAGACGAGGCTAAGAAGGATCGTCTTGCAACCGTTCTTTACAACCTTTGCGAAGGTATAACCGTTGGTGCAAGTCTCCTTTCCGCATTCTTACCCGAGACTGCAGACAAGATCGCAGCACAGCTTAATTGTAAGCTTCGCGACTTCGATACCCTTGATACCTTCGGAGCATATCCTTCAGGAAACAAGGTTGTTGAGAAGCCCGAGATCCTCTTCGCAAGACTCGACATCAAAGATGTATATGCAGAGGCTGAAAGAATTGCAGCTATCCAGAAGGCAGAAGCAGGTGTAGAAGGTGGCGCTGAGGAAGCAAAGGCTGACGAAGCAGTCATCGACATCGAGGACAAGGACATCATCACTTATGATGACTTTGCAAAGCTTCAGTTCCAGGTTGGTGAGATCATCTCCTGCGAGGAAGTTAAGAAGTCAAAGAAGCTTCTTTGCTCACAGGTTAAGATCGGAAGCAAGGTTCACCAGATCCTTTCCGGAATCAAGTCAAGCTACTCTCCCGAAGATATGGTCGGCAAGAAGGTAATGGTTCTTGTAAACCTTCAGCCCAAGGAGATCGCAGGCCTTAAGAGCGAAGGAATGATCCTTTGCGCAGAAGACGCTGACGGAAAGCTTTCCATCATGGTTCCCGACAGCAAGGATATGCCTGCAGGAGCGGAGATATGCTAATAACAGCAGATTGAAACAAACATTTTGAGTGCACTTGTGCAAGGAAAAATGTTTGTTTCAGAGATGCGCCACCACATGAGCAAAGAAGTGATTTTTCAAAGAAAAATCGCGATTTGCGAAGGTGGTGAGGATTGCGAGAATTGCGCAGCAATGAAGCAATCCGTTATTAAATAAAGGAGGGAACGCATGAAGAAAGAAGAATTTTTCTTTGACTCCAGAGACGGAGTCAGCAAGATCCATGCCGTAAGATACACCCCCGACAGCGGTGAGATCAAAGGCGTATACCAGATCATCCACGGCATGAGCGAATATATTGAAAGATATGAAGACCTTGCCGAGTTCCTTACATCAAAGGGCTTTGTGGTAACCGGTGACGATCACCTCGGACACGGCAAGACCGCAGCCGCCAATGGTATGAAGGGATATTTCTGTGATCAGGACCCCGCAACCGTTGTTGTAAGAGACGTTCACAGATTAAAGAAGATGACTCAGGAATTATATCCCGGAGTTCCCTACTTTATCATGGGCCACAGCATGGGCTCCTTCATTGCAAGGAATTATATATACCGTTACGGCACAGGAATAACCGGTGCAGTCATCATGGGAACAGGTCACCAGACCAAGGGCCTTATCGCAGTGAGCAAATTCATCGCGGGCTTCCAGAAGATCTTCCTTGGTGACAAGCACATTGCCGTATTTATCAACAAGATCGCCTTTGGCGGATACTTTAAGCACATCCCTAATCCCAGGACACTTTTTGACTGGCTAAGCGTAAACGAAGAGAACGTTGACAAATATATCGAAGATCCCGATTGCGGATTCCTCTTTACAGTCAACGGATTCAGAACCCTGTTTGAACTTATCGGAAGACTTCTTGATAAGAAGAATCTCGCCAAGGTTCCCGCAGACCTTCCCCTCTACTTTGTATCCGGTGAGGAGGACCCTGTTGGTGATTACGGAAAAGGCGTTAAGAAAGCTGCAGATTCACTTAAGGCAGCAGGCGTTAAAGACATTACACTTAAGCTCTACCCGGGACTTCGTCATGAGATCTTAAACGAGACGGAAAAAGAAACCGTCAAAGAGGGTATATACGATTGGCTTGCGCAAAGATTGTAAATTTACTTGAGACAACTCCCTACGATTACAGATGGGCAAGACCGGAGGAATGGAAGCCTGCCATGATGATGGTATGGAAGACTTTCCTTAGGTTTGAATCCAAGGATTACTCGCAGGAAGGAATTAAAGAATTCTTCGAATTCATTACCGACGACGACATCTACAAGGCCTTTTTGCAAGGCACTTACCGTATGATGGTGGCCCTTGATGAGGACCGTATCATAGGCGTCGGTACTATTCGAAACATGAATATTCTATCGCTCCTGTTTGTGGACGAAGAGTACCACAGACAGGGCGTGGGTTCAGTGCTCCTTGAGCTTCTCGGCGACTACGTCAAAGAGAAGAACGGAGAATTTATCTTCCATGTCAAGGCTGCACCCTATGCAGTTGAGTTCTATAAAAGTCTGGGCTTCCGTGCCACCGCTGCCGAACAGGAAAAAGCCGGAATACGCGTGACGCCCATGGAGAAAGTACTATGAAGTTGTTTGCTCCCGACAGTCCGGTAATAAACGTTCTTACAAAGATCGCGGATTTTATCATCATCAATATTTATACACTTTTGCTTTGCATCCCGGTTGTCACCGCAGGAGCAGCTATAACCGCCGGTTACTACGTTATGTTAAAGATAAGACGTGACGAAGACAGCGGCATTACAAAACTTTATTTCAGATCATTCAAAGAAAACTTTAGGCAGGCGACCATTATCTGGATCATCATGATCCTTGTTATTGGCGTGCCTGCATATCTCTTTGCGGCCTTTCAGGCAAACATGGGCGATCAGATGCCCATGGCGGTGAAGATCCTTTTGGGCGGAGCCGTTTTATTCTCAGTATTTATTTTCTCAATGACTTTCCCCGTCCTTAGCAGATTTTCAAACACTGTGGGAGGAACGATCAAATCGGGAATCTTTGTGGCCATCAGCAATCCGCCCAGATCATTCCTTATGATCATCATGGCAGTGGCACCCTTTTACCTTACCTACAATTTCCTTGTGCTCCTGCCCATAGTTTTAATGTTCGGTTTTTCTCTGCCGGCATTTTTGTCGGTATGCTTATACAACAAACAGTTTTTGAAGATGGAGGAAGACTCCAACCGCAGGGACGGAATATTGCCCGCAGGTTCGGATGATGAGCACATTTTCAGTGATGGCGCGGAGTAAGGTTATTGTACGTTGAATGGGGATTTGACGTGTGATATAATCAGTGTTGGGTACGGATTTATATCTGATTGGGGGATCGGATGAAAAAAAGCAATACAAAAAAAGTTCTTATAATTAGCGCAATTACGCTTTCTATCGTAATCGCATCAGGTTTCTTGTCCTTGGGGGTTTTTTCACAGAAGAACACTCAGAATTTTTATTCCCTGATTTCCAAAAACTTAACGGTTGAGATAAAGGACAGCGCGTATGAATTGTCGGAGGCTATCTGCGATACTTCCGAGTATGTTAACATGGCTGTTTTGATGACCGGCGACAAAGCCTGGATGATGAAAGACACTGAGTTCTTAAGCGACGTGGTCAAGAAAACATTCGGTTATAAAGCTGTTTACCTCGACGAGAAAAACATCGGCTATGATGAAGAAGGAAACAAGTACAACCTTGCCAAAGCCGATTATATTGACACGATAAGAAGAAACGACGTTGTATATTCCACCCGGAACGGCGTTGATGACAAAGAAGTCTTTGTTGTTACCGGCTCTCCCGTTGATTCCGGAAGACGCGTTCTCGTGTTTATAGATAAAGAAGTATTTACCAATGTTGTCAGCGATGACGAAAATTACAAGTACGCATTCTATGCGATCCTTGATGACAGAAAAGACCTCCTCTGCACAGAAGGAAGGACCGCAAACGTGCTTCTTCTTAGAGGAAACATCTGGAAGAGCCTTGAGGAGAACGCTGTTACTACAGCTCAGTGGAACAACTTCAGACAGAAGTACGTCGAAGGAAAACAGAGCGTCCTTGAAGTAAAGCAGAACAAGTCCCATCGCTATATTACATATTCAAAGATCGAGGGTACCCATTGGATACTCCTTGCGGGATACGACAAGAATGCCGTTAACGTCAGCCTTGAGCAGTACAGCAAGCCCGCTTTTTATATGAGGATCCAGATCTCTATCTGCCTCATCCTCCTCGGATTGATCTATGCTTACGGTATCTTTGTTATGAGAAAGAACTTTAAGTCCAACCGTAAGGAACTTATCGGAAAAGCTGAGACCGATCTTCTTACCGGCGCATACAATAAGTCGGCTACGGAGGATCACATCAGGGAATATATCCAAAACAATCCCGGCGGCCAGGGCGTGTTTATTCTTATTGATGTAGACAATTTCAAGAAGATCAATGACACCATGGGACATGCCTTTGGCGATGAGGTTCTCAGAAATCTCGGACTCAGGCTGCAGACCCTTTACCGCGCAACGGATATCATCGGAAGAGTGGGCGGCGATGAGTTCGTTGTCTTCCTTAAAGATATAAAGGATATGAAAGTTGCCCAAAAGGAAGCTAAAAAAATTGAGGTATTCTTTAAGGGCTTTGAAGTAGGAGAGTATACAAAGTATTCCGTTAATGCCAGCCTCGGAGCATCCATGTTCCCCATGGACGGATCTTCTTTTGAAACTTTGTACAAGAGTGCGGATGAAGCGCTCTACGGCGTAAAGCACACAGGAAAGAACAGGCTTGCCTTCTATAAAGAAGACGAGAAGTTCACCGGGGAGATAAACCTTTTTAAGAAGGCATAAATTATGTAATCCTACAAAATGAACACAAAAGCAATTACCCTTTGTTCAAATTGTCGTCACTTTTATAATTATTTAAGAAATAATGTCAATTTCGACAAAATGAAAAGGAATATTTGTTTATTTGAGTTATGGCTAAAATTGCTATATATGGTTATACTTAGCATTGTAGTTTTTAGTTCTATTTAAAACTGTAACTTTGAAAGGAGTCATTAAACATGGCAGGTTTGTCTTTAAAGAACATTTGCAAGGTTTATCCTAACGGCTTCGAAGCTGTTAAGAACTTCAACCTTGAGATCGCTGACCAGGAGTTCATCATTTTCGTTGGACCTTCAGGATGCGGTAAATCAACAACACTTCGTATGATCGCAGGACTTGAGGATATCTCCTCAGGTGAACTTAGAATCGGCGACAGACTCGTTAACGATGTAGAGCCTAAGGATCGTGATATCGCAATGGTATTCCAGAACTACGCTCTTTATCCTCATATGTCAGTTCGTGATAACATGGCATTCGGTCTTAAGCTTAGAAAAGTTCCCAAGGATCAGATCGAAAAGATGGTAAACGAGGCAGCTAAGATCCTCGACCTTACCGCTCTCCTTGATCGTAAGCCTAAGGCTCTTTCCGGTGGTCAGAGACAGCGTGTTGCCATGGGACGTGCAATCGTACGTAACCCCAAGGTATTCCTTATGGACGAGCCTCTTTCAAACCTTGATGCAAAGCTTCGTGTACAGATGAGAATCGAGATCGCTAAGCTTCATCAGAGACTTGGTACCACCATCATCTACGTTACCCACGACCAGACCGAGGCTATGACCCTTGGTGATCGTATCGTAGTTATGAAGGATGGTGTTATCCAGCAGGTTGACACTCCTCAGAACCTTTATGAGAAGCCCGCTAACCTCTTCGTAGCAGGATTCATGGGATCACCTCAGATGAACTTCCTTGATGCTACCGTTAAGGTTAATGGCGATGTTGCAAGCCTTGAGATCGCCGGCCATGCAATTCCCCTTCCTCCCGCAAAGAGCAAGAAGCTCATCGAGGGTGGTTATGACGGAAAGGTTGTTACCTTTGGTATCCGTCCTGAGGATGTATATGATTCCGAAATGTATATCGAGGCATCACCTCAGTCAGTATTCGAGTCAACCATTAAGGTTTACGAGCTCCTTGGTGCAGAAGTATATCTCTACTTCGATCTTGAAGAGTTCCCCATCACCGCAAGAGTTGATTCTCGTACAACCGCTAGACCCGGTGACACCATTAAGTTTGCTATCGACGTTGAGAAGATCCACGTATTCGATAAGGAAACTGAGAAGACTATCACCAACTAGTTTTCATTTAAAAACGATTAAAGAGCCCCGGCAAAACCTGCCGGGGCATTTTTAGAGGAAGAGAATGATATCAAATTCTGTTATTCAAAATTGTATAGATGATCTTTATTCCATTACAAAAATAGACATCGCAGCATTTGAGGGAGACGGAAGTTTAATCGCATCGGCGGGAGACAGCTCTATCAGCTCTGAATACGTCAGGGCCTTTTCTGCATCCCCTGCAGACAGCCAGGTCATCGGCGACAGCCACCTTCTTAAGGTAACCGAGGATGAGGAGACCGCCTACATCATTGTAACCAATGGTCAGGACGATACCGCGTACAATGTTGCCCGCATAGCCGTATCCCAGATAAAAGCCCTTCAGATCGCATACCAGGAAAAATACGATAAGAACAGCTTTTACCAGAACCTTATCTTGGACAATATGCTTCTTGTGGACATTTACAATCGCGCAAAGAAGCTTCATATAGACACAAAGGCTTGGAGAACAGTATTCCTTGTTGATGTTAAGCATGACGTAAAGAATATTGCTACCGAGCTTCTCAAGATGACCTACACCACCCAGACCGGAAACATCATCACTGCGGTGGATGAGGACAAGATCATCCTTGTAAAGAAATTTGAAAAGAAACCTGAGATCTCCGATCTTGAAGAGATCAGCGAGACCATCATCTCATTGATCAATACTGAGGCTATGACCAATGCGAAGGTTGCCTTCGGTAATCCCGTTGAAGAACTCAAGGACGTTTCAAAGTCATATAAGGAAGGAAAGCTTGCTCTTGAAGTAAGCAATATCTTCTATGAAGAAAAAGGAATCGCAGCCTACTCCGCTCTCGGAATCGGAAGACTTATCTACCAGCTTCCCGTTAACCTCTGCGAGATGTTCCTTGAAGAAGTATTCGGAGACGGACTTCCTCCCGAACTGGATGAAGAAACCATTACCATGATCGGAAAGTTCCTTGAGAACAACCTTAACGTATCCCAGACTTCCGAACAGCTTTACATGCACAGACACACCATCCTCTACAGATTGGACAAAGTGCAGAAAGCAACAGGCCTTAACCTTAGGGAATTCGAAGATGCTCTTACCTACCGCATCGCAATGATGGTACAGAGATATTTGGATTATCTTAAACAGCAGTAAAAAATATGCAATATAAAAGAGCGTGCCGCGTGGTACGCTCTTTTTAGATTCCCTCGTAGTCAAAAGCAGGAATAAAACTCTCTTTAGCGGTGTCACCCTCCTGGATAAATGCATTCTCGATGCCAAGCTTAAGTGCAAAATCAACTACACGGTCGTACTCCTCGTCAGTAACCTTCCGTGTAAGCTCCGGGTATTTAAGCTCACCATTATCGTTATATCCGTTGGTTATATGCTCCAAAGGAGTATACTGATTCATGATACTGATATAGATATTGTCGCCGTAGGTTTCATGAAGATAACGAAGGATCTTCTTACTATCTTTCGTACAACCTGGAAGAAGCAAGTGACGAACGATGACGCCCTTCTTCATAAGAGGGGGATTGTCGTAAGCAGTGCGGACTCTTTCCTCGGAACCACTGACAGCATCTTCAAAATGAACAGATTTAGCAGTTCCTTCCTCTTCATTGCTTCGTTCTTCCAATATTGGACTTCCTACCTGCCTGTACATCTCCGCTATTGCAGCAGCTGCTCTTTCAAAATAATCAGCGGCTTTTGAATATCTTAGTGAAAGTTCCGGCGAATAATACTTTAGATCCGGCAGATAAATATCTATTAATCCATCCAGCATCTTTAATGCATCCACATCTTCATATCCTCCGCAATTAAATACGAAAGGAAGATCGAAACCTTTATCCTTTGCCAGCTTTATCGCCTCGGCGATGTGAGGGATGTAGGGCGTACCTGTGACAAGATTGATATTGTGTGCGCCCTTTGTCTTAAGCTCAAAGAAGATCTCGCAGAGCCTCTCTACAGTGATCTCTTTTCCGACATCACCAATGGCTATATCATGATTCTGGCAGAATACGCACCGCAGGTTACATCCCGAGAAGAACACCGCCCCCGATCCGTACACGCCGGATATCACAGGCTCCTCCCACAAATGTAATGCGGCCCTCGCCGCCCGCATTTCGGCCCCCTGCCCGCAGACACCTCTCGCTCCACTCGTCCTATCGACTCGGCATCGGCGGGCGCAGAGGGTACATTCCGTGTAGGGCGCTAGGCTAGCTGCGATAGCACATTCCTCATTAGGGGATATATAGTTTTTGAATCTATTTATCTTATTCATCTTAGCTAAAAATTGTAAATAATTCTATTCTATAACTTATATATTAATTTAAGGAGTAGCTGCAGTGATTAATTTCTGAATGATAGATGTAGCACTTAGTGAGATGAATTTTGTGTAAATCGTCATTGCGATAATGTTTGAGCAGTTCACGCAAATATAGCGTGAACGTCGCGAGTTGTAGCAATGCGATTTTGCCTTTAACAAAATTTATCGAACTTAGTAGCGGAATCGTGTGAAGAAATTAATTACTGTAGTTACGACTGGAAGAGAATAAAAAACATCCCTTGTAAGGAATGCGCCTGCGCAGCTCGCCCAGCGCCCTCACGGCACATGGAGCATCTGCTTAGTGCTGCTTCGTTCCCGACCTGACACGGTTCACAGCGTCGCATTGCGCGAGACCAGACCAACGTGCCACAGACGAATTCCTTACAGGGGACATTTTTATTTGTGAACATAGTTTATAAGAATTACGCGCCCGTGTCAAGTACGGAAACTCACGATAACTTTGACCTTACTTTAAATATGTAGTATATTAAAGCATAAGTAGGAGGAATAAAACTATGGCAAATAACAATAATAACGATCTCGGAAACGAGTGGAAGAATACCGCATATAATCTCGGAGGAGCATTTGTTGATCTTGGAAGAACACTTCTTCATTCCGTAAAGAAAGGTGTAGATGTTGCTTACGATTACCTTAACGAAGAAGATGCAAAAAGACAGCAGGCAAACCGTCAGAGAACAAACGCGCAGCAGAAAACTTCAAGCGATGAATCAAAGCCTGAAAAAGTAGACGGCATTATCATAGAAGAATAATCATTAAATGGGAATAACCACCGGATAATCGGATAAAAGAGGAGAGAATCGTGGAAAAGAAACCCGGACTTACAGCAGCGACGATAAAACTCATCGCTGTTATCTGCATGTTTATCGATCATGCTACCGCATCTGTTTACCAGGCACTGCTCTATAGCGGACGCCTTGACTTCGGACAAAACGGACTGGACCCATCCGCCCTTGGCTTTATCGGAATGGGAGACATCTCTGAAAATGCAATGCTTATCTACGTTATCTTAAGAGCGATCGGAAGAATTAGCTTCCCCCTCTATTGCTTCTTTATAGTAGAAGGATTTAAGTACACAAGATGCAAATGGAAATATCTTTTAAGACTTATCATCTTTGCATTAATATCTGAGATACCCTTTGACATGGCGATCTTCGGATATATGATCTATCCTTTCTATCAGAACGTATTCTTTACCCTTGCCGCCGGCTTGGCTATGATCATGGGAATAGATGCGCTGAAAGACAAAGAGCTTAAGAAAACAGCAAGAGTCTGGCTCAGGATTGCAGCGATATTTCTTGCGCCCCATGCATTTACCGCACTGTTTATTAATTATGCATACGAAATATACTTAGCTTTATGTGGAAAGGGCTATTTGGAACAAAAGGACGTACTTATCATGATGCTTGCTTTGTATTTCATAGGCATGCTCATTGCCGGCGTTTCCATGATAATAGTAAGCAATGTCCGAAACGCAAAAGCGGGTATGAACTATACCATTATCCTTGCGTTCTTTGGTGCAGCTTGCGTTTTGACAGATCAGAAGGCGATGTTTGGATTAAGCTCAGACTACGGAGCAATGGGAATAGCGACCATCCTTATTATTTACCTCTTAAGGAATTATCGCTTACCTTCATTCCTTGCAGGATGCGGAACGCTCTCCGTCTTTTCTGTCAGCGAGATCCCCTGCTTTTTGGCAGTGCCTCTCATTAGCAATTACAACGGTGAAAGAGGAAAAGGAAATAAATATTTCTTTTATGCATTCTATCCCGCTCATTTGTTTATCCTGGGAGTCATAACCATATTTGTTTTAAGGCTGACTGTTTATGGAATGACCATTGATAATTTCCCGGAACAGATCATGTACTATGGTTTTTTTAAATAATTAATACAGAGGTAACAAAAATGCTCGTACAAAAATACAAGGACATGCTCTCGGGCAAGTCAGTCATCAGAGAACTCTCAGAGTTTGCAACAGCAAGAGGAAAAGAGATCGGATACGAGAACGTATTTGATTACAGCCTCGGAAACCCCAGTGTCCCCGTCCCTCAGGAATTTACGGATGCCATGATAAGGATGCTTCAGAACGAAGAAACAAATTACCTTCATGGCTATTCACCCAGCCTCGGTATAACATCGGTTAGGGAAAAAGTTGCCGCATCTCTTGAAAGAAGATTCGGACTACCTTATAGGAAGGAACACATTTTCATGACCAGCGGAGCAGCAGGAGCGATCGCACATGCAGTAAGACTTGTTACCGTGCCCGGCGATGAAGTTCTTACCTTTGCCCCCTTCTTCCCCGAGTATCATCCCTACGTTGATCTCAGCGGCGCGGTATTAAAAGTTGTTCCGCCCCAGCTTGATACATTCCAGATCAACTTTGAAAAAGCGGAAGAGATGATGACAGAAAAAGTCATGGCAGTTCTTGTGAACACACCCAACAATCCTACCGGTGTTGTTTACTCCGAAGAGACTATCAAAAAATTGGCGGCTCTCATGACTGAAAAATCAAAACAGTACGGACATCCGATCTACCTTATAACCGATGAGCCTTACAGAGAGATCGTATTCGGCGGAAAGACAGCGCCTTGCGTTTCAAAGTACTATGATAATTCCATCATGTGCTACTCTTTCTCCAAATCACTTTCCGTACCCGGAGAAAGAATCGGATACGTGGCAGTTAATCCCGCGTGTGAAGATGCAGAAACATTTATTTACATGTGCGGACAGATCTCAAGAGGAATCGGTCACAACTGTCCTTCTTCCATAATACAGCTCGCTGTTGCAGAGACGATAGATTTAACAGCTGACCTTAGTGTATACGAAACAAATATGAATCTGATCTACAATGAACTGGTAGATCTTGGAATAACCGTTGTCAAGCCTGACGGAACATTCTACATCTTCCCCAAGGCTCCGGAAGAGGATGCAAAAGCCTTTTCAAAGAAGGCATTAAAGTATGATCTCATCCTCGTTCCTGCCGATACTTTCGGCGCTCCGGGATATTTCAGAATGGCATATTGTATCGATACTGAAAAAGTTGAAAGATCCTTACCTGTACTTCGTAAGTTTATCAAAGAAAATTATTGACAGAAAAATGCTTTAAAATGGCGTTAAATTCGCTCAAAAAGTTGACAATGGTTCGAAAAAGCGTTACGATTTGAGCGTTAGATAATTAATTTGTAACCAATTAACTTATTTAAAAGTTTCAGAAGGGAGATGTCATCATGGCAGTTACCAAGAAAACTGTAGCTAAGGCTACAACCGCTAGCACTGAAGTGAAGGCTGCTGCACCTGCTGCAGAAGCTGCTAAGAAAGAAGCACCTAAGAAGGCCGCTGCAAAGAAGCCCGCTGCAAAGAAGGCAGCACCTGCGAAGAAAGAAGTAGCAAAGAAGGCACCTGCAAAGAAAGCTGCAGCACCTGCTAAGAAGGAAGCAGCAAAGAAGGCACCTGCAAAGAAGGCTGCTACCGCAAAGAAGGCAGCACCTGCTAAGAAGGAAGTAGCAAAGAAGGCTACAACCGCAAAGAAGGTAGCTACAAAGAAGCCCGCTAAGAAAGCTGCTAAGAAAACCGTTGTTAAGACCAATGCTGTATTTGCAGTTGATGGAAAGAACGTATCAGCTGATGCACTCTTAAAGCAGTATCTCAAGACTGCAAAGGATCGTGCTAAATTCGATCTTGGATTAAAGAGCGCTGATGTTAAGTCAATCGAGATCTACATCAACCTTGCAGAGCAGAAAGTATACAGTGTTATTAACGGTGAGATTCACGACTCCTTTGACATGTACTACAACTTCTGATCTATATATATAAGAAATAACAAGACCTGTGGTGATCATTCACTGCAGGTCTTTTTTTGCAAGAAATCCCGGGAACAAAATTGTTTTAGGTTTTTTAGAATTCTTTTAGAATTTATGAGTTGACATAGAATGGGGTTAGTGATAATTTAGTTTAAGAAGATATTAGCACTCTACTTTAATGAGTGCTAACAAATCTAAAAAGTAGCAATCAGGTGGCATAAAGCCTTCAATCATTAAAGGAGCGGAAGCAGATGGAGATGGATGAGCGCAAGACAAAAATCCTTCAGGCGATCATCAGAAATTATCTTGAGACCGGCGAACCCGTCGGCAGCAGGACGATCTCGAAATACACGGATCTTAATCTTAGTTCCGCAACAATAAGAAATGAGATGGCTGACCTTGAGGAGATGGGCTACATCGTACAGCCCCACACCTCAGCCGGCAGAATTCCTTCCGATAAAGGATATCGCTTCTATGTAGATACTCTTATGGAAGCAAAGGAAAGAGAAGTTGCCGACATGAAGGACATGCTCCTTGAGAGACAGGACAGACTTGAAGACATGCTTAAGTCGGTGGTCAAGATCCTTGCAAAGGATACCCAGTACGCAACAATGATCACCGCCCCCATGACTCACTTAAACAAGCTCAAGTTCATCCAGCTTTCAAGAGTTGATTCAAACCACTTACTTGCAGTCGTAGTCATCGAAGGAAACATGATCCGTAACAGGATGATCGAAGTGTCCGAAGAGATCGACGACGAGACAATGCTTAAGCTGAACATGCTTCTTAATACTCAGCTTAACGGACTTGCCATCGAGGAGATAAACTTAAGCATGGTGGCAAAGCTTAAACAGCAGGCAGGCATCCACAGCGGTGTCATCGGTGATGTGATCGACGAAGTTGTTGAAACACTTTCAGAGGACAAGGACCTTGAGGTTTACACCAGCGGTACCAACAACATCTTCAAATATCCCGAGCTTGCGGACAACGAAAGCGCAAGAAAGCTTATCACCGCTTTCGAAGAAAAAGAAGTTTTGGGAGACATCATCCAGAATTCAGAACCCGGCGAAGAGACAGGCATCCAGGTTTACATCGGCGGCGAGAACGCCAATACGAACATGCAGGATTGCAGCGTGGTTACTGCCACATATGATCTCGGCGACGGCATGAAGGGAACCATCGGAATCGTTGGTCCCAGAAGAATGGATTATGACAAGGTTGTCGGAACTCTTAAATCCATCAAGACAAAGCTGGACGACCTATACAGAAAAGAATAAAGATAGAAAGGTATTGAAATGGCAGACGAAGAGATCAAGAAAAAAAACGCCGAATGCCCTGAGAATGCAGATACTGAAAATGTAAACACCGAAGCTGCAGAGGAAACACAAGAAACAAAAGCAGAGACAGCAGAAGGCGCTGAAGAAAAAGAGACCGAAAAAGAAGGCTCCAAAAAGAGCAAGAAATTCGGCAAAGAAAAAGTTGATAAAGAAAAAGAAGCTCTCAAAGAACAGGTTGCGGCTCTTGACGATAAAGTAAAACGCCAGCTTGCAGAGTTCGAGAACTTCAGAAACCGTACCGAAAAAGAAAAGACAGCAAGCTTTGACAACGGAGCGGCATCAGTCTTAAAGAAGTTCCTTCCCATCCTCGACAACTTTGAAAGAGGAATGGCAACAGTTCCCGAAGACAAGAAGGACGATCCCTTCGTTCAGGGAATGGACAAGATCTACAGACAGTATATGACCGAACTTGAGAACCTTGGAGTTGAGCAGATCGAAGCTCTCGGAAAACCTCTCGATCCCAACCTTCACAATGCGGTTACCCAGCAGGAGAGTGACGAGTACGAACCCGGAACCATCTGCGCGGAACTTCAGAAAGGATACACCTACCACGGAATCGTGCTTCGTTACAGCATGGTAGCAGTCGTACCCGAATAAACCTGTAAACAATAACCAATGTTTAATTATAAAAAAATCAAAGAAATCTATTCATAATAGAGGAGGCAATAATTATGAGCAAAATAATCGGTATTGACCTTGGAACAACCAACAGCTGCGTAGCAGTTATGGAAGGTGGTAAGCCCACCGTTATCGCTAACGCAGAAGGAGCAAGAACGACACCTTCAATCGTAGCATTCACAAAGACCGGTGAGAGACTTGTCGGTGAGCCCGCAAAGCGTCAGGCTGTAACCAACGCAGACAAGACCATCTCATCTATCAAGAGAGATATGGGTACTGACAGAGGACGTAACATTGACGATAAGAAGTACAGCCCTCAGCAGATCTCAGCTATGATCCTTCAGAAGCTTAAGGCAGACGCAGAGAGCTACCTCGGCGAGAAGGTTACAGAGGCAGTTATCACAGTTCCCGCATACTTCAACGACGCACAGCGTCAGGCAACCAAGGACGCAGGTAAGATCGCAGGACTTGATGTAAAGAGAATCATCAACGAGCCCACCGCAGCAGCACTTGCTTACGGACTTGATAACGAGAAAGAGCAGAAGATCATGGTATACGACCTTGGTGGTGGTACATTCGATGTATCAATCATTGAGATCGGTGACGGCGTAATCGAAGTTCTTGCAACCAATGGTGATACACACCTTGGTGGTGATGACTTCGATAACAAGATCATCAATTGGATGCTCGAAGAGTTCAAGAAGGCTGAAGGCGTAGACCTTTCAGGCGATAAGATGGCAATGCAGAGACTTAAGGAAGCTGCAGAGAAGGCAAAGAAGGAGCTTTCAGCTTCTACTACCACCAACATCAACCTTCCTTTCATCACTGCTACCGCAGAAGGACCTAAGCACTTCGATATGGATCTTTCAAGAGCAAAGTTTGATGACCTTACCAGAGACCTTGTAGACAGGACCGCAATCCCCGTACAGAACGCTATGAGAGATGCAGGACTTACCAATGCAGACCTCGGCCAGGTACTCCTTGTCGGTGGATCAACCAGAATCCCCGCAGTACAGGATAAGGTTCGTCAGCTTACCGGAAAAGAGCCTTCAAAGAGCCTTAACCCCGATGAGTGCGTAGCCATTGGTGCTTCCATCCAGGGTGGTAAGCTTGCAGGTGATGCAGGTGCCGGTGACATCCTTCTTCTTGATGTTACCCCTCTTACTCTTTCAATCGAGACCATGGGCGGCGTAGCTACTCACCTCATCGAGAGAAACACCACCATCCCTACCAAGAAGAGCCAGGTATTCTCTACCGCAGCTGATAACCAGACTGCAGTTGATATTAACATCGTACAGGGTGAGAGACAGTTCGCAGCTGACAACAAGTCCCTCGGACAGTTCAGACTTGACGGAATCGCTCCCGCTCCCAGAGGAATCCCTCAGATCGAGGTTACCTTCGATATCGATGCAAACGGTATCGTAAACGTATCCGCTAAGGATCTTGGAACCGGTAAAGAGCAGCACATCACCATCACTGCAGGTTCTAACATGTCTGATGCAGATATCGAGAAGGCAGTTCGTGAGGCTCAGGAGTTTGAGGCTCAGGATAAGAAGAAGAAGGAAGCTGTTGAGACCGTTAACGAGGCAGAGAGCTTCGCACTTCAGACCGAGAAGGCACTTTCAGAAGTTGGCGACAAGATCTCCGATTCTGAGAAGTCTCAGGTACAGGCTGACGTAGATGAAGTTAAGTCAATCCTCGAGAGAGTAAAGGCTGATCCTGCAAACGCTACCGATTCAGACCTTGATGCTCTTAAGGCTGCAAAGGAAAAGCTCACCAACTCAGCACAGGGTGTATTCACCAAGATGTATGAGAACATTCAGCAGCAGCAGGCAGGCGCTCAGGGCGCAGCTCAGGGCAACCCCGAGCCCAACGCATACACAGAGGCACCCACCGGTAACGCAGGTGATGATGTAGTGGATGCTGACTTCAGAGAGGTATAAGCGATGAGCCTTGCGTACTTTGCAAGGCACATGAAAAAGTCTCGATGAATTTACGAGCTTTTTCACACGAAGCGGAGCGGAGTGTCGCGCAAGATGCGGTGTACTTTAGCGCATCTTGAATGAGCGTAGTGTTGCGCACGATGTCACGTATTCTGTGACATCGTGATAATTAGCGCATCTTGTATCAAATTACTACTAATATGTTATAATACGCGCAGGGGACATTCTTTGTCCCCTATACGCGCATAAATAAGGAAGACTAAAATGGCAGATCAAAAAAGGGACTATTACGAAGTCCTCGGCGTAGATAAAAACGCCGATGATGCTACACTTAAAAAAGCATACAGGGACTTGGCAAAGAAGTACCATCCGGATGCTAACCCCAACAATAAAGAAGAAGCGGAAGCCAAATTCAAAGAGGCTTCTGAAGCTTATGCAGTATTGTCGGATCCCGAGAAGAGACGTAAGTACGACCAGTTCGGACATTCAGCCTTTGACGGCGGTGCCGGCGGTGGTGGATTCGATTTCAGCGGAATGGACTTTTCAGATATCTTCGGTTCATTTGGTTTCGGAGATATTTTCAGCAATATATTCGGCGGTGGCCGTACATACGGCGGCAACAGCAACGGCCCCATGAAGGGTGCCAACATCCGTACCCGTGTAGACCTTGATTTCCTTGAGGCAGTATTCGGATGCGAGAAAGAGATCGAGCTCACCGTAAAGGAGACCTGTTCATCATGTGGCGGAACAGGAGCCAAGAAGGGAACCAAGCCTGAGACCTGTTCTACCTGTGGTGGTAAAGGTCAGGTAGTTCGCACAAGACAGTCAATGCTCGGCATGATGAGAAGCGTTGAAGCCTGCCCCGATTGTCAGGGAACAGGTAAGATCATTCGCGAGAAATGTCCCGACTGTCGCGGCAACGGATTCATTCCCATGAAGAAGAAATACTCCGTTAACATCCCCGCAGGTATCGACAACGGCCAGGCAGTTAACATGCCCGGACTCGGCGATCCCGGAAGAAACGGCGGCCCCAGAGGAGATGCGCGTGTTGAAGTCAGAGTACGTCCTCACGAGATCTTCCAGAGAGACGGATTCGATATCTTCTCCAACGTTCCTATCTCATTTGCGGTTGCTACCCTCGGCGGAGATATTCTTATTGATACCGTTGACGGAAAAGTTGCTTACACCGTTAAGCCCGGAACCCCTACCGACACACGTGTCAGACTTCGCGGAAAGGGAGTACCTTCCTGGAGAAGCAAGGGCGTCAGAGGCGATCACTACATCAACCTCATCATCAAGACTCCGGACAAGCTTTCAAAGGAAGCAAGAGAAGCTCTCATCGCGTTTGATAAGCTTACCGGTGACAGCTTAAACGCTGTAGCTAACGAGACATCAAAGGATCCCGACGACGGAAAAAAGAAAAAGCGTTTCGGTAAATAACACCAAACATCGGAGGCAGACATGGCCCAGGAAAACAAAGAGATCAAAGCTCTGACAAGCGAGATACTTAAGAACTATCAGAAGCCCAGCATCATCAATCCGGACAAGCTCTTTGAGCAGCCGGACAGAGAAGCTGTAAATGATATTCTTGATAAACTTGTAAAGATCGTGTTCCCAGCTTTCTACAGAGAAAAGGGATACCGCTTCTACAACATTGACAGCAGGCTTACCGTCCTTATTGAGGACGTATACTATAACCTCGTTAAACAGATTCCCATCGCTTTAAGACAGTCATCGGAGTACGAGAATGTCAGCGATGAGGATATCGCAAAAAAGGCTGAAGAGATCACTCATGAATTCTTAAGCCGTATCCCCAAGGTAAGAGACCTTGTGGAGACAGACGTGCAGGCTTCTTTTGAGGGGGATCCCGCAGCATACAACACCAACGAGATCATTCTTTGTTATCCCGGCCTTCGTGCAATTACCATAAGCCGAATTGCCCATGAGCTCTTTACACTTGGCGTTCCTCTCATCCCCAGGATGTGGACCGAGTACGCTCACTCAAGAACCGGAATCGACATTCATCCCGGTGCAACCATTGGCAAGTATTTCTTTATCGATCACGGTACAGGAATCGTTATCGGTGAGACCACCATTATCGGTGAGTACGTAAAGGTATATCAGGGTGTAACCATTGGTGCACTCTCCACAAGAGGAGGCCAGAGCCTTAAGGGAACAAAACGTCACCCCACCATCGAGGACAGAGTTACCATCTATGCCGGAGCATCTATCCTTGGCGGAGAGACCGTCATCGGCCACGACGCAGTCATCGGTTCCAACGCATTCATTACTTCATCTGTTGAACCCAATGAAAGAGTCAGCATGCAGTGCTGTCAGGAACAGAGAAGCAAATAGTTTTTATAAATAAATTTTTGAGGAAAATAAATTGGCGATCGTAAAAGAAGCATACGCTAAAATCAATTTATCCTTGGATGTAATAGGAAAGCTCGAGAACGGATATCACGAGGTCTGTATGATCATGCAGACCATCGGTTTACGCGACGAGCTTTCTTTTGATGTTATCGAAGTTAAAGAAGGCGAAGAGCGCATCATCTTTGACAGCGACATCACAGCGGATAATAAGGACAATCTTATCTACAAGGCAGCAGCCCTTTTATTGCCCAAGGTGGATTCAAGCAAGGGAGTACTGATCTCCTTAACAAAGAACATCCCCATGGCAGCAGGAATGGCGGGAGGAAGCACCGACGCGGCAGCGACCTTACACGGAATAAATGAGCTCTTCAACTTACAGCTAACCGATGATGAACTCTGCGAACTTGGAGTAAAGATCGGAGCAGACGTGCCTTATTGTATAAAAGGTGGTACAATGTTGGCAGAGGGTATCGGAGAAAAGTTGTCGCCTCTTAGAACCATTGGTTCTATCGACCTTGTTATAGCAAAGCCCGAAGCCGGCGTTTCAACCAAATACGTATACGAGCATCTGGACGCTCTTCCTAATCCCACTCATCCCGACGTTAAGGGAATGAAAGAGATCATCGAAAAGGGCGAAGGAAATATTGCAGAAAAGATCGCATCAAAGCTTGGAAACATTCTTGAGTGCGTAACTATTCCTGCCTGTCCCGAAGTTCAAAAGATCAAGGACATCCTTGATACAAACGGAAGCCTTGGAAGCTTAATGAGCGGAAGCGGCCCCACCGTATTTGGAGTATTCCCGGATAAGACTTCAGCCGAAAAGGCGGCAAAAGCCCTCAGGGAAACTGAAGGATGTCCCGCAAAGGACATTTTTGTTACTACCACCGTTTAGGAAGAAAGCATGAACAAAGACGTAAAGATCAAGATCACCGGAACTCACGGAAAAGGAAGCGATAAAGAAGTTTTAAAGACCCACACCGAGGGCCTGTACTACGAGAAGAACGGAAAGAATTACATCAGATACACCGAAGTCGATCCCGAGACCAATGCGAAGCGCAAGGCTATGATCAAGATCGAGGGGAAGACCGTAACCGTTGAGTACAGAGGTATCGCTGAAACTACTATGGTCTTTGATGTGGGAAACACAACAAGATCCATGTATGTAACAAGCCTTGGAAGCATGCTCCTTGAGATCGATACAGAGACCCTGACAATTGATGAGAAGGAAGAATCTCTGGAAATCTTTATCAGATACAGAATGGCTCTTGCCAATACAGACCCTGCGGATGCCACCATCCACATTCATGTGACGGAGTAGACTAAAAGTAACAACATAAATAAGCAAAATAAAACCCGGCATATAAGCCGGGTTTTGTGTTTCAATTACTTTTTAATTACTTAATGGGCTTAGCGCCTGCTTTTTCCTGAAGCTTTTCGATCCAAGCTGCAGGTCCCTTCTTTTTCTTCTTCTCGGGAGTAGCAAGCTTTCCGTGAGCACCCTTGAAATCAACGATATAAAGTCCGCTGATACCTGCCTTGATCTCCTTCTTAACGGGGAGATCTGCAAAGATCTTGTCATCGGCGATCATGGTAACCATCTGGGGTCCAACCTTTGCCTTAACAACGGGAAGCTTCTGCCAACGAAGATACTTGGGAGTCTGGTCGATAACGCTCTGGGGAAGACCTGACTTTGTAATGGTAAGCTTCTTCTTGTCAATAACAAGCATTGTAACGTACTGCTTGTTTGCCTGCATGATCTCCTGCTGCTCGTCCTGCTTTTTCTGAGCCTTCTTGCCGAGAAAATATAAAACGATGAAAAGTGCGATAAGTACCACAAGCACTACGATGGGTACGATGATCGCAGGTGTAAGTGTAAAAAGTAAAATACCGAATGTAGCCATAAATTGCTCCTTAGTCAAAAAATCTGTATATGATTTTAGCACATATGTGGTAAAATATCTATATCTGTGTGTTGATTTAATAGAGAGGGAAAGAGAAATGAACTGGCCGGTTGTTTGGGAAACTACAAAGACGGTTTGGCACTATGTTGTTTATGCTCTTATTGGGTTTGATATCATCTTCGCACTCATCGCTGTGTTCTTCGAGCGCAAGAATCCCAAGAGCGTCTGGGCATGGATTCTTCTCATGCTCGCCTTCCCCGTTATAGGCTTTGTCATCTACCTCCTTGCGGGAACGACTCTGAATAAAAGGAGAATGTTCCACGAAAAAGGCTTCGAGGAGATGATGCAGAACAGGATCCACGAGCAGAAGCTGGAGCTTGAAAAACTGAGTTCAAAGCAGGAACTGCCCCAGGAGCTCTACGACTTTAAACAACTGGTTTATTATAACCTCCACAATTCCTATGCTCCTTTGTCCGGCGGAAACGACGTGGAAGTATTTACCAGCGGCCAGACAAAGTTTGCGGCCCTTAAGGAAGACCTTAAAAAGGCAACCAAGTTCATTGACTTTCAATATTATATTATAAGAAACGACGAGCTCATGGACGAGATCGTGGAGATCCTCCGCCAAAAGGTGGAAGAGGGCGTTGAAGTCAGAGTCCTTTACGACGGCCTCGGCGCAAGATCCACCCCGAGAAGTTATTGGAAAAAGATCCAAAAGATGGGCATTAAGGTAGGCGGCTTCTGGCCCGCGTTGTTCGGCAAGATCCAGCTCCGCGTCAACTACCGTGACCACAGAAAGATCGTTGTTATTGACAACAGAGTTGCTTATATCGGCGGTTTCAACATCGGCCGTGAATACATCGATATGGAAGAAAAGTTCGGCCACTGGAGGGACACCCACCTTCGCATTACCGGCGAGGCGGCTTATCTTCTCCACGGACGATTTGCCCTTGACTGGGCTTACGTCACCGGCGAGAAGCTTTTCGACAGAGATGATATGTGGGAGGTAGGTTCCCACGAGATCGGAAAGGACAACTGTAATATCCAGATCGTCAGCTCCGGTCCCAACAGTGAGATGCAGCAGATAAGGGACAATTACGTTTATCTCATCTCCCACGCAAAGAAATCCGTTTATATTCAGTCTCCCTATTTGATCCCGGATGACTGCATATTAAATGCCCTTAAACTGGCGGCTCAATCGGGGGTTGACGTTCGTGTCATGATTCCCTGCAAGCCCGACCATCCCTTTGTTTACTGGGCGACTCACTGCTTTGCCGGTGAGCTTGTGGAAGCAGGCGCAACCTGCTACAAATACGAAGGCGGCTTCCTCCACGCCAAGGGCCTTATTGCGGACGAAGAGGTTTACACCTACGGAACCGCAAACATGGACATCCGCTCCTTTGCTCTCGACTTCGAAGTAAATGCAGTGGTCTATGACCGTGACAAGGCAAAGGAAATGACCGAGATCTTTATGAACGACGTAAAGGAATGCTCCGTCATGACCAAAGAGGAATACAGAAAGAGAAAGTATTTCATACGTTTCAAGGAGCAGATATCAAGACTCCTTGCGCCTGTATTGTGATACAAATATTTAGATTTAAGAGGAAAAAAATGAAAAAGAACATCAAAAAGTCACTCGTAGCAATGCTTGCTGCAGCTCTTTCCATCGCATGCATCGCAGGCTGCGGAAAAAAGAACAACGAGACCGAGAATACTCAGGGTGAGACCACCACGGCAACCGAGGGTACAGAAACAGATAACGAAGCAGGCACCGAGACTGAAACTTCAGAACAAACGCCCCTTGATCTTGCAAACTGGGACGGAACAAGAATGAACGTTACCGACCTTGAACTTGCAAAGTATGTTGAGGTGGGCGATTACAAGAGTATTGAAGTAAACCTTGTTGACCAGTACTTCGTCAGTGACGACGACCTTGATTACATCCTTAAGCAGCAGATCGGTACAACCGCGCCCACCGTTGCCGAGGAGAATTGCATTACTGACAGAGCTGTCGAAAATGGAGACGTTATCAGCCTCGACTTCGAAGGAAAGAAAGACGGCGTTGCATTCGACGGCGGAACCGCACAGGGCTACACCCTTTGGATCGGATCTCACTCTTTCATCGACGGATTTGAGGACGGACTTGTTGGCGTAAAGCCCGGCGAGACCGTTGACCTTGACCTTACCTTCCCCGAGAACTACGGAAATGCTGACCTTGCAGGTCAGGCAGTAGTATTTACCTGCACCGTTAACTACATTATCCCCGAGGAAGCTATCGTTGATGCATTCAATGCTACCACCGGTTCAGAACCTGTTGTAGGATACGACGGTATCAAGGGCTTCTGGAAGGAATACTATGATGCCCAGATCAAGCAGCAGTACGATGCGGATCTTGAGAATGCTATCGTACAGGAACTTGTCGGAATCGCTACTTATAAAGATGAATTCCCTGACAACCTCGTTTACAGCTATCAGCAGGATGCATCAGATCTTCTTGATCAGTATGCTCAGGTATACGGAACCGATGCAGATACTCTTGCAGCACAGCTTCTTGGAATCAGCAAAGAGCAGTTCATCTATCAGAACAGCTACGAGCAGCTCAAGATCGACGTTGTACTTGCTACCATCGCTGAGAAGGAAGGCTTCGTACTTGACGAGGAAGCTCTCAAGGCAAGACTTAACGAGTTCATTACAACTGCAGGTTACGATCCCGAGTCTGAGGAAGTTAAGGAACTCAATCCCGAAGATTACAGAATTACATTCCTTACCGAGGACGTTATGAACTACCTCAGAGAGAATGTAAAGGTAAACCTCAACTAGTCCGGAATATAAACACAAAACAAAAATATAAAAATATTTCACGTAAAGATTTTCAAAGCAGGAAATTACTTGATATACATATAACAAAATTGAGCGTATTATAAAGCCACAGTTCTTAAATACAATCACCTATTAGGAGGATTTCAAATGGGTTTTGAAAAAGAAAACGGAGCACTGGTTTGCTACCGAGGGGGAGAGAAACTTGTTATCGAGCCCTGGGGAAAAGATTCATTCAGAGTTAGAGCTACCAAGTTCGGGAAGTTTACCGGCAATGACTGGGCGCTGACCGAAAAGGTACCCGCAGTGGATGCAAAGATCGAGATCTTTGAGCGTGATCACTGGGTGGGAGACGGCACCATCGACAAGAGAACCTATGCCACAATAACCAATGGACGCCTTAAGGCTGAGGTTAACTTCGTCGGCATTATCTCATTTTTCAGAGACGACAAGCTTATCCTTAGAGAATATTACCGTTCATACGACGGAACAATCTCACAGGGAAGCCGCTGCTTGAAGATCGTTAACCGTGAATGGAAGGGCATCATCGGAGGAAGCGATTTCTCTCTTAACGTAAAGTTTGATGCCAACAAAGATGAAAAGATCTTCGGTATGGGCCAGTATCAGCAGCAGGACCTTGACTTAAAGGGCTGCGTACTTGAGCTCGCACAGAGAAACTCCCAGATCTCCGTTCCTTTCATGACCTCATCTCTCGGATACGGACTTCTTTGGAATAACCCCGCGGTTGGACGCGTAACCTTCGGTAAGAACTACACCGAATGGATCGCACGCTCCACCAAGGAAATGGACTATTGGATCACTGCAGCAGATGGTCCCAAGGAGATACTTGCCAACTACACCGCAGTTACCGGCCATGCTCCCAAGTTCCCCGAGAACCTTATGGGACTTTGGCAGTGCAAGCTCCGCTACAGAACTCAGGACGAAGTTCTTGAGGTGGCAAGAGCATATCAGAAGGAAGGCATCAAGATCGACCAGATCGTTATCGACTTCTTCCACTGGACCGTACAGGGTGACTGGAAATTTGATAAGAAATACTGGCCCGATCCCAAGGCAATGGTAGACGAACTCCACTCCATGGGCATCAAGGTCATCGTATCAGTATGGCCCTCTGTTGACAGAAAGAGCGAGAACTTCTATCCCATGATGGACAAGGGACTCCTCATCAGAACAGAGCGCGGAGCAGACCAGACCTACGACTATCAGGGCGACTGTGTAGAGATCGATCCTTTCAATCCCGAGTGCCGCGAGTATGTATGGAATGTCTGCAAGAAGAATTACTATGATTTCGGAATCGACGCTTTCTGGCTCGACAATTCAGAGCCCGACTACGGCGTATATGATTTCGAGAATTACCGCTACAGTGCAGGCCCTGCGCTCCAGGTAAGCAACATGTACCCCCAGATGTACAGCAGAGTCTTCTATGATAAGATGAAAGATTTAGGTGACGGTACTGTCGTAAATCTTCTCCGCTGCGCATGGGCAGGAAGCCAGAAGTACGGAAATGTAGTATGGTCCGGCGACGTTCCTTCTACATTCCAGGCATTTTATGAGCAGGTTCAGTGTGGACTTAACATGGGTCTTGCAGGTATTCCCTGGTGGACCACAGACATCGGTGGTTTCATGACTGATGACGTTAACGATCCCGACTTCAGACAGCTTCTGATCCGCTGGTACCAGTTCGCTGTATACTCCGCAGTTCTTCGTATGCACGGAGACCGTGGACCTTACAATATTCCACCTCTCGACGACAGAGATTGGGGAGGCGGATACCTCCACACCGGTCAGCCCAACGAGCTTTGGAGCTACGGCGAGGACAACTACAAGATCATGAAGAAGTATTATGACGTTCGCGTCAGCATGCATGATTACATCAAGAAGCTCTACGACGAGGCAAGCACCAATGGTGCACCTCTTATCCGTACCATGTTCTTCGAGTTCCCCGAGGACAAGAAGTGCTGGGAGCTTCAGGATCAGTACATGTTCGGTAGCGAGTACCTTGTAGCGCCCATCTTTGAGCTCAACTGCTTCAAGAGAGACGTATATCTCCCTGCAGGAAAGTGGACTTTAACCTCCACCGGCGAGACCTTCGAAGGCGGACAGACCGTAACTGTGGACGCTCCCATCGAGTACATGCCCGTATTCAAAAAAGCATAAAGTTTTCAAACTCCGGTCCGATATAAAATGTGACCGGAGTTTTTTTATGCCTTATATGGAAGAAAATGGAAAAATTTTAAAAAAAATCCAGATTTTCCCCTTAAGAAAAATAAAAAGTCTCCGATAAACTAACTGTAAAGATTAAACGGGCGCCGCGAGGCAACCGTAACCACCAAAACACTTATTACACGATTTTATTTACGGAGGGAGGCATCCTTATGCGAATAGAAGCTTACAATCAGGTACAGAGCGTATACCAGACACAGAAGACTCGCCAGGTACAGAAGACCAATGCGACTTCTCATGTTGCAGACCAGATTTCTATCAGCAGCTTCGGAAAAGACCTGCAGATAGCTAAGGCAGCACTTGCAAAGACTCCTGATATGAGAGAAGATCTCGTAGCAGAGGTTAAGAAGCAGGTACAGAACAACGAATATAATGTAAGTACCGAGAGCTTTGCAGACAAACTTCTTGCTAAGTTCCAGCAGGGCCTTGTATAGGAGCATAATTAATGGCAAGTTTGATGGAAAACTTGATCGATATCCTTAATAAGGAATCCGACAGCTATGATGGGCTTCTGGAAACATCCCGTAAGAAGACGGCAGTGATCGTCAAGGGTGATCTGGAAGCCTTAACGCTACTCACGGAAGAGGAGCAGGACAAAACAGGAATTATTGTCAATCTCGATAAAAAACGCAACGAGATAATGAAAGACATGGCCAACGTGTTGAACAAGGATGTTAACACTTTGAAGCTTACAGAGCTGGTGGAAATACTTTCCTCCAGACCCGAAGAGCAGAAGGCATTGGCAGCAGCCATCGACAGGATCAAAAAATCCGCCGAAGCGCTGCAGCAGGTAAACCGTCAGAACGGCGAACTTCTCAAGAACTCAATTGAGATGGTTGAATTTGAACTGAACTTACTTCAGGCAATGAAGACCGCACCGGAGACGGCGAACTACTCCCGCGGAGCATACAACACCGGAGAAACGATGGGTGTTAACCGCAAAGGATTCGATGCCAAACAGTAAATCCAATATGGAGGGTTAACATATGTCCTTGTGGAGCAGCTTATATGTGGGAACCTCCGGATTGCAGACGAGTCACAATGCGCTTAACACCGTTGCGCATAACCTCACCAATGCAGATACGGAAGGTTACACTCGTCAGCAGGTTGAACAGTCCGACAAATTATACATGACCATTTCCAAGACGGCCAGCGCGGTTTCTCCGCAGCAGTCCGGTCTTGGTGTATCATATTCTAATGTAAAGCAGATCAGAGATTATTTCCTCGACAGAACTTTCAGAAAAGAATCGGGAAGAAGTATGTTTTACGAGGTATCGAGAGATACCCTTCTTGAAGTTGAGGATCAGCTCGGAGAAATGAACGGCGAAGCCTTCCAGACCCAGCTTTCCGATCTCTGGACTGCAGTTCAGGAGTTATCTAAGGATCCTTGCAGCTCTGTTACCCAGAGCACACTTATCCAGGAGGCTTCTGAGTTTCTCACCAGAGCTCAGTCCGTATACGACGGGCTTTCGGGCTATCAGGACAACCTGAATCTCCAGGTAAAACAGCAAGTAGAAAAGATAAATGAATACGGACAAAAGATCCTTGACTTAAACGACCAGATCAGAGCTATCGAGATGGGCAAGATCGAGCATGCCAACGACCTTAAGGACCAGAGAAACCTGATCCTTGATGAATTGTCAAAGCTTGTTGACATTACCTACGATACCGACACCTTCGGAAACGTATACGTTCAGATCGAAGGCGAGGACTTCGTAAAGGGAAGCACCTGCTACCAGATCGGGCTCGACGTTAATTCCATTACCGGATTCTACACACCCTTCTGGCCCCAGAACGCAAACGTTCTTCCCGGAAGTGACGAGTTCCCCAATGGAAAGGGAATGCTGATCACCACCGACGGAGTATTAAAGAAAGACATCACCCAGAACGGTGTTACCACTTTAAAGACAAAGACATTTAACATTGAGAACGCACTTGTTTTCAATTTAAACAGAGAAGTATCTTCAGAGCTTGGAACCGATATCGGCGGAGTAAAGGCAATGCTCCTTGCAAGAGGCGACCACAGAGCCACCTATGCAGATATCGCAGGCGGAGAGTACGATAAAGTTTCCCAGTCAGTTCTTATGAATGTTCAGGCAGAATTTGACCAGCTCATTCATAACACAATGGTATCCATCAACGATGTACTTGCAGATGCAGCAGGCCGTACCACTTTCTCAACCGGAACAACTGCTACACCAATGGTTACCGCAACTGATGAGGACGGAAACGCTGTAAACCTTTCAGAATTTACCTACACCGATGACTCGGGAAACACTACTATCAAGGCTATCGCAGTAAATCCTGACGGATACCTTACCAACGAAGAAGGAATCCCCTATTCAATTTTTGAAAAGATCGGTGGAAAGGGATACACAAAGCTTCATCTCACCGGATTAACCGATGGCAATGGAAATTCACTTGACGGTGACTACTGGGTATACGAAAAAGAGAGTTACGCTCCCGAAGAGATCTACACTCTCTACTCACTTTCAAACACCCAGATGAATCAGGAACTGATGCAGGCACCTGCAAAACTTGGATTCAGACTTGAGGACGGATCCGAAGACCTTAACACCATGGCAAAGCTCAAGGCAGTCTTCACTGACGAGATCCACACCCTTAACCCCAACGTATTAAAGCAGGTAAGCGTTTTAGGATATTACGACGATCTTGTTTCTCAGGTTGCAAACTCATCTTACGTTTACAACGCCATCTATGAGAACCAGGAAAACACAGTAAGCGCAGCAGAGAGTGCAAGAGATCAGGTTCACGCCGTATCATCCGACGAAGAACTTTCAAACATGATCAAATTCCAGAGCGCTTACAACGCATCAAGCCGCTTTATAAACGTGGTGGACGAGATGCTGGAGCATCTTCTTACATCACTTGCTTAATAAGAAAGGAGGACGCATATGTCTTCAACATTTTTTGGACTTAACATAGCATATTCGGGATTGCTTGCAAGTAATGCGTCCCTCAATACAACCGCAAACAATATCTCAAACGTACAAACCAAAGGTTACAGCCGCCAGGAAGTAAAGACCCAGGCAGCAGAAGCTATCAGAACCTTCGCAACCTACGGATGCGCAGGTGCCGGCGTTGCTACCCTTGCAGTTGAAAGAATAAGGGACGAGTTCTACGATGCAAAATTCTGGAACAACAATGCAACCGTTGGTGAGTACCACATGAAGTCATACTACATGGAAGAGATGGAAGGTTACTTCTACGATTCCGGTAACAACGCAGGATTCTCACAGGTATTTGACCAGTTCGCCATCAAGGGACTGGAAGAGCTCATGAAGAACCCCTCAGACGCTTCAACCAAGTCACAGCTCGTCGGATATGCCGGCCAGCTTACCGACTACTTTAACGGAGTTTACGGAAACCTTCAGAAGATGCAGAAGGACATCAACTCCGAGATCAAGCTTCAGGTTGACCAGATCAACTCCTACGCAAGCGAGATCGCATCCTTAAACAAGCAGATCAATACCATCGAGCTTACCGGCCAGAAGGCAAACGAACTTCGTGACCAGAGAACAAAGCTCATCGATGAACTCTCAGAGATCGTAGACGTAACTACAGTTGAAACACCTATCACCGACGCCAACGATCCCACAAGAGAGACCGGCGCTAACCGCTACATCGTAAAGATCGCGGGAGGCCAGATCCTGGTTGATATGAGCGATTACCACAAGCTTGAAGTTGTGGCAAGAGCAAACACTGAGAAAGTAAACCAGACGGATATCGACGGACTCTACGATGTTTACTGGGTATCCTCTTCATTATATTCAACCTACCAGGCAGACGTTGTAACCAATGACACCATCCCCAACGATGAGAAGCAGAGCTGGAACGATTACGTAAAAGAGCGTGGTCAGAAGTTCCATCTGGACAACGCAGCAATGGGCGGAAAGCTCCGCGGACTTGTTGAATTAAGAGACGGTAACAACGGCGAGTACTTTACAGGAACTGTTACAACAACATCCAATGGTTACTACACTGAGAAGGATGCTGATGGAAATGATACAGGACGAATTGTTAAGAACCCCACTGATCTTTCAACAGTGATCCATCATGATAATGATCTTGCAACCGTAGAAGTTACCGCAGAGTGGCTCAAGGATCTTGATAAGAGCAACCTCTCAGATCAGGGCGGAATCATCAATATCGGAAACAAAGAGTTCGCTTACGATTCCTGGACTTTTAACTACGACGCAACTACCGGTAAATACACCTACGATATAGTCCTTTCCGAAGTTGGAAACGGCAACACCAGCCACATCACCAACGACCGCGAAGGCAAGACGTGTAAGATCGGTTCAAACATCAATTATCAGGGAATCCCTTACTACATGCGTCAGATGAACGAGTGGGTAAGAGTATTCGCAGCAGCTTACAACGATACCCTTTCAAAGGGCGACGGCGGAGCGACCAACACCGAGATGTTTACCGGTGACAAGGCCAGCTATCAGGAAGGTCTCGAGTCTTCACAGCTTCTCTTCAGCACGAAGTACGGAGCATATGCCGGAGATGCAGATAATGACGGTAAGCTTGATTCCTACTCAGTTAACGTAGCCGACGACAGCTACTACAGACTGACCGCAGGTAACTTTACAATTACCACCGCACTTTCAAACGATCCCTCACTTATGGCAAACAAGTTCAAGGCTGAGGACGGTGTTGAACAGAATGACCTTATCGAGCACTTAAGAGAGATCGCATTCAATAAAGAAGTCCTTTCCTTCAGAGGATCATCCGCAGACAAGTTCCTTCAGTCGGTACTTTCCGACGTAGCTCTTAACTCTGCAAGCGCAAGAACCTTTGAAGCAAGCTACGAAAATATTCAGAACAGCATCGACGTAAAGAGAACATCGATCTCCGGCGTTGATGAAGATGAAGAAGCAGTTAATCTCGTTAAATTCCAGAACGCATACAACCTCTCATCCAAGATGATCCAGGTGTTCCAGGAGATTTACGACAGACTTATCCTTCAGACAGGTGTATAACCTTTGGTTAGGAGAAACGGCCTATGAGAATCACTAACAAGATAATGCAGAGAAACTCTCTGAATAACATCAACTCAAATAAAGTCCTTCAGGACAATCTCACAACCCAGATGTCCACTCAGAAGAAGATCAACAGAGCATCAGACGATCCCGTTATCGCGATCAGAGCTCTTAGACTTCGCAGTAATGTTACAGAAGTTACTCAGTATTACAGCAAGAATATTCCCGATGCGGACAGCTGGCTTCAGGTAACTGAGGATGCTCTTAAGAACACCTCTTCAATCGTTACCAAGATGATCGAACAGGCCACCAGAGGATCCAATGGTGATCTTACCAGCGATGACAGAAAGATCATCATCGAACAGCTCAAGGCCCTTGGCGATGAAGTCTACAAGACCGGCGACGCAAGCTATGCGGGAAGATATGTCTTTACAGGCTACAGGACCGACACATCACTTTCTTTCCAGAAGGCAAGCAAGAACGTAACCTATCAGCTCACCGAGCAGCTTGACAAGACTGCTCTCGACAGCTTTACCTATGTTAATTCCTCAGCCATCGATGGATGGACCGCTGCGAATTTTAATACGGGAACAATGTCATCGGTTAACGAAAGCCAGATTGAGACTACAGAGTGCTATAGATTAAGACTCGCATATAACGATGTAGACGGAAAGGCTGACGGAAGCGGAACCTATCTTGATGCATTACAGGATATTACATATACAGACAATGAAGGAAAAACTCATACCATTAAGAAGACTCCTTCATTAAGTTATTATGAATACGATGAGGTAGATGCAGAATATAAAGAAAAGACCGTAGATGTAAAGAAGTCCGGTCTTTCAACAGACCCCACCATTTACCAAGTTGGTGACGATGAGATGAATCTTATCACCGATACCGGCGAACTTATCATTGGAAAAAACCTTTACGCAAAGCTTATGTCCACCAAGGACGATCCCACCACAGCAGGAATAACCGAAGGTGAGATCAAGGTCAACTACTCGAAGACCAATTTCGAGGCAACCGACCTTCGCCCCGAACACTATTACGCTTGCAAAGCAACCGAGTGGGAGACCGATGCAAGCGGAGCCAATACCGATACCGTTTACAAGGACATTATGTACAACGCTGACTACTTAAAGGGAATCGTTGACAAGCAGTCCATCGAGTATGACGTCGGATTCAACCAGACCATCCGAATCAACTCAACCGCAGACGAATCCTACAACCTTGGAATCGGCCGCGAAGTAGATGACCTTGTGGCAGCTCTTCAGAAAGTACAGAATCTTGAAGCGGTAAAGAGCAATATCGAGACCAAGATCGCTGAGACCTCAAATGAGCTTGCTCTCAATACTCTCCAGAACCAGCTCGTTGCAGCTGAGAAGGCACTGACCTACGAAAAGGATGTTTGCCAGAAGAGATTTGAGAAGGGAATCACCTCCTTCCAGAAGTATCTCGATGACACCTCCCTTGCAATAACCAATGTCGGTACCCGTTCAAGCAAACTGGAGCTTATCCAGAGCCGTATGCAGAACCAGAAGACCACCTTCGAAACTCTTAGGAGCGAGAACGAGGATATCGATATTACAGAAGTTGCCATCCAGCTTTCAAGCTCTGAGATGACCTACCAGGCAGCTCTTACCGCCACCGGCAAGATCATCCAGAATACACTTCTGAATTACATTTAATTAAATACAGATACCAAACAAAGAGTATAAAGTTCATAAAAAAATGAGCCGATATACTCTTTGTGTGATACAATGATGTTGTCACGAAAAAACTAGTTTTTGTGCATGAGGCACAGGCAGACATGACGTTTGCCGGAAAGGAGAATCATGAAGATTAACACCAGAATTTTCGGAGAGATCGATATTGCAGATGACAAGATCCTTACATTCGATAAGGGCATCATCGGATTTCCCGATCTTAGACGTTTCACGCTGATTCATGATGAAGAGCTTGGAACAAACGCAGGCATCAGATACTTACAGTCACTTGACGAGCCCGGATTTGCACTCCCCGTAATGGATCCCCTTATTGTTAAGAGCGATTACGATCCTGAGGTAAACGATGAGCTCCTCAGCGGACTGGGCGATTTAAACGAGAACAATATCCTTGTCCTTGTTACCGTAACGGTTCCTTCAGACCTTACCAAGATGTCTGTTAACCTTCAGGGACCCATCGTTATCAATGCTGAAGAGCGCAAGGCAGCTCAGATCATTGTTGACAGCTCAGAATATCCCGTAAAGTTTGCTATTTACGATATTCTCAAGAGCAGAAAGGATGGTGAGTGATATGCTAGCACTGTCCAGAAAAAAGAACGAGGCTCTTATTGTCAACAACAACGTTGAGATCACCATCCTTGAGATCAAGGGCGACCAGGTAAAGATCGGAATCAACGCACCCAAGGAGATCCCTGTTTACCGCAAGGAAGTATATCTCCAGATCCAGAATGCCAACAAGGAGTCAGCAGCAGAAGTGGGCGGACTCGAGGCACTCAAGAACATTTTCGGATAATAGATTTGAACATATCAGATACGCCGTTTTAAAAAGCGGCGTATTTTTTTGTCCCCGGCGGACAAACCACCCTACAGAAAACCGCGAAACTATTGACATATATGTCAAATGAAAGTAAAATATTGTGGCACGTTAGGCAAACTTAAATTCTCTTAACAGGAAGGGGTTTAAAAAAATCATGGAAAAGAAAAATATTCTTACTTACGAAGGACTCACCAAATACGAAGAGGAGCTTCACAACCTTAAAGTTGTAAGACGTCAGGAAGTAGCACAGAAGATCAAGGAAGCTCGTGAACAGGGAGACCTTTCAGAGAATGCTGAATATGATGCTGCAAAAGACGAGCAGCGCGACATCGAAGCTCGTATCGAGGAACTTGAGAAGATCCTTAAGAATGCAGAAGTTGTAGTCGAGGATGAGGTAGATCTCGACAAGATCAATGTCGGATGTAAAGTAAAACTTCTCGACCTTGAATATTCAGAGGAGCTTATCTACAAGATCGTCGGATCAACCGAGGCAAACAGCCTTGAGGGCAAGATCTCTAACGAGAGCCCTGTTGGTAAGGCACTCATCGGACACAAGGTAGGCGACGCAGTTGACGTTGAGACTCCCGTTGGCGTTGCAAGCTACAAGATCCTTGGTATCGAGAGAAGCGCACAGTAAGATTTAATAATAATAGAGGTATTAAAGTGGCAGACCAGAATAATCAGAACAATCAGCAGCCCCAGGATTTAAACCAGCTTCTGAAGGTTAGACGCGAGAAGCTCGCAAGCTTGCAGGAGGCCGGAAAGGATCCTTTTGTTATAACCAAATACGACCAGACTTATCACACCGATGAGGTTAAAGCAGAGTACGAAAAGCTTGAGAAAGAACTTCTTGGCGACTGGTCGGATCCCGACACTACCGGAATGGAAGAGGCCGAGGCTCGTGAAGCAAAGAAGAACGCATACAACGAACGCAGAGCCATTATGGATGCACATCCCATCGAGGTCAGCATCGCAGGACGTATGATGTTTAAGCGCGTTATGGGTAAAGCATCATTCTGCAACATCAGAGACCTTAAGGGCGATGTACAGGCATATGTTTCAAAGGACGGCGTTGGGGAAGAAGCTTACGCTGATTTCAAGAAGAGTGACATTGGTGATATCTACGGAATCAAGGGATACGCTTTCAGAACCATGACAGGCGAGATCTCAGTACATGCTCATGAGATAACACTTCTCTCAAAGAGCTTACAGATCCTTCCCGAGAAGTTCCACGGACTTACCGATACCGATACAAGATATCGTCAGAGATACGTTGACCTTATCATGAATCCCGAAAGCAAGGAAGTTTTCGTTAAGAGATCAAAGATCATCCGCGAGATCAGAAACTTCTTGGCAGGCAGAGACTTTATGGAAGTTGAGACTCCCACCCTCGTTCACAACGCAGGCGGAGCAGCTGCAAGACCTTTCGAGACTCACTACAATTCACTTGATGAGGATGTAAAGCTTCGTATTTCCCTTGAGCTCTATCTTAAGAGACTTATCGTCGGCGGACTTGAGAGAGTATTCGAGATAGGCCGTGTTTACAGAAACGAAGGTATCGATACCAGACACAATCCTGAGTTCACCCTCATGGAGCTTTACCAGGCTTACACCGATTACAACGGTATGATGGAGCTTACCGAGAGCATGTTTAAGTATCTTGCTCAGGAAGTTTGCGGTACAACCACCATCAACTACCAGGGAACCGAGATCGACCTCGGAAAGCCTTTTGAAAGACTTACAATGACCGACGCTGTTAAGAAGTACGCAGGCGTTGATTTTGATACAGTTAAGGATGACGCAGAAGCTAAGGCTCTTGCAAAAGAAAAGGGCGTTGAATTTGAAGAGCGTCACAAGAAGGGTGATATCCTTAACCTCTTCTTCGAAGAGTTCTGTGAAGAGAAGCTTATCCAGCCTACCTTCATCATGGACCACCCCATCGACATCTCTCCTCTTACCAAGAAGAAGCCCAGCGATCCTTCAAAGGTAGAGAGATTCGAGCTCTTTATCAACGGATGGGAGATGTGCAATGCGTACTCAGAGCTTAACGATCCCATCGACCAGAGAGAGCGTTTTGCAGCTCAGGATGCTAATGCGGCAGCAGGCGACGAAGAGGCAGAGCACACTGACGAGGACTTCCTCAATGCTCTCGAGATCGGTATGCCTCCCACAGGCGGCATCGGCTACGGCATCGACCGTCTCACAATGCTCCTTACCGATTCTGCAAGCATAAGAGACGTTTTGCTCTTCCCGACACTAAGGCAGCTGTAAGCCAGTAAAATCAAGGCTTTCAGGCACTTTTTGTTGTAAAAAACAACAGTACAAGACATACAAAACCGGCATTTTCCGTAGAGAATATGCCGGTTTTCTGCATTTTGTTGGTACACATATTTTGTCCCCCGGGGACGGGGTTAAGGGGCCAAAAATGTCCCCTCACCTCCGTCCCCGGGGGACTTATACTCATTTTTTTCTAACATCGACAGCGAATAAAACGGAATCATAAATTCCGCTGATGCGGACCAAATTTTAACCTGATTTTGACAGCGGGATAATTAATATATCAAAAATCCGCTGCCTATGAAGATATAGAAGGCTTTTTTGGAATATCCAACGGTTATAGTAATAGTCTCCGCTGGCCTTCTGAATTTTATCAGCTGGCTAAGCATCAGTTCTCGGTATCAAAGAGACTAGATATATGATAAAATAAAGCTGTTTCGTGGGGTACATTGAACAGCAGGAGGTATAGCATGAAGGAAGAAGATTTAGATGAGATCAGGGAATCTATATGGACGCTACCAGACTAATTACAGATATTAAAGACAATAATATAGATACAGTTAAGAGCGCGTTAATACAGGAACCTTCTCTTGTGAGTAAAGAAGCGCTTTTTTGTGCTGCTCAAAAGGGCAACCTGGAAATACTGAGGTTTCTTGTGGAGTATTCCAGGATCAGTCTTAACGAATATGATGATGACCACAGGAATGTACTGCACTATGGAGCTGAATCCGGGAATCTGGAAGTGTTCAGGTATCTCGTAGAAAAATGTGGAATGGATCCAGTTTGTGGAGATAAGCACCTTGTGACACCTTGGGATCTGGTACATGACAAATATCCTGCGATTGAGGATTACCTGTGCGAAAGATATGACCATAAATACGAGGACTTCTATCGTAATCCCATAAGGACAGGATTTTTTCCTGATCCATCAATTTGCAGGGTGGGAGATGATTACTACATGGTGAATTCTTCCTTTATCTTTTTTCCCTGCATCCCAATTTCCCATTCCAGGGATCTGATCCACTGGGAGATCATAGGTCATGCTATAACCAATCCTGATTGGGCGCATCTTGACGAACTCGAAGGCGGAAGAGGCTACTGGGCTCCCGATATCTCTTTTTACAAGGGGCGATACTATATAACAGCGACATATAGGCTCAACGATGTACCACCAACCTACAGAAGACAGATTGTTGTTTCTTCTGAAAAACCTGAAGGTCCATACACAGAGCCGGTATTTATAGATGAAGATGGAATTGATCCCAGTATCTTTAATGACGACGATGGGAAAAGATATATGCTCCTTAACAGGGGCGCCAGGATAATTGAACTGGATGAGTCCGGATCAAAACAGATTTCTGAAGCAAGACTATTGTTTTATGGAGACCATAAGAGAGCACCTGAAGGCCCACATCTGTATAAAAAGGACGGCTACTATTATCTTCTTGAAGCAGAGGGTGGAACCGGTCCCGGCCACAGGGTAACTGTTTCCAGGTCAAAAGAGCTTTTTGGCAACTATGAAACCTGTCCCTACAATCCAATAATGAGGCAGGATGATCCTGATGCAGCGATCCAGCGATGTGGACACGGAGATCTGGTAGAAACTCAGGATGGGCGCTGGTATATGGTGTATCTGTGTGGACGGATGATAGGAGATGGGTACAGTCTTTTAGGAAGAGAGACAGCACTCGATCCTGTAACATGGACACCGGACGGATGGCCGATTGTAAATAACCTCAAGGGTCCGTCAGCCATGCAGGTAAAGCCATTTGCTGATAGTGTTTCTGCCAGGGAACCGGGAATCTCACCCTGTGGACTTCCGATGGATTATATGACTCCCCGCCCATTTGCAGATGGAGATGTGAAGTACGACCCTTACGCAGGTCGTTTTGAGATTAAGGGAAGTAAGGCGCCACTTTCAAGTGTTGACAGCCGGAACATAGTTCTCAGAAGACAAACTTCTTTTGATTTTGAATATTCAGCCATACTGGAGATTCCTGAAATGAATGAGGGGCAGACTGCCGGCATCACCGGCTATTATGATGAGAATACTTTCTTTGAGTTCGGAATAATCTGCCGTAATGGAAAAATGTACTTATACTCCAATGAGCATGTGGGGGATAATGATGATTTATTGATTTCCAATGAGCCGGTTCACTCGGGAGCGAAGAAAATAAAGCTGATCATGAATACAAGTTATCTGGTGCGTAGACTGTCATATAGTTATATGGATGCAGACGATGGTAATACTGTGTTTGGAGTATTAGATAATGTCTATTACTTATGCGATGAAGGGCTAAAGAAAGGCAAGCGTTTTACCGGTGCCATGATGGGCATGTATGCATATTCCGGTGAGGGGGATTTGACGGCTGTGTTTTATGAAAACTGAGAAGAGGCGTGTTGTCAGAGGATGGCATTTATAACATGCTTGAAAGAAACAAGGAGATAATGAAGATACTGGATGGATTTGATAGTTAAACATTTTAATGAGCTCAGTACTACAGAGCTTTACGAGATATTAAAGACAAGATTTGAGATATTTGTCACAGAGCAGGAATGCATTTATCAGGATATGGATGATAAGGATCAGGATGCAATACATGTCTTTTGCTACAATGATTCCGGGAGAGTTGCAGGGTGCCTCAGGGTATTCTGGAAAGATCATGATGAAGCATCCGGAATAGCTCAGATAGGAAGAGTTGTTACCTTGGAACATGGTAAAGGCATCGGAGGAAGGATCCTTCATGAAGGCGTAAGGGTAGCTACTGAGCAGCTAAAGGCTAAGAAGATATACCTGGAGGCCCAGGAATATGCCATAGGCTATTATGCGAAAGAAGGCTTTGAAGTGGTATCAGAGCCATTTATGGAAGATGGGATTCCTCATGTGAAGATGGAGAGAAGCCTTGGATAATACGAATATATTTATCCTCTTCCAGCAAGAAGACTCCCACCTCTTAGGTAGGAGATGAATTGCGTTCCTTACTCACTTGACTTTCCGTTCTTTTCATGGTATAATATATTCAGTCGAATAATACAGAAAGGCTGAAACACTGTGAAATTAGATAATAATGCGCATTCAGTATTCTTGCTGCACTATCACCTTGTGCTTGTGGTCAAGTATCGCAGACAGGTATTTAATGATAATATTTCAAATAGGGCAAAAGAGATATTTGAGTATATTGCACCGAATTACAATATCACTCTTGAAGAATGGAATCACGATAAAGATCATGTACATATACTTTTCAAGGCACATCCGAACACGGAAATAAGCAAGTTCATAAATGCTTACAAGAGTGCAAGCAGCAGACTTTTGAAAAAGGAGTTTCCGCAAATAAGGCAGAAACTATGGAAAGAATATTTTTGGAGTCAGAGCTTTTGCTTGCTGACAACAGGCGGTGCGCCGATAGAAGTGATAAAGAAATATGTAGAAGGTCAAGGACAAAAAGACAGAAAAAGGAAGTGAATGATGTGGCAAACAAAGCATATAAATTCAGAATCTACCCAAATGACGAGCAGAAAGTTTTGTTTGCCAAGACTTTTGGGTGTGTCAGGTTGGTATATAACCACTGGCTTGACAGAAGAATATGCATTCTTGAAGGAAGTAGACAGCGTGTCATTACAGCAATCGCTTCGTCATCATGATACAGCGTTTCAAAACTTTTTCAAACAGCCGAAAGTGGGATTCCCGAAGTTTAAATCTAAAAAGCTTAACAAGAACAGCTATTCAACTGTATGTATCAATGGCAATATAGCTATATCCGATGGATATTTGAAATTGCCTAAAGCAGGACAGGTCAGATTGAAACAGCATAGGTCTATACCAAGTTGTTACAGCTTGAAATCGGTAACGATAAGTCAGACACCAAGCGGAAAGTATTATGCAAGTGTTTTGTTTGAGTATGAAAATCAAGTACAGGAAACAGAGCTACATAACTTTTTGGGATTGGATTTTTCCATGCACGAACTGTACAAGGACAGTAACGGTGACGAACCTGCTTATCCAAGATACTACAGACAAGCCGAAAAGAAGTTAAAAAGAGAGCAAAGGAAACTATCGCTTATGCAGAAAGGCTCAAAGAACCGTGATAAACAGCGTATCAAGGTCGCCAAGCTGCATGAGAAGGTCGCAAATCAACGCAAGGACTTTCTGCACAAACAGTCAAGACAGATAACCAATGCTTATGATTGCGTGTGTATAGAAGACCTTGACATGAAAGCAATGTCACAGGCTTTGAATTTCGGTAAATCCGTTTCAGATAACGGTTGGGGAATGTTTGTATCCTTTTTGAAGTACAAACTGGAAGAAGAGGGTAAAAAACTTGTAAAGGTGGACAAATTCTTTGCAAGTAGTCAAACCTGTTCTTGCTGTGGGTATGTAAACAAGGATATAAAGAATCTCGCTGTCAGAGCGTGGGATTGCCCACAGTGCACCACACATCATGACAGAGATGTAAATGCCGCAATAAATATCAGGAATGAGGGAATGCGCATAGCATTTGCATGACCTAAAAATAGAACCGTGGGACACACGGGGTTAGCTCGCTTATGCTTAGCCCGTTGGGACTATCGAACGAGAACTGAACTTACTGAAGAGGTTAGGGAAGCCCCTACCTCTATAGGTAGGGGAGGATGTCACAACATCATTATGGACATAGAGAATAAAACGGTTTTAAACAAAGGAAAAACTGTAGACATGGAAATAAGAGCATTTGATTCTGACAAAGATTTTAAAAGTATAAAAAATTGGGCTACCGACGAAAGAATCCATTCAATGTGGTGTGCTAACAGGTTTAAGTATCCTCTGGAAAAAGAAGATTTTACAGAGGCATTGAAAGGAGTCTATGAAAGATATGGGGACTTGGCATATGTGGCTGTGATAGACGATACTCCGGTTGGATTTTTTTGCTATTCGTTTAATTGTGATACTCGAGAGGGAATGCTAAAGTTTGTTATAGTGGATCCTTTTTATCGGGGAAAAGGTGTTGCCAGAGAAATGTTTGATCTTATACTTCAACATGCATTTAACGAAACGGATGCTGAAGCAGTGCAGTTAATGGTCTTTCCTCAGAATCCTAGAGCAAAAAGTTTTTATGAAAAAATAGGGTTTAAAGAAAGAAGAACAGTAACAGGTGCTTTTTCATTTAAAGATGAATCATGGGATAGATGCAATATGGTCGTTAAGAAAAAACACGTTGTTGTACATTCATATGAAAAAACATGGGCTGATGATTTCGCAGCGATCAGAGACGAATTGAATACTGTGCTTAAAGATATTGTGATACGGATAGAACATGTTGGAAGCACATCTGTGGAGGGTCTCTCAGCTAAACCTATTATTGATATTGATGTTGTAATTCAGGATAGGGCAGATCTTCCGGAAGTGATAGCAGCACTTCAAAAGCTTGGTTATTCACATGAAGGAGATCAAGGGATTCCAGGGCGAGAAGCTTTTAAGTATGAAGGGAAAGAACATCTTAGGAAACA
>JAEEOO010000027.1 GCA_016284315.1 Lachnospiraceae bacterium | reverse complement strand
TTTTTAGGGAAACACAGTAACAGATTCAAAAACTTGGTGATCGACTCAAACATGTTGCGGTTTACCAAGTGCGTGACCATCAGCGAGCAAGGCAATGTGTTTAACACGCCGTGGGCAAGAAATCCCCCACCTCTATAGGTGGTGGGATGAATTGCGATAAACACGGCGTTTTCTTTTGACAGGAGAACATATGTTTGCTATAATAAGTATATGAACAGGGCGATAAAATATAGAATATATCCTACAACTGAACAATCTGTTATGTTTGCCAAGACCTTTGGTTGTTGCCGTAAGATCTATAATCTTATGCTTTCTGATAAGATTGAGGGTTACAAAGCTACAGGCAAGTTTCCTATGGTCACGCCTGCCAAATATAAGAACGATTACCCTTATCTTAAGGAAGTAGACAGCCTCGCCCTTGCCAATAAGCAGATGGACTTGCAAGAGGCATTCCGCAATACATTTAGCAAGACCCGCAAAAAGAAAAATGGGTTTCCTAAATTCAAATCTGCAAAACGCAGCCGTAAATCATATACTACGAATAATCAGCATGGAACTGTTGTTATCATAGATAGTAAATATATCAAGCTCCCTAAGATTGGTAAGGTAAAAGCTGTTATCCATCGTATTCCTGATAGTGATTGGATCATTAAGTCTGCCACCGTATCACAGGAGTCAGATGGAAAGTATTATATCTCTGTACTTTTTGAGTTTGCGAGTGCCATAAATCCTTATGTTGCCGATAAAACCAATGCCATCGGATTAGACTACGCTTCTGACGGCTTATATGTAGATAATAATGGCAGTGTAGGTACTAATCATAAATACTACCGCGAAAGTCATGATAAACTTGCTAAAGCACAACGTAAGCTGTCACGTATGCAAGGGTCTAAGAAACACGAGGCTAAGTCCAATAATTATATAAAACAACTCCGTAAGGTAAACAAAATCCATAGACATATCTCTAATCAGCGTCTGGATAACCTGCATAAAATATCTACGAAGATAGCCAATTCGTATGATGTTGTTTGCGTGGAATCTTTAAACATGAGGTCTATGGCAAATCATGGCTTCGGCAACGGCAAAGCTACTCTTGATAACGGTTATGGCATGTTCCTGTCTATGCTTGAATACAAGCTATCTGATAGGAATAAGTATCTTATCAAGGTAGATAAGTGGTTCCCGTCATCACAGATATGTCATTGTTGCGGAACAATACATCCAGAAATGAAGGACTTAACTATCCGCAAAATGACATGTGATTGTGGCCTTGCGATGAATCGTGACCAAAACGCAGCTATCAACATCTTACTTGAAGGATTACGACTACTGGCTGAAGTAGCCTAAAACTAAATATTATAGTAGGGATGGAATAGCCCGAACTGATACGCCTGTGGACACTGTGTAAGACGAGCCGTTACGTATCATCGTAGCCAGCGCAGTAGTGGTTGAAGCAGGAAGCTCGGTTACTTGTAACCGAGTAGTTCACACCTGTCAGCAGGGTTTGAGCATTGTGATACATTGAACCTGTATAAATCTGCAAAAGAGGGAGCGGCATGCGACGGTGCATCTGAATGTACTTCAAAGCCGAAGAGTGACTTTGAGAAAAGGAGAAAACGGAAATGGAGATGATTGCTATGAAACATAATCCTTTGCTTTCTTTCGATGATGGTCTTGAAATTACTTTTTCTGACTTGAAGTACGATGCTGAGCATAACGGTTACATTGTTCTATACTTTGAGAGACCTTGTAACGAACGGCGTGGATTCGATTCGGCTAAGTTCGTTTATCCCGGAACGTCTTTTTCGGATGTGATTGGATTTACTGACAAAGATTTAGAGAGTCTGATGATTCATGTTAAGAAGGCTGCTCCGTTGGCATTGGAGTTTTCAAAGGAAGACGCTTATGCCTAAGTTTCGTGAAATTCTTTCTATATCGGAGTACGTGGATAAATGTTCGGAGGTCGCTTTTGGCGGCCTCTTTTTTGATGTGTTTATGTATTTAAAATGCGAGATATCTTTTCCTAACTGTCTGACAATTTGGTATAATAGAAACGGTCTGATGAAAGGCCAATGGGAGACTAACTATTAGAAGTCAAGTCTGAAACTTGAGATTAAGATCAAAACGCAGAAATGCGATTTGTATAGTGGCTGGGACTTATTTCCAGCAATCAGTTCCTTGAAAATTGCATGACAAACAGAGCATCCGATCGGGTGCTCGAACAGAAAAGGTATATCTGATTGATTAGCTCGGAGAGTATGCTTGTCCGGTTAGTTCCATCCTGTAGATGGTCCGGATCAACTTTTTTGCTGCGTGAGATACGGCAACGTTATAGTGCTTTCCTTCGGATATTTTTCTTCCGAGATAGATTCCGAAGGATTCATCCCATTTGCAGACGAACTTTGTGGCGTTGAAAAGCGCATACCTGAAATATCGGGAACCTCGTTTTTCCATATGCGAGTGTGATGAATCAAGCTGACCGGATTGATATGTTGACGGAGATAATCCTGCATAAGCGAGAATCTTGTCTGCATTATCAAAACGCTCAAAGTCACCCACTTCTGCAAGGATCATCGCACCCATACGATAGCTTATACCAGGGATGGTCATTATCGGAGAATGCATTTCAACCATGATTGCTTTTATGGCTGCTTCGATTTCTTCAATCTCTTCGGAGAGGATCCAGATGAGATGAATTGTATGTCGTAGTTCCATGGATTTCGCATCCATAGGTGTTCCGATCGAATCAATGGCAGCATTCCTGATCTCGATAGCTTTATCACGACTGTATCGCCCTTTGGAAGAGTCTTCGAGGATCTTTTTAAGGTGAGTCAGATGACAACCTGCAATGTAATCGGCTCCGGGAAGTTCTTCTAAAAGCGCGTAGACGGAATTCAAGTGAAGAGTTGGAACGAGTTGTTCCAGTTCAGGGAAGAGAATGTTTACAAGCCTTGATAAAGATGATTTAAGCTTGGAACGTTCATGAACCTTGTCAAAGCGATAACGGGTTAATGATTTCAACTCTTCGTTGTGATATGATGTTTCCGAGTAGGGCTTGAGAGTCCTATCGGCCATCAACATCATAGCAATCGAAGAGGCATCGACTTTATCCGTTTTCGTCTTTCTAAGGCTTAGACATTTTCTGTAAAGATTTGTGTGTATCGGG
>JAEEOO010000026.1 GCA_016284315.1 Lachnospiraceae bacterium | reverse complement strand
TTCCTGAACCATGGAAGCACAACGGCTTCATGAAACAGGAGAGAAAGGATTTCTATCATTATTATGCTACCATGATGGAACCCTGGGACGGTCCCGCAGCGATCCTCTTCACCGATGGTGAGGTGGTTGGTGCGACTCTTGACCGTAACGGACTTCGCCCTTCAAGATATTACGTAACCGATGACGGCAGGCTTATCTTAAGCTCCGAGGTCGGCGTTCTTGATATCGATCCCAAGCATATCGTAAAGAAATCAAGGCTTTCACCGGGCCGTATCCTTCTTGTTGATACAAAGCAAAAGCGTATCATCTCCGATGAAGAGTGCAAGGAATACTATGCAAACAAAAAGCCCTACGGTGAATGGCTTGATCAAAGCCTTTTAAAACTAAGAAATCTTACCATACCCAATCATAAAGTTCCTGTTTATGACCAGCAGCTCAGAGACAGGCTTTACAAGGTATTCGGTTATACATATGAGGATGTAAAAGAGCAGATCTTGCCCATGGCGGAAAACGGCGTAGAGCCTACCGCATCCATGGGACATGATGTGCCGCTTGCCATGCTCTCAAATATGCATCCTCCCCTTTTCCATTATTTTAAGCAGCAATTTGCTCAGGTTACTAACCCGCCCATCGACTCTCTTCGTGAGAAGGTGGTTACGGATACAACAGTATATATCGGTTCCGACGGTGACCTCTTAAAAGAGATGAGCAGTAACTGCCGCGTTCTTGAGATCGAGCATCCCGTTCTTACAGGAGTTGACCTTTTAAAGATCAAGTCACTGAACAAGCCCGGTTTCCAGCCGGAGGTTATTTCTCTTCTTTATTACAAAAACACTTCCCTTGAGAAAGCTTTGGACCAGCTGAACGTAGCTGTGGACAGAGCTGCATCTCTCGGTAAGAATATCATCATCCTTTCAGACAGAGGAGTTGATGAAAACCATGTTCCCATTCCTTCGCTTCTCGCGGTTTCATCCGTTGAGCAGCATCTGGTAAGAACCAGAAAACGTACCGCAATCTCAATCATTCTTGAGTCCGGAGAAGTAAGAGATGTACATCAGACGGCTGCCCTCATGGGATACGGAGTTCGCGCTATCCATCCCTATCTTGCCCATGAGTGCATCGGCGAACTTATCGAAAACGGACTTTTGGACAAGGACTATACCACCGCGGTTGATGCTTACAACACAGCTCTTCTGAGCGGCGTTGTCAAAGTGGCTGCAAAGATGGGTATTTCCACCCTTCAGTCCTATCAGTCCGCAAGAATCTTTGAGGCGGTAGGTCTTTCTAAAGAGCTTATCGACCGTTACTTCACAGGCACGGTTTGCCATGTTGGAGGTATCGGACTTAAGGAACTTCAGGAGGACGTTACTTTCAGACATGACAAGGCTTTCGATCCTCTCGGACTTCCCGTTGATGAAAGACTTGATTCCGTCGGATTCCATGGATTAAGATCCGGAGCCGACAAGGAGGATCACCTCTACAGCCCCGAGATCATCGTTACTCTTCAGCAGGCTGTAAGAAGCGGTGATTACGACAAGTTTAAAGTATATGCGGAGCTGGTTGATGATGACAAACATCCTCATGCCCTCAGAAGCCTCTTTGATATTGTTCCGGCAGGAAAGCCTGTAAACATTGAGGATGTTGAGCCTGTTGAATCAATCGTTCAGAGATTCCAGACCGGCGCCATGTCATACGGCTCTCTTTCACAGGAAGCTCACGAGACTTTGGCCGAAGCCATGAACAGACTTGGCGGAAGATCCAATACCGGTGAAGGCGGAGAGAATTCAAGCAGGTTCGGAACAATTAAAAACAGCGCAGTTAAGCAGGTTGCATCCGGAAGATTCGGTGTTACCAGCGAGTACTTAACAAGCGCAAAAGAAATACAGATCAAAATGGCACAGGGAGCAAAGCCCGGTGAAGGCGGACATCTTCCCGGAAAGAAGGTATACCCTTGGGTTGCAGCGACAAGATTTTCAACTCCCGGTGTGTCACTTATTTCGCCTCCTCCTCATCATGATATTTACTCCATCGAGGATCTGGCAGAACTTATCTACGACTTAAAGAATGCAAACAGAAATGCAAGGATCTCCGTAAAACTTGTATCCGAGGCCGGTGTAGGAACCATCGCTTCCGGTGTTGCCAAAGCGGGTGCGGATGTCATCCTTATTTCAGGATATGATGGAGGAACAGGAGCAGCTCCAATTTCTTCCATCCATCACGCAGGTCTTCCCTGGGAGGTTGGTCTTGCAGAGGCTCATGCATGTCTTGTTGAGAACGGCTTAAGAGACAGGGTTGTACTTGAGACCGACGGTAAACTGATGAGCGGCAGAGATGTTGCCATTGCGGCACTTCTCGGCGCGGAAGAATTCGGATTTGCCACAGCTCCCCTTGTTTGCATGGGCTGTATGATGATGAGAGTTTGCTCAAAGGATACCTGCCCTGCGGGAATCGCAACCCAGAACGAAGAGCTTAGAAAGCGCTTTGCGGGAAAGCCCGAGCACGTAATGAACTTCATGCTCTTTATCGCTAAGCAGCTTCGCGAGATCATGGCAGAGCTTGGATTTAAGAGAGTTGATGAAATGATCGGTAGAAGCGACCTTCTTAAGAAGAAAGCAAACCATGCATCTGAAAGAGCCGGAGTCATCGATCTTTCATATATCCTTAGGGATAACGCAGATGAGTTTGGCAAGGAATTAAGCGTTCACTTTACTGGCGGAAAAGAAGATCCCCTGGGACTTGAAAAGACCAAGGACGTAACCGAACTTCTTCCTGCGTTTACGACAAGTCTTGAAAAGGGAACTGTTGAAAAGACGGCTCCCGTAAGCATAAAAGTAAGCAGTACCGACAGAAGCTTCGGTACCATCTTGGGAAGCGAAGTAACAAAGAAATTTGGAAACAGTCTTGCTGAAGATAGTTTTGTTATCAATGCGGAAGGCGGTGGCGGTCAGTCCTTTGGTGCATTTCTTCCTAAGGGTGTAACCATAAGACTTTCCGGTGATGCCAACGACGGATTCGGTAAGGGACTTTCGGGAGGAAAACTTATCCTTACCCCTCCTAAAAAGGCCGGATACAAAGCAAGAGAAAATGTCATTGTCGGAAACGTTGCTCTTTACGGTGCAACGGGTGGTAAGGCATATTTCACAGGTATCGCAGGCGAGAGATTCTGCGTAAGAAACTCCGGTGCGGATGCGGTTTCTGAAGGATGCGGCGATCACGGACTTGAGTACATGACCGGCGGCCGTGCAGTTATCCTCGGTATGACCGGTAAGAACTTCGCAGCAGGTATGAGCGGTGGTGTTGCATACGTCCTTGATAAGGAGCACACACTTTATCTTCGCACCAACAAGGATATGGTTTCCCTTCAGGAAGTTACCGAGAAATATGACGTGATCGAGCTTGAGGAGATCCTTAAGGATTACGTTAAGGAGACAGGTTCTGAGTTTGGTAAAGAAGTGCTTGATCATTTTGAGGAATACCTTCCCGATTTTAAGAAGGTTGTTCCCAACGATTACCACAGAATGCAGACTCTTATAGGTCATTTCGAAGAACAGGGCATTCCCCACGAAAAGGCTGTGCTCGAGGCGTTTGAGGAGATGTGTAAAAATGGGTAAACTTACAGGATTTTTGGAAGTGGACAGAAAAGAATGTCCAAAGGTTACTCCGGAAAAAAGACTGGAAAGCTTTGATGAATTTTATATTGCTCTCTCAAGCGAGGAGAGAAAAGCACAGGCCTCTAAGTGCATGAATTGCGGCGTTCCCTTTTGCCAGTCAGCCATGAAACTTTCGGGAATGGTGGTGGGCTGTCCCCTTCACAATTTGATCCCCGAGTGGAATGACGAACTCTACAAGGGACATGAAAAGCATGCCTTCGAAAGACTGATAAAGACCAATAATTTCCCCGAGTTCACAGGCAGAGTTTGCCCCGCCCTTTGCGAGAAAGCCTGTATGTGCGGACAATGGGGAGAATCCGTAACCGTTCATGATAATGAGAAATACATTATCGAGACGGCTTACGAAAAGGGATATATGAAACCCAATCCCCCCAAGAAAAAGAGCGGAAAGAAGGTTGCGGTCATCGGAAGCGGTCCTTCCGGACTTGCAGTGGCCGATCAGCTTAATCACAGAGGCCACTCCGTTACTGTATTTGAGAGAGAAGACCGTATCGGTGGACTTTTGATGTACGGTATCCCAAACATGAAGCTTGATAAGAACGTTATCTTAAGAAGACAAAAGCTCATGGAAGATGAGGGAGTAGTATTTAAGACCGGATGTGACATCGGTTCCAAAGAGCATCCCGCTAAAGATCTTTTGAAAGAATTTGACGCAGTGGTAATGTGCTGCGGTGCCAAGAAAGCAAGAAGCCTTCCGGTAGTTGCTAAGCCGGATTCCAAAACCGGCGAGCTTGTTAAGGGTGCATATTTTGCAGTTGATTTCCTGACAAGAGTAACCAAAGGTTTGTTGGCTGATAAGCCTCTTACCGATGCAAAGGGTAAGCATGTTGTAGTTGTTGGCGGTGGTGATACCGGTAATGACTGTATCGGAACCGTTCTTCGTCAGGGATGCAAATCCGTAACTGCTCTCGAGATGATGCCCAAGCCTCCCGTAGAGAGGGCTGCAAATAACCCCTGGCCCGAATGGCCCAAGGTCTTAAAGACAGATTACGGTCACGAGGAGGCCATCTATAAATTCGGCAGTGACCCCAGAGTATTTGAGACAACGGTTAAGAGCATTGTTACCGGAAAGAACGGTGAACTTAAAAAGATCGTTACTGTAAAGCTTGATTGGTCAAAGGGTAAACCTGAAGAAGTAGCGGGATCGGAAAAAGAACTTCCCTGCGATATGCTCCTTATTGCAGCAGGCTTTACCGGATGCGAACCCTATACCGCAGAATCCATCGGTGCGGGACTTACCGCAAGAGGCGTTGTTGAAACCGTGGAAAACAGCTACGCCACCAAGGTTCCCGGAGTATTTACCGCAGGGGATATGAGAAGAGGTCAGTCCCTTGTTGTCTGGGCGATTGCGGAAGGCAGAGCCTGCGCAAAAGAAGTAGACAAATATCTTATTGGGTATTAGCATGTATTTGGTTGGATTTTTTTCAACCCTTTAGATTTCTACACTGCAATACTCAAATACAGACAATCGAGGTTTTTATGGACGAATTAAGAGAAGAATGTGGCGTATTCGGAATATGGTCACCGGAGAAAAAACACCTGGCTCATGTTTGCGCCGCAGGACTTACCGCGCTTCAGCACAGAGGTCAGGAGGCAGCCGGAATTGCGATAAATGAGGATAGGAATATCCGTTATCACAAAGGCCCCGGACTGGTAAGCGAAGTCTTTCCCGCTCCCGTATTAAATGAATTGGGAGAAGGACAGATCGGCGTAGGTCATGTAAGATATGCGACAACAGGAGGCGGAAGCGCACTTAACGCTCAGCCCATGGTTGTTCGTCACGTGAAGGGACAGCTTGCCCTTTGCCACAACGGAAACCTTACCAACAGCACCCCCTTAAGAAGAGAGCTAGAACTTAAGGGATGTATATTCCAAACAACAAGTGACACAGAAGTCATTTCTTATATCATCACACAAAAGAGGCTCCAAACCCCTTCCATAGAAAAAGCTCTGGAAGCTGCTATGGGAGAGATAAAGGGAGCCTATTCCCTTGTCCTTACTTCCCCTACAAAGCTTATGGCCTGCAGGGACCCTTTGGGAATGAGACCTCTTGTTTACGGAACCACTTCTGACGGAAGCGTCGTTTTTGCTTCAGAGACCTGCGCTCTTGATGCTGTAGGTGCAAGTTTTGTCAGAGACGTTAAGCCCGGTGAAATAGTTGTTATTGATGCCGACGGAATCAGAAGCATCGAGACTCATTGCGGTAAAGCACAGCCCAAGCTATGCGTATTTGAATATATTTACTTCTCAAGACCTGACTCGGTTATTGAAGGAGTTTGCGTTCACGATGCCAGAGTGAGAGCGGGACATTTCCTTGCCGAAAGCCATCCCGCTAATGCGGATATCGTTATCGGTGTTCCCGATTCGGGACTGGATGCTGCCCTTGGATTTGCCGAAAAGTCCGGAATCCCCTACGGGATCGGACTTATCAAGAATAAATACATCGGAAGAACCTTCATCGCTCCCGAGCAGAGCCTTCGTGAATCCCTTGTTCAGCAGAAGATGGGTGCGGTTCCTTCAGTTCTTAAAGGAAAGAGCGTTGTCCTTGTTGACGACTCAATCGTTAGAGGTACAACCAGTGCAAGGATCGTAGCCATGATAAGAAAGGCAGGAGCAAAGGAAGTCCACATGAGGATCTCTTCCCCCACATTCTTAAATCCCTGCTACTACGGAACAGATGTTGATTCGACGGAAAACCTTATCGCGGTTCATCACTCTATCGATGAGATCTGCAAGATGATCGGAGCGGATTCCTTAGGTTTCTTATCCGTGGAAGATGCAAGGCGCCTTGCCGGATCAAACCCCGACAACTTCTGCGCCGCATGCTTTGACGGAAAATATCCCGTCGCCAAAGAAGACTGACCTATGATATAATCATTAATTGTACGGCCGCTTTACGTACATTAATGTAATGAAGGGAGAACAATATGAGCGAGATACATAACGATTGTTCATACTGTGCTGAGGGAGAATTACTTTCAGCATTCGGAATAAAAATCTGTGAACTTCCCATGTCAAAGCTTATTCTTTTCAAGGAGCAGAGCCATCCCGGACGTGTTATCGTTGCATGTAAGAAGCATGTTGATGACATTACCGAGCTTACTGCTGAAGAGAGAGCACAGTACATCGAGGATATCAACAAGGTTGCAGTCTGCATCCACAAGACTTTTAATCCCGACAAGATCAACTTCGGAGCATACGGCGACACCATGCACCATCTGCATGTACACGTAGTTCCCAAGTACAAGGACGGATTCGAGTGGGGCGGAGTATTTGCAATGAATCCTCACGAGAAGGAACTTACCGAGGCAGAATATGCCGAGATGATCGAAAAGATCAAGAATAATCTTTAAAGGATATACTTACATGAGCAACACAATCAGAATTCAGGATGACCTCTACAATGCAGTAAACGGCGAATGGCTCAAGACTGCAGTTATTCCTGATGACAGACCTTCAACCGGCGGTTTCGCCATCCTTGACGAGAATGTTGAGAAGATCATGATGGACGATTTCAAAGCATTCGCAGAGGGAACCAAGACCAGCGACATTCCAGAAATGAAAAATGCCATCGCCCTTTACAAAAAGGTTATGGATAAAGAAAGAAGAGACGCAGACGGAATTAAGCCCGTTCTTCCTCTCCTTGAAAATATCAAGTCTCTTAAAAATGTAGAAGATCTTAACAACGCAGCGCATGAGTTCTTCATGCATGATGTCAGCCTTCCCGTAAGAATGAGCGTTACCACTGACATGCAGGATGCAACCAAGCATTCATTCATCGTACTCGGTCCCGATATCATCCTTCCCGATACCCTTTACTATGAGGAAGGAAATGAGTCCGGAAAGCAGCTTTTGTCCGTATATTCAGATATGGCTGCAAAGATTCTTGAGTTCACTCCCTTAACAAAGGAAGAGCAGAAGACATTCCTTGAGGATACTCTTGCATACGACGCTCTTATCGCAAAGAAGGTTAAGAGCCAGCTTGAGTGGTCAGAGTACTACAAGAATCACAATCCCAAGTCAGTTGACGAAGTAGCTGAAATGGTAGCTCCTTTTGATATCAAAGGACTTCTTAATAAGCTTTATGGCGACAAGGCTCCCGATACCGTTATCGTATACGAGCCCAGAGCTATCGGCGAGATGAAGGAATACTTCAACGAAGAGAACTTTAATCTCTACATCCATTGGTTATATGTAAAGACTCTTGTAAATGCAACCTCACTTCTTTCACTTGAATTAAAGACCTTGGGAACCACTTTCAAGAGAGCTCTTACCGGCGTAGTTTCAGACCCTACTCTCGATAAGGAAGCTTACAGACTTGTTTCTGCAGCTTATTCAGAGCCCATGGGCGTTTACTACGGAAGAACTTATTTCGGAGAAGAAGCAAAGAAAGACGTTGTTGATATAGTTAAAAAGATCATCGAGACCTACAAGATCAGGATCGAGAAGAAGGATTTCCTTGCTGCCGAGACAAAGAAGCAGGCTGTCAAGAAGCTTTCCACGATGGAGATCAAGATGGGTTATCCCGACTTCATAAGAGAAAAGTTCTCAAAGCGCGTGGTTGACGAAAATGATTCTCTTTATGAGATCATGTACAAGATGACCGCAATCGTAAATCAGGATGAATTTGACGATCTTCTTAAGCCTGTAGACCGTACCGAGTGGGTAATGCCCGGACATATGGTAAATGCTTGCTACAATCCTTTGAGCAATGACATCACCTTCCCTGCGGCAATTCTTCAGAAGCCCTTCTATTCATTGTCACAGAGCACAAGTGAAAACCTTGGTGGTATCGGAGCAGTTATCGGACATGAGATCTCTCACGCATTCGATACAAACGGTGCTAAGTTTGATGAGAACGGAAACCTTAAGAACTGGTGGACCGACGAAGATTTCGCTGCTTTCGAAAAGTTGACCAAGAAGATGACTGAGCAGTTTGACGGAATTGAGTTCCACGGCGGAAAGGTAAGCGGTGAGCTTACTGTCAGCGAAAACATTGCTGATAACGGCGGTGTTGGCGTAACTCTTGAGATCATGCATACTTTGGACGATGCAGATTTCCGGGCATATTTTAAGAACTGGGCAAAAGTATGGTGCATGAAGGCAAAGGAAGAGTACATCCAGCTTCTTCTTGCAAGGGATGTTCACTCACCTTGCGAGCTGCGTGCAAACATTCCTCCCAGAAACTTCAGCGAGTGGTACGAAGCTTTCGGCGTAACCGAAAACGACAAGATGTACATCGCACCTGAGAAGAGAATCAGTATTTGGTAATTCCTGACTGATACTGAATAAGCAGAAAGAAAACAAAAGATCCGTGGCAGGAAGTTCTGTCACGGATCTTTTTGTTATAAAGTATTAACCTATGGTTATTTAGAATCCCAGATCGTCGTTTACAAGGATTACATGAATCCTGTCTGCATGTCTTGAATATCTTGTGATAAGGAACTGGCAGCAGATGGTGTCGGGGGATTTGCAGTTCATGCATGTTCCCAGCTTTGAACAGGGAGTTGTGAGTCCGAAACGCTGTGCATTAATGGGAGCAGCTACATTTCTTGCTCGCTTCATTGCACTGTCGATATCGTTGCAAACCTTGTTCATTCCGATGATGAATAAAACCTTCTTAGGACCCTGGGCAATCATGGAAACTCGGTTTGAATTGCCGTCGATATTTACAAGAACGCCGTCATCGGTCATGGCATTTGCGCTTGATAAAAAGAAATCTGCATCATATCCTGCAAGCATTGCCTTTCTTTTCTCTTCGGGAGTCGTAGCATTTTCTCTATCAATGAAATTGTAATTACCTTTTTTAACCGCTTCAACAAGTCCGATCTCATGAGCACTCATAGCTCCGCCCATGGTTACGCTTGATCCTTCAGGGATAAGTTCAAGGGCTTTTTTTAAAGCTTCTTCTTTGGTTGCGGCGTAATATCCGCTCATGTTTCTTGACTCAAGCCCTTTGATGACCTTCTGAGCAAGGAGTTCATTTCTCTTTACGATGTTTTCGTTCATGTTTTATATATCCTCCGAAATTATGATCAGATATTTATCGTATAAATTCATTATACGCTTAAATTTCTTTTTTCGATTTTTCCAGAGCATTTATCACCCTGTCGCACCAAGCGTCAAACTCAGGATCCTCTTTCTGACACTCGGGATGGGAGAGGACGTATTCCAAAGTCTTTCTGACTCCATGCTGGAAAAGTACGTGGGTGCACATCTCCGGAACAGCTCTCTTAAGCTTGCTGTTGTCAAATACAACAGAAACGGACTTATCCCCAAGAAGTGCGCCTTCAAAATCATATCCATATTTATCACCAACAGCACTGAGATATTCCGCGGAAACATGGTAAGCATTCAGCTTAACACCAAGGGCGTCAGCAATAGTCTTATAAATCTGATCCCAGGTAAGAGTTTCATCGCCGGTGATCTGAAAGGCTTCGCCGATTGCATGAGGATTTCCCATGAGACCTGTATAACCAATGGCGAAGTCTGAATTAAAGGTTAATGTCCAGAGAGAACTTCCGTCGCCCTGAATGATAACAGGCTTTCCTTCCTGCATTCTCTTGATCACCTGCCAAGAGCCATTCTTTCCGTGTACTCCGAGAGGAACGCTTCTTTCGTCATAGGTGTGGCTGGGACGAATGATGGTCACGGGGAAACCTTCCTCGCGGTATTTCTTCATAAGGAATTCTTCACAAGCAATCTTGTTTCTTGAGTATTCCCAGTGGGGGTTAGCTAGCGTTGTCCCTTCAGTTATAACATAATTCGCCGCCGGTTTGTTATATGCGGAAGCGGAACTTATGAACATGTACTGCTTTGCCTTGTCTTTGAAAAGTCTGTAGTCTCTTTCAACCGCATCGACGGTAAATCCGATGAACTCGCTGACAACATCAAAGGTCATGCCTTCCAGCTTTTTTGCAACATCAGCTTCATCGTAAATATCTGCGGTGATGAATTTTACTTCTTTTGGAACTGCGTCAGAACGGTTACCTCTGTTTAAAAGCCATACTTCCCAGCCATCTGCCACGGCTTTTTTAACGATTGCTGTGCTGATGGTTCCTGTGCCACCGATAAATAATGCTTTCATGCTATACCTCCATATTTTAAAATGGCCCCTTGACCCCGTCCCCGGTGGACAAAAGTGGCCCACTGACCCCGTCCCTAGTGGACATTAGTCTAAAGATCCCAGATACTTGGGGACGTTTGTTTCTGCGTATTTTACGGCTTCTTCGAGGGTCATGCCATGGAAGAGGCCGGCGGCGAAATCGCGTCCGGATTTCTTGTCGTCCACAAAGGCTCCGACAACAACGCCGGGAAGAGAACTCTCGGGAGAGTTGGGAGCGGAAGGGCCGCCAAGATCTGTTCTGCACCAGCCGGGATCGGTAATGTTTATCATGACATCGGTTCCGTCATAAACATTGGCAAGGTCCATAGTAACTTTATCAAGAGCTGCCTTGCTGGCAGAGTATCCGGCCTGTTCGGGCTCTCTTCTGATTCCGCTTGTGGTGTTGATGATCCTTCCAAATCCGCGCTCAGCCATCTTGGGAATAAAATGGTAACAGATCATCATGGGAGCTATAGTGTTTATAAGGAAACTCTGGGTGAAATCCGAAACGGGAGTTTTAAGGTAATCAGTTCTGTAAGCCACCTGAACTCCGGCATTGTTAAAGACGATATCAACAACTGTACCCTTATCGTCTATTTCTTTTAACATCCTTTCAACTTCTTCGGGATTTGAAAGCTCTGCACCAACCGCATAGGCTACTACACCGAGAGCTTTTACTTTCTCAAGGGTGTCCGCGCAGTTTTCTGCGGTTCTTCCCTGTAGGATAAGGTTGCAGCCTTTTTCTGCCATAAATAGAGCGACGCCTTTTCCGATTCCTCTTGATGCACCTGTAATAAGTGCCCAACGTCCTTTAACTTCTACCATATCGTTCCTCCGTATGAAATATATTTATATGTTTGTTGGGGTAAACTATGATTATTATTACAAGAAATGAGATATTTTTATAGTAGCATCAATGGGTAAAAAAACATCCGCGACGTGCATGGATGATGCTGTATGAAGTAAAAACGGTCATGCACGCTTATCCGCGGATAATATATATATAACACGGCGGAGTATATCAGGCTATACTTTTAATTCAAAAAATTATAAAAATATTTCTCTTTTGCGGAAAAAGAAAGTTTTCTTACCATGACGGGTCGATTCATGGTATTCTTGTTAATAGAATTTTTGTTTTTCGGGGGAGAAATTAGTTTTAGTAATGACACAGTATAAGTTAATTAAGAAAGATCCTGCATTTTACAAAAGAGTATTTTCAATAGCATGGCCCATAGCGCTCCAGAGCCTTATCTCCATCGGCGTGACGATGCTTGACAATATCATGGTTGGAAAGCTTGGCGACAACGCCCTTTCCGCCACATCCCTGGCAACGTCCTTTATTTCCGTCTTCCATATTTTCTGTATGGGACTTGGAATGGGCGCATCCGTTCTTGTTTCAAGATATTGGGGAATGAAGACTGCAGCGGAAACCGAAGGGGACAGCGCAGGAAAAGCGAATGCAGAGAGAGCATTAAAGCAGACATTAGCTCTCATGCTTAGGATAACCCTTGGTCTTGCATTTTGTTTTTGCCTTGCTACCGCATTTTTTCCTCAGTCCATAATGCGCATGTACAATAATGAGCCTGCGGTCCTTGAACTGGGAGCGGTGTATTTTAAGTATTCTATCATTACCTACTTTTTCCTTGGCACATCACTTGTTTGCACCATCGTTTTAAGAAGCGTAGGACAGGTAAAACTTCCTTTGTTTGTTTCAATGGGAGCTTTCTCCATTAACCTTTGCGCAAACTACCTGCTGATCTTCGGTAAGTTTGGATTCCCCAAGATGGGAATCGCCGGTGCGGCTCTTGCAACACTTCTTGCGAGAACATTTGAAGCAGTGATGATCTGCGGTTATCTTCTTGTTGTAGATAAGAAGATCAGATTCAGGATCAAGGATCTATTCATGAACACCAACTCTCTTGTTGGAGAGTATTTTAGGATAAGCATCCCGGTTCTTATCAGCGATGCGATCCTTGCTATCGGAAGCAATACAGTGACAATGGTTATCGGTCATCTGGGATCGACCTTTGTTTCCGCCAACTCCATTACGACAACAACCCAGCAGCTTTCGTCTGTTGTAATAACCGGCGTATGTCAGGCAGGCGCTATTGTTACAGGTCAGACCCTTGGCGAAGGTGGCAAGGAAAAGGCAATGGAACAGGGATATCTCTTTATGGGACTTGGTCTTTTGCTTGGAACTGTTTCCGCCGCCATTATTATCCTTATCAGCAATCCTATTATTGCTTCGTACGATAATGTCAGCGAAGAAACCGTTAGGATAGCAAGACAGCTTATGCTTGCCATCAGCCTTATCATTGTATTCCAGGGAACCAACAGCATCATGACAAAGGGCGTTCTTCGCGGCGGCGGAGATACAAAGATGCTGATGCTGGCAGACAATATTTTCCTTTGGGTCCTTGCAATCCCTCTCGGACTTTTGGGTGGATTTGTTCTTAAGGTACCTCCCTTCTGGATCTATATTTTCCTTAAGTCGGACCAGATCGTTAAGGCAGTCTGGGCGCTTATAAGATTAAGCAGTGGAAAGTGGATCAAGAAGATAACCGTTGGTAAAGCGGAAAATGCAGGTGAAGAAAGCCTTCAGCTTAAAACCGCAGAAGAGTAGTTAGAGATTAGAAAGAGACATCACAATCTATGAGTGAAAAATACGATCTTACAAATTTTAAAAATGCAGTAGCAGACCTTGGCCTTTGCTTAAGCGAGCAGCAGTATGAGCAGTTCATAAAATATTATGAGCTTCTTATCAAGTGGAATGAGGTAATGAATCTTACCGCCATCACGGAATACGAGGAAGTTATCACAAAGCATTTCATTGATTCCATATCCCTTGTAAAGGCGGTTAAGCCCGGAGATTACACCGTTATAGATATCGGAACCGGCGCAGGATTTCCCGGAATTCCCTTAAAGATCGCATTTCCCGAGCTTAAGGTTACGCTCCTTGATTCACTCAACAAAAGAGTAGGATTTTTGCAGAATGTTATAGACGAGCTTGGTCTTAAAGATATCGAAGCCCTCCATGGAAGAGCGGAAGATTATGCTAAGAAAGGACAGCTACGAGAAAGCTTTGACCTATGCGTATCAAGAGCGGTTGCAAACCTTTCGACTTTATCAGAGTATTGCCTTCCTTACGTAAAGGTAGGCGGAAGATTTGTTGCTTACAAGTCTGAGAAGACAGAGGAAGAAGTTTCAAACGCAAAGAACGCTCTCGATAAGTTGGGAGGAAAGATTGAAAAGTGCGAGGAATTCAAGCTCCCAGACAGCGATCTTTACAGAACTCTTGTAGTCATCGCTAAAGAAAAAGCGACACCCGGCAAGTATCCGAGAAAAGCAGGCACACCTTCCAAAGAGCCATTGTAGATACATGAAAACAAAATCAAGTGTAAATAATAAAAAGGAGTTATGCAGGAAAATCTTTGCTTAACTCCTTTCTTGTTGTTTCTAGTATGTAATCCCAACTGTTTATGCGTTTGCGAGTGCTTCCTCGAGAGCTTTTGAAAGCTGGTCTGCGCATGAGGTTCCGCGGCCGCCGCAATCATTTCCCTTAAGGATCTCAGCAATCTCTGATGCATCCTTACCTTCGCAAAGTTTTCCGATAGCCTTGAGATTACCGTTACAACCATTGGTGAATGCAAGGTTATGGATCTTTTTCTCGTCATCGAGCTGGAATTTAATATTGATCGAGCAAACTCCGTGGGGAGTGTAAGAATAGTCTTTCATTGTGTGTCTCCTTTGGTAAATCTGTACAGGTTTTCTGCTCTTTTTACAATATCATTTAATTTGCTTCGTTGCAATTAAAATTCCATAAACAAAAACCACATGATATGCGTTTTTAAAAACCGCGAAATACAAGATTTAGAGGGTTATCATTTTTGGTAAAAAATGAACTAAAATAAGGGTGGAAAAATGTTTCACAATGATGTTTCACATGTTATAATAGCGGGGAAAAGTGACCCGCATTTTTTTTGTGGGAACGAAAAGAGGAAATTATGAGTAAAATAATCGCAATAACAAACCAGAAGGGCGGAGTCGGTAAGACTACCACATCCATCAATCTTTCATCTGCCATCGCAGAGACCGGGAAAAAGGTTCTTGTCATTGATATGGATCCCCAGGGAAACACTACAAGCGGATTCGGCGTTAACAAAAACGAACTTGAAAATACCGTATATGAGCTTATCCTTGGAGAGTGCTCTCTTGGTGAAGCTATCATAAAGAATGTTGCGACAAACGTGTCACTTCTTCCTTCAAACGTAAACCTTGCGGGAGCTGAAGTTGATCTTTTGGACCGCGACGATAAGTCCTTCATCCTTAAGAAGGAAATGGATTATGTGGCAGATGAGTATGATTACGTTATCATCGATTGCCCTCCCTCATTAAATATGCTTACCATCAACGCTATGACAACAGCTACCAGCGTTATCGTTCCTATACAGTGCGAGTACTATGCACTTGAAGGTGTCAGCCAGTTGATCCACACCATCAACCTTGTTAGGGAGAGACTTAATCCCGAGCTCACCATCGACGGCGTTGTGTTTACCATGTACGACGGACGTACCAATCTTTCACAGCAGGTTGTTGAGAACGTTAAAGAGAATTTGAATCATCATATTTATAACACTATGATCCCCAGAAACATCAGACTTGCAGAGGCGCCTAGCTTTGGACAGCCCATCACCGTATACGATCCCAAGTCTGCAGGTGCTGAGGCTTACAGAGAACTTGCTAAGGAAGTTATCGCACACAACGCGAGATAAAATGAGGAGTTAAAGGAGAGAGACGCAAATGGCTAAAAAGGGTTTAGGCAAAGGACTTGATTCGCTCATCGGACCTTCAAAGGTTGAGCCTGCGAAGCCTGCAGTAGCTGCAAAAACTGAGGATGTAAGCAAGCGCGAGGGCGTGACAATGGTTAAGATAACCAGTGTTGAACCCAACCGCGAACAGCCCCGTAGAAAATTTGACGAAGATGCGCTTCAGTAATTATCCGAATCTATCAAACAGTTCGGTATCGTT
>JAEEOO010000025.1 GCA_016284315.1 Lachnospiraceae bacterium | reverse complement strand
TCTTTTTAAACAGGGTGTTTACGATCTTGGTTATCTGTTCTCTGAAGATAACAACAAGGCCAACAAGAACAACGATTATCAAAATCACTTCAACGGTGCCCATGCCGTCTTCGTCAGTCCAAAGATCGGACAAATTCTTAAGCTCCAAAATGCTTTCCTCCTTTTTAAAGATTTATATAATTGACCTGCTGCCATATCATATCCAAAACCATTAATGCGTCCTTATACATTAATGTTTGAAAATGCCGGCATTAGGATCATTACCATTACCACTGTCAGGATGATAACCATTGGCAATAACAGTTTTGTTGATGCCTGTTCACCTGCTTTTTTACTGTCTCTGACTCTTCTGATCAGCGCATCCTCCGCCTCTTCCCTGAGTCTGATGAGCAAATCTTTATTTCCTCTGACCAAGCTTTGACTTAAAAGCGATGCTACTCTTATATATTCTTCCATTCCGCATCTCCTTCCGAAGCGGCCATATGCTTCTTCCTGAGATGCACCGCTTTTTAATTCGCGGATTGTCATTACCATTTCATCGTACAAAGGACTTTTTTCATCCAACGTCGATGCCACTTTTAAAAACGCTCCCCTTACGGTCATCCCTGCTTCCATATACATGACCATCTTTTCAAGCATCCCGGGATACAAGACTCGAAGCATTCTCTTTTTCTCATCTACTTTCGCAGCCAAGTCCTTATCCTTAAGAACATAAATCACTACCGAAAGCAAGCACGCGAAAAGAAAGTAATATATCCCTTCGCTTTTATGGTTTAAACTCGCCCCAAGGCCGATCATTGTTCCGGCACTGAGGATCATAAGCGAAAAGGCGGTTTTTTCCCGAACGTATCTGTAATAGATTTCTTCCCGTTTTTCTCCGGGATGTAGCTTTACGAGATTTCCCATAACCGACGATCTTTTTATAAAAAATCCGTCTCCCAAACCGCTTTTTCTTTTGTTCTTCTTTGACAAACGGCAAAACAGCCACATCAATTGGCCTGCTGCCAGATCAAAAAACTTACTGATACCTTTTTTATCCGAACTGCAGTGTTTATGCTTTCCCATAAGCCACATGCTTAAGAGAAATATCATTATCACCGGTGCTATACCATACATCTAAATTCCTTTCGCCTACACTTCTCTGCTGACTTTATCAAGAATCTTTTCACTCATAAAATACGCCGCTACGTATAATACAAGACATATAGTCATGATAAGAATTCCTTTTGGATTACCGTAAAGGCTGTCAAAATAACCGGGACTACTTATGCTGATATAAAGACATATTCCAAAGGGAACAAGCTTCATGATATTTGTTTCCATCTTCTTTCCGCTTAGAACCGTATCGATCTCATCTCGAGCATCAATATCCCTTGCCATCAACTCAGCTGTGGTTTTTATTACCCGCGACATGCTTCCTCCGCTTCTTTTAGCGATCTCAAATACTTCAGAAAACTGCTCAAGATGACCACTGCCGGAGCGACGCGCCAGATCCTTTAAAAGATCTTCAAGAGGAATGTTCATCTTTAGCCCTCTTTGGATCATGCTCAGCTCCAGGACCATAGGTGACTCTTCTCCAAACATTTCCAGCATGTCGGGCTTTGCCGCCTTAAATGCGTTTTCCGTGGAATATCCCGCACCCAGGGATGTGGACACTGACAAGATACATTCCTTAAACTGGTTTTCAAGAATTCTCCTGTTTGCTGCTACTTTTTCTTTTTTGAACTTCTTGTAAAATAGAATGCCTACTATAACCATTGGCAACATTGCGAAAACGCTTTTGTAAAACAGGAAAGATAAAAGTCCCATGACCAAAATGCTTTTAAAGATTGCCAGTTCCCTTTCACCCTTTTTCCAATTGGGAAGGTGATAGTCCGGCGAGCCGGAGCTTTCCTGTGTTTTGCAAATTGCATTTCTTTTCAAGCCTTCCAAGAACCTTTCCTTCAAAGCTGGTTCCGGTCTCATCAAATTTATAAAGCGTTTTTGTAATGATCTCTCCATTTTCATATCCCAAAACTTCCGTTATCTCCATCACCTTTCTGGTCTTGTCCCTCAGTCTTCCGAGGTGAACTATGATATCCAGTCCTGATGCAATCTGTTGCTTAATCGCATTGAGTGGGATCTCCGCCCCCATCAGCACCATATTCTCAAGTCTTGATATCATATCCTTGGAACTGTTAGAGTGCCCTGTGCTCATGCTGCCATCGTGTCCGGTATTAAGCGAAACCACAAGATCCCATGCTTCGGCTCCTCTCACCTCTCCGATAATCAGCCTGTCCGGTCTCATTCGAAGAGATGACTTTATAAGATCTCGGATACTGATGGGATCGCAGCCTTCGGTATTGCTGTTTCTCGTTTCAAGCCTGACAAGATTTCCGATTCCCTGAAGCTGAAGTTCCGCACTGTCCTCGATGGTTATCACTCTTTCATCTCCCGGGATAAATCCGGACAAAGCGTTTAAAAAAGTTGTCTTCCCGCTTCCGGTTCCGCCGCTGATGAAGATGTTGTATTTTGCTCTCACCAACATTTTTAAAAAGGACACCGCCTCTTCAGTGATGGCACCAACTGCAATTAGTTTTTCCATTGTCAGTGGCTTATCGGGGAATCGCCTGATCGTTATGATCGGACCGTTTAAAGCAACCGGATTCATGACAATGTTTACTCTTGAGCCATTATCAAGCCTTGCATCCACTATGGGGGAGGACTCATTAACAACTCTGTTGCATCCCGCAACGATCTGCTGAATTACGTCCCTCAGCTTTTCTTCGCTCTCAAATCTGTCCCCGGTCTTTTTCAGATATCCATCTTTCTCAACATAAATGCTTTCCAGTCCGTTGATCATGATCTCAGTAACCGTTGGATCATCCACATACTTTTGAAGTACATCCAGTTTTCTCAAGGAATCAAAAATATCTTTGCGAAGCCTTCGTCTTTCTTTCAGGTTGACCAGCGCAGTCTCTTCTGAAGAAACGATGACCTCATCGATGATGTCCCTGACTTCCTCATCCGAGAAGTCCCTTCGAAAGTCGATCCTTTCCTGTGTCCTTTCTTTGAGGTTCTGTCTTAAATCACTGTACTCCATCAGAACGCTCCTCCGAGCTGCATCTTGTTCCTGACGAAATCCGCCATCTCACCGTGATTGTATTCATCCGGAGTTACAGGGATGTAATGGAACTTAGGGAATACAAAGCGTTCGGTCTTCTCAAGGACATCGTTATATTTCCTCTGGCTCAGCATGTTCTCATACTGCATCATCTTCACCTTTGCGATCGAATCCTCCTTCGCCACCGTGTATACCCTGCTGCAGATCCTCAAGATCTCCGGCAGTCCCTGGATGCAATCCGTCAGATCCATGATGACGTAATCAAAAAGGCCCGACTCACTGATCTTGCGAAGGAGCATCAGCCATTCCTCTTCGGAAATTCCCAGAAGATTCTGACCGTATCTCATTGGTGGCACGTAGACAAGTTCATTTAGCTGTTTCAACGAAGACTGAAGTCTTAACCTAAATTTTTCGTTGTCGACACTCATGAAGTACACAAGGTCCGACAGGTCAAGATCACCGATCTTCCCTTCAGTCTCTACAAAGCTGCTGTAGTTTTCAAAGCTGAGGTACAACGTCCTTTTCTTCTCCGCCAGTATCTCACTCATGGTTAAGGCAAGCGTAGTCTGCAAACATCTCTTGATTGGCGAATATACTCCGATGAACTTTGTTTTATTTCCATCTGTTATTCTTCCCGGTTGCTCACCTGCGATCTCAAGATAGACCTGAAAGAACATTTGTACCACTGCTTCAGCAGATTGGTATTTGTCTATCGTCTCCATCGGTTCCTCAAACTTATAACCGGATTCTCCCAGGATCAAAACTCTCTCGGCTTTTAAACTTTTGATCTCCGGTGTATAAGACCTTTCAGATACCGCAAGGATCTTAATCTCCTTGTCCGCTTCCTTTGCCAGCAAGTCCTTTTCTCTGGTGTAAGCGTGTATCTTCCAGGGAACTCCCGGATAGTTTCTCATGAAGTCCGCCATAAGGAAGGTGTATTCTTCTTCTTTGTCGTACAAAACAAACAATGGTTGCTTTCTCATGGCTAGTAGATTCCTCCCAGATGCATCAAAGCACTGATGAGAACCGGGCCGCTCATGGCAACACCGTTTTTGATCTTTTCTTCTCTGTCAGTCATATAAATCTTTGGTTTACTCCTTTTACCGTTAATCTGAAAATCAATCAGCGTGTTCGTGACATACCTGCGAAAGTGATTCATTCTGCTTTTGAGCTTTCCTTGCAAAACAAGCTTTATTACTCCGATAACAGCGGCGATTGCAAAAGCAAAGAGCAGGAAGAAAAGGATCCTGTCCTTTTCAAAGAAACCGCTGCATACTGCAAACAGCTTTACATCTCCTCCGCCGATCATGCCGATTTTGAAGAAGCCGTAGAAAAGGGCTGTCATCAAAACAAACTCAAGAACATACCATGCAACCTGCATCATTCCTCCCCGTTGATACGCCAATATCAATCCGAGACCGAAAATGATGAATTGCAGGAAATTTGGGATCCTTCGCAAGGTGCAATCCCACAAACAGGCAACACCTAATAAAGGGCACAAAAAAAACATCCTTTTTTCCCCCGAAAAAAACAATTTTTTCTTAGCTGCTAAAAAACTGTGTAACTAAAGTGAAACTCTTTAAGGACTATTTAGAACTTTGAGCTACGAATAAAACCTAGACCGCATAGCTCGTTTTTTGAAACATGGCTGAATATATCACCGGAATTTTAAATGCGCAATAGCTTTTTAAAAAACCGTCATTTTGAATAATACTTTTAGCTTATAAGCGGATACTCCAATATAACAAAAAAACGCAAATCCATATATACACTGGATTTGCGTCGTTAGTAATTTTGCATAAAAGGCTTTTTCACTGCATAAGTCTGTTCTTATTTATATGTCATCACGAAAATTTATACAAAAAATCCTCGATTTGTTGTTGTACTTAAACTTTCGATGAGCTCTTCTTTGCCATAAGTCAGTCCGGCAAAAACGGTCTGGGAATTTCCCATAACAGGTCCCTTTTTGTTCTCGGAAACCACCTTGGAATAGGCTTCCCGCAAGGGTTTCAGGACTTTTTCCACATCCTCTAAGCCTTTTTTATCCAAAGAGGCTGCGGAAGAAGCCAGTCTTCTCAAGCAGTAACCGTAGAGTTTTCTAAGGTTTAAGGCAAGTTCATACTCGTAATTCAAACTTTCCAAAAGTTCATAGATACAATTTTGTATTCTTTCTATATATATAGGAAACAAACCTGGTGGTCGACCACCGGGTTCGTTTTTTGCCTCCTCGATATAGTCAAGGGCAATGTCATATATGATGACCACAAGCTCAGTAGAGTTGGCCTGAGCAACACGTCTTGTATATTCCTGCTTTTTTTCGCTGTCCATAAACTAATCCCTTACTGTAAAAGCTGAAGAACCATTGAAGGACGCTCGTTAGCCTGGGCAAGCACGCTGGTTCCGGCCTGAACGATAACATTCTGGGTGCTGTACTGAGTCATTTCCTCAGCCATATCAGCATCCATGATCCTTGAATATGCGCTGGTCATGTTCTCTTCAACTACACCAAGGTTATCAACCGCTGATTCAAGTCTGTTCTGATAAGCACCAAGCTTACCTCTTACGCTGCTGACAAACTGAGTCGCACTCTTAAGTCTCTCCATGGCATAACTTGCCTTCTCCTCAGTAGAGACATCCAAATGTCCGATTCCAAGATTTCCGAGGCTCATCGCAGGGATCTCAACTGAGATTATCTGGCCCTCGTTTGAACCTGCCTGTAATCTCATGGGACCGATATTGGTGCAGGTAAGATCTGCATTGCTGACGGTACCGGATTTTGCATTATCATCGTCATCAAATACAAGGCTTTCCTCGATGTCCAAAGTCATTTCAAAACCTGACTCATGACGAATAGTGATGTAATTATCGATCATAGAAACGTTTCCGAGAGTGATACCTGAAGGGAAATCTCCGGATAAGCTGATTGAAGTCACTTCAAGTGTTCCGGCTGCCGCATCCTTTACTGACCAGGAAATTGAGTTAACAGTATACTTTCCGGGTGCAACTTCAGAATTAATTGTTGCAACACGTACGCTGGTATTGGATGAATATCCTTTGTAATCATAACTTCCGTCAAGGAGATTCTGTCCGTTAAACTGAGTATCTTTTGAGATCCTGGCAACTTCTTTTTTAAGCTCTGCGATCTCGTTCTGAATGATCTCTCTGTCGCGGTCAGTATTGGTTCCGTTAGCTGCTTTTGTAGCAAGTTCGCTCATTCTGTGAAGCATGTCATGGAGTTCTGATAATGCTCCATCAGCTGTTTCAATAACAGAAATACCGTCATTAGAGTTCTGTTTTGCAACACCGGTACCCACGATCTGACCATTCATTCTCTTTGCCATGGCCAGTCCCGCGGGATTGTCTTTTGCATAATTGATCTTTAATCCTGAGGATAATCTCTGAATAGATTTTGAAAGTGCATTATTGCTGTTTGTGAGAGTGTTATTCGCAAGCATTGCGGATACATTGTAGTTAATTCTCATGATGGCTCCTTTCGTAGGTAACGAAGCCCTCGGAAGATCAAGCTCTTCCGAGAACCTGCAGAAATACCTTTGTTACCTGCAGTAAAATTCTTCTTTCAGATCCATCTGAAACATTAACCTGTGCATCCTTGCCCGGTTTATTCTTTTCGCTTAAAACTGCTTTTTTGTTTTGCATATCCGGCTTAATAACCGGAAGCCCTGTGAAGGTGATATCGTTAAAATTACCGTCTTCCTTCAGGGATTCACCAAATATATCGGCGACCGCTTTTAATTTCTTAAGAGCGTTTTCACTGTTTTGAGCAAGATATCCTTCAAGAATACCGTGGCTAAGTTCAAAGTATGCCTGAATCTCCTCATCCTCAATTACAGTATTAATGCTGACATTGGCATTTCCACCTGCTCTTCTGAAGGAAAGTCTGACTTTTGAGATTTCATCCCCAAACTCCATAGGGATCACATAATCTCTATCTGCCAGAGGATCTGTTATATCCGAGATCTTAATGGACAGTCCCAGTTCTCTTCTTACGAGGCTAAGAGACTTAAGATCAAGATAGGTCTCAGGCTCCTCTGCCAATTCCTCCGTAGCATCATATATTTCTGATGTTGCCTCATCATAGGTTTTATCAAAGTCTTCGAAAGAACTATCCTCAGCAAACAACTTTGCTGCATCCCGAACTTTCTTCTCTGTCTTCTCATACTTTAAAAGTTCATCGTAAAGAGCGTTGGAATTCTCCAAAAGATTCTCAATGGCTACAAGGTTTTCCGCAGTTTTTGAAATATCAGCTCTATCAAGAATATTTGCATTCTCAGCAGAAGTATCAAGAGCTTTCCTTAAATCCGCATTTTCCTCTTCGAATCTTCTTCCTTCAAAAGCCTTTCCGATCTGATCCATTATATCGGTTCCTGCTTTAACAAGTTCCCTGATTCCGCCGGTGGACTCATCCACTCTCACATCAATACCGCGGAATCTTCTGGTTCTTGCAGCTGTCAAAAGATTCTTGAAAGAAAGCTGTGCTCTCTCGTCAAGAAGTGTACCGATAGCTGCGCCTTCAGACTTTTCAACCTGACGGATCAAACGGTAAATACCGATATATGACTCTCTTTCTTCGGGAGTAATATTGTCCTGCATCTCAAGTCCGTAAAGGAATTCACTGTAGCTCTTTGCAGTCTGCTCATAACCACCGGTTTGCTGTGAATCGAAATATGTGTTAAGCTCTGCAAAGCTTGTCTCAAGAGGGTTTACGCCCTCTCTTATCATGTTAAGAACAGCGGCAGGGTTCATCTTTGTGATGATAGATCTTACAAAGATATCTGCCTCCGAGATCCTTTCGACATTTGCACGGGTAATCTCCATGCTGTTATATCCAAGGATCCGGATGGCCCTTAGGTTATCTTCACTTGTCTCAACTCCGATTTCTCTTGCAAGAGAAGTAACATTTGAGAATGCCTTTTTGATATTGTCGCCAAGGTCGCTTCTGGGCGCAGTCATTAGCGCTTCATAACTCTCGCCGGCCTTTACATAGGAGTCTCTTGACTTAACAGCCTCATCTCTAAATTCACCAAAGGTTACATCTTCAAATGTCTTATTCGTAAAGGTGCCAACGGTTAAGGCGGGTGCTTCCTTAACTTCGGAAACAGCCCTGTTTACCTCGTTCATAAGACGGTATTTCTCAACCGCCTCACCTTCATTTTCGGTAAGATTCTTAAAGTATCCGGAAGCAACCTGTTTTTCGGCTTCCTTAAGGCTTTCTATAAATTCCTCAATAGGCGCTGTATCAATAAAATAATCACTCTCAAGAAGTTTTATATTGACTTCAGCAGTCATTGAAAGTCTGATCTCTTCAAGATGGATCCTTGCAGTGATAGTCTTTTCCGCTTCCTCTGAGAAATAATACTGCTCCAATCTGACAGCTTTTTCAGGGATGGTTTCGATTCTCTTTTCATTCTGAATAAGCTTTCCGTTTATGGGCTTTTCTCCGGAAGCCACGGCGTTTGCAGATATACGTGCCAGTTCCCTGTCGGAAATAGGGAATTCTACTTTTCCAAGTTCAAGGTACTTATCAATGGACTCCTTATTAACAGGAAGTTCCTTATCAAGAAGCCACTGTGCCGCGCATAAAGCTTCCTTAGAGTTTTCTTCATATCCTGCTTCTTTGACGATATTTTTTACTTGCTCGAGAAGTCCTGCATTCTCAGTTCTTGTAAGGTCTGTTTCTTTCTTTGCAGGGAGAACTTCTCTTGTAGTATCAAAAATAAAAGAATCCTTAGAAGAAATACTTCCGCTGTTTTCAGAAAGATATAATCCCCAAATGCTGAGGTCAAGATCGTTTTCTATAAGATATACTGCCGCATCTTCAGTAGGAACAGTAAGGGAATCTGCAAGATTCTTTGCTTTTACCACATCCTCGATGTTTTCTTCTGATAAAGGAAGGTCCGCTTCAGCATATGCACGTTCCATGCTCCTTGCCAAAGTCTCGCTTCCCAGCGCTTCAGCAAGAACATCCTCATCCATTGAATCATTATAACCAATGATCACTTCACCGCCCTTGGCAACCTCAGCCTTAATGCGGTCCTGGATGGTAACAACATCATCGGGATCCATCGTATAGTGATCAAATCCCTGCTCCTGAGCTTTCGCATAGTCCTTGGGTGAAAGTGTGTTAGAAAGCACCACTCTGTAGTTCATATTTACGGACGCGTCAAAAGCACCGGCCTCGTCTCTAAGGTCAGTGAGAGATTTCTTGACTTTGTTCTTATCACTCGCGCCGGGCAGAAGGCTGTTTAACTTGCTGTCCTTGGGATTTTCTTTTTCAAAGACTGCTGCCTTGGCTCCCGCATCAACCTTTTTGGATGATCCGGTCTTATTTGAAAGAGTATTTATTTTTTCACTCTGCTTAATGTCCTGATTCTGAAAACTTATCTTCATAATTTACCCCATTAAAAAAGATGAGCTGCACTGAACTCATCTTTTATTTCGGTATGAATATAATTTTTCTTAACTATCGGACTTCACTCTTTTTTCTCCGAAGACCACCGCTGCCAGAAACGGCAGGAAAATCCATACAGGATAAATATATCTCATCTGAACGGTAGGTCCCAAGAGCAATGTTCCGATAAACAGGACTGCAAGCACAATAGAAATAACCAAAGGATCTCTCTTTCTGTACCAGCAAACTACTGCAAAATAGATGAAGCACCAAAGAACATATCCGGGAACAAAGAACATTCCAATAAGAGGGATCCTTTGAAGGATGTTCTCCGAATTCATCTTCTCAAGAATATTATAAAGCCAAGGGATCAATGATTCATGTGATGCCCCATAAGCGTACATATCATCCGCCCAATCCGTCTGAACAAACCCATGTCCCGGAGCATCTCCATATACAGTAAGGCAGGTTCTGTCTCCTATATACAGATATCCGGCATTATTGGCAAGAAAAGAGTCAATATATTCCGAAGGATACTCCTTCAATAATCTTAAATAGGTTTCCGCTGTCTGCTTAGGGAAATGAAGAGCATACCAGGTATTAACGTGTCTCTTGACCGGATCTGAAATCACAGGATCATAAAGTCTCCATGCTTCATCAAGAATGAATTCATTGATCACATCCATATCCCCGGAAGACATTTCCTCGCTGTGGTAATCGGCGGTTCTCGCCAATTGCTGAACAGGAACACTGAGCATTTCTCTTCTGTCACCCTGCTGAGCGTTTAACATCTGGCTTGCAGTTGTTACCAGCGCCATAGAAATAATAAATCCGGTAAGTGTCGTCAGGAAGAGTCTAAAATATGAATAGCAGACTTCTTTCTTTGCGATCATTCTTACAATGGCTGCTATAAGGAATACTGCGATCAACACCATGATAGGGTATCTTGCATTATTTCTGAATGCAACGGATGGTATCAAAAATAAAATATACAGAATATCTTCCTTTTTCAGTCTGAGACTGTCTCTTCTCTCGTAGAAGAAATACAGCAAAAGGACCAGTACAGGCAAAAATGAAGCTGCAAACAATCCTGCTTTTGTTACAGACAATCCTACAAATACGTTGTAGGGGAATAATGCTCCGAAACCTGTAAGGACCCAATACCAAGCCTTACCTGCACCCATTTTTTTGATCATATGAATACAGAATGCAAAGGAACCGGAAAGACACAAAAGCTGGAACAAAACAAAAAATGCTATTCCAACATTAACATCACCAATGGTTTCTCCAAGCATCCAGAATGCTTTAATAACAAGAGTATGAAGGATTGGGTGATGTTCATTCCAACTACCGTAAATGATCTGATCCAGCTGAATGTAACAATCGTAGGCACAGATTCCCGGATAATATGCTAAAAAGGCCGGGACATAAGATACAAGAATGATCAACCATGCCAGTGAAGCAGGGGGTACCTTTTTATCCATAGAATCCCCCAGTGTCCTATAACCTTCAACAAGCCAGCCGTCCTCATACTTTTTATGTATGGCAGCTTCTTTCTTTTCCCGGAGATGCTTCAAAAACCAAGCAACAAACACTCCCAATACCGTTCCCGGGATCACGCTTCCAAACACAAGGATCAAAACAAAAGAAAGATTCCACTCAAGTCTCGGATTACGCGCCAGTGCGAACCCGGCGATCTGGAATGCTAAAAATATAGAATTTACGATTGAAAAGAGGATAAACCCTCTGTTCTTAAGACATTTCATTTACTGCTTTACCTTAAATCTGATATAATTACTATCAACATGATCACTATTACGATCAATAAAACACATGGCGAAGTTTATGAATAATAATATCACATCATCAAAAACATCTAAGATTTATAAAATCTTCGATAATATAGGCGTTTGGACTTTTGCAGTTTTCTTTGGGCTTTTATTTGCTACAGCTATTCTTTCCAGTGCTTATATCGATGATATTTTATCTCAGAAAGTCCTATATAAATGGGATTTTCCTCTGATCGCCTGCGGTGCTTTCCTTCTTGTCTGGCTACTGTTTTATCTTGTTTCATTTCTATATACAAAAAAGAAAACAGATATAGGAAAGATTTTCTTTGTAATCACACTTGTATGGATCTTTTTTGCATCCGTCGTGATCGCATTCTTTGGAATGACTGCTCCCGCTGCCGATGCCATGACTGTTTATACAATGGCGCAAAACGCTGCAAGCGGAGATTTCTCATTTGTGACAGGCTCTGATTCCTATCTTTCTTATTACCCCCAGCAGATAGGAATGGTCACTTTCCTTATCCTGCCCCTGAAGATCCTGAACCTTATACATTTTCCTTATCCCGCATTTCATGCGTTAAAGATAATGTTTGGAATGATAGCCTGCGGGCTTGTTGCCTTTCAATACTTTACGCTTAAGCTTTTATTTAAGAACAATGACAAAGTATCATTTATTTGCTTTGTATATCTCGTTCTTGCAGGTTTAAACCTGCCCTTCATTCTTTATACTTCGTTTATTTACGGTGAAATCCCTTCATCATTTATGATATCCGGGGCCATATTCTTTCTGGTTCGCATCATGCTCCGGGAAAAGATCGGTAATAACCATCGGATATTCTCAAAAGCAGTACTTCCAAATTATATTGGACTTATAGTTTTTTCTTCCGCAGCTGTATTCCTTAGAAAGAACTGCCTGGTCTTCATCATAGCTCTTTCAATAGTTCTTTTTGTTGAAACCTTTAGAGCTAAGAAAGTACGTTACCTCGGCCTAATGGCAGTAACTATAATATGTTCCTGCCTTGTCCTGCCCCTTACTATAAAAATATATGAAAACAAAGTTCATGACAAGACATATACCGGTGTAACAGCCACATCCTACATAGCCATGGGTATGCAGGAAGCAGACAGAGGCCCCGGATGGTACAACGGCTTCAACTTTCTTACATACGAAGAAAGCGGTTTTGATTCCGAAAAAGCTAACGAAATTAGCAAGGCTGCTATTTCCGAGAGATTAAACTACTTTAAAGAAAATCCCTCCTACGCTTTTGATTTCTACTTAAAGAAATACCTTTCACAGTGGTCTGACGGAACTTACGCTTCAAGGCAGGCAACCTGGGCAACTCTCAGTGAACGCTCATCATTCTTTGTCAGCCTCTACGAAGGAAAGGTTGGAGATATGTTTATCATCTATTCCGATCTTTACCAGACGATCATATACCTTGGCGTCTTTCTATTCTTTATAAAGACTATCTTGAACGAACGAAAAACCGCTTCAAGCTTCGCATTCTTTATACTTATCGGTGCTATATATATTTTCGGAGGTTTTCTTTTCCACATGCTTTGGGAAGCTAACTCCAGATATATATTCCCCTACAGCATTTTCCTCGTTCCCTATGCTGCAGTCGGGCTATGCAACTATAAGACTTCGTACAAATAGATGAAATAGGTATATCCATATCCATCAAATGTCTTAACAAGTCTATATCCTTTGCTTTCAGCATTTGCTATCTCACCGGCTGCGAATAAATATTTACAGCCGATTTCTTTTAACGCTTCTGTATCAAATTCAAGGTCATTGAATGAAGCATACTCGTATCTTGTTAACAAGGGATTGAGATAATATTCCGAAGAAAACAAATAGCATCTGTTTCCCCAATCATCAAAGTACTGACGGTTATATTCATTTTTTTCCAACTCTTTTGAAATAATTTTTCTAAATCTGTGCTTATATTCCACGTCGTAATTATTTGAATAACCATCTATGGAATAAAATCCATTATATACAGCCACTGCCGGCTCGATTCCAAGGCTTCCCACCCTGTATTCATCCTGCTTTAATCCCTCGTTTTCCTCGATATAATCCGCAATATCTTTGAATTCTTTCTCGCAAAAATATGCTTCCCAGGTAAGAGCAGTTGAATTCTTTCTTACAAACTCAAGCACATTCTCTTTAAATGCACTTTCTTTAAGAACATATATAGAACAAGGTAAAAGAAGGAGTAACCAAAGGATAATTCCTATCTTGTACTTTTTCAAAACTGACTCTGCTAAAGCCCCCAGCAATACCAAAACCGAATACCAGATGAAAGGATACATCCAGTAAAACCTGTCAATCTGAAAGGCTTTAACTGCGCTATCCATACTGTTTAGCTTATCAGCTATAAAGGGCGTATGCCAAAAAGATGAAAACAATGCGATGCCTGCTGCCAAAGTAACAAATTTAAGTATCTTTACGTAGATATCTTTCTTAGCAATCCCCTTTATTATCAAGACAACCGCTCCTATAACAATAACCGCAAGTGCTACTGCTACAATAAAAAAATGAAGGCTGGGGACGGCAATGCTTCCCTTTATAAACAGTTCTGCAAAGGAGCTCCATAACTCCGTTGTAGTATGAATTATTTCGGTCTTATGAGAAACATAACCGGTTTCAGGCTTTACTATCTGAAGGATAAGATCCTTGTTCATTACCAAGTATACAAGAACCAGTTCTAGAAATCCTGCGGTTTGCCTGATCACAACATTCCTTGATGCTTTCTTCTTTATAGCATTGACAATGGTTATTATAAGCAGTACGCCAAAACATGCACAGATAGCAAATCCGCAAAGTACCAGTGATGATCCGAAACCGTAAATAGCTATGATCAGATAACTGATTACGTATTTTGCGACGCTCTTCTCTTGTTCATCCTTAAGACTATAAAAAGCCCAGAATACAAAAGGGATTCCGGAGACACACAATCCGTATACAGTATAGTAGGGAAGAAATGCAAACAATACAGCTGCGCAGAAAGAGAAAAATCTCTTTCCTGAAATCTTTACGCCCCAAAGATACATTCCCAGGAATCCAAAGAGCATTACTATAAATTGATTTATTATATATGCGTATAAAGGTGAGAATACTTTAAACAAAAGAAGCATCGCATAGGACGGAGGCGTCAATGAATCGGATGGCATACCTCCCATGAATTCCGGATAGAACCCGGTTCCGTCAAACAAATGCTTTGCGCCGAGAATATAAGCTAAGATCTCTCCGTCAAACTGCTCTCTGACAGATATTGAAATCTTCTCTCTTAGAATAAAAAAAGGGAGATTACCCAGAATAACCAGTATTATTCCGAGAATAGGAAATATATATTTCTTTCTCATTCTTTCTTTGAACAAAACTGTTTACCTTGATAACTCCCTTATAGGTGTTTACTTAAAATTCAAATACTACTGCAGAATATGGCATTACATCCAAGGTCAATGAATATTTCTGATAACAGCAGGGCTTGTTATCTGCCATGATCTCGGTGGGAACAGGATTTCCCCATCCCGCATATTTTGCATCATCGGAGTTGAGCACCAGCTTATACTTCTTAAGCTTAGGTACTGCAACCATATAATTCTCCCACTTCATGGGAGTCATGTTTAAGATAAAGAGAAGGTTCTTGCTGTCCTTTTCTCCGCGGCGAACCCAGGAATAAATGCTTCTGTCCGCATCATCTGCGTTCATCCACTCAAAGCCCTTCCAGCTGTTGTCAATCTCGTACATGCAAGGGTGTGAACGGTAAAGTTCAAGAAGGTCCTTAACATACTCTTTCATTCCTGCATTGTTCTTTTCGCCTAAAAGGAACCAGTCAAGTTCTCTTGCTTCGCTCCACTCTCTTTCCTGACCGAAATCCTGACCCATGAAAAGAAGTTTCTTTCCTTCGTGGCCGAACATGTAGGTGTAACCAACACGAAGGTTGGCGTATTTGTCCACCTGATAGCCGGGCATCTTGTTGACCATTGAACACTTAAGATGTACAACCTCGTCATGTGAAAGAGGAAGGATATAATTCTCGCTCTCGTTGTAGGTCATGGCGAAGGTAAGTGCGTGATGATTTCCTTTACGATAAAGGGGATCTTGCTTCATGTACTCGCAGAAATCATGCATCCATCCCATGTTCCACTTGAAAGAAAATCCAAGGCTCTCATCATCACCAATGTCACCTGTAACATGGGGCCATGCAGTTGATTCCTCGGCGATTGTAAGGAAGCCGGGATATGTACCTCTAACAACTGAATTCAAATGATGGAAGAAGCAGATGGCATCAAGATTCTTGTTACCACCAAACTTATTGGGTAACCATTGGCCATCCTTCTTTCCGTAGTCAAGATAGAGCATGGAAGCAACGGCATCAACTCGGATTCCGTCAACATGGAACTCTCTCAACCAGAAAAGTACATTGGCAATAAGGAAGTTTGAAACTTCCGGTTTAGCATAATTAAAGATCTTTGTTCCCCAGTCGGGATGCTCTCCAAGCCTTGGATCCGGATGCTCGTAGATACATTTTCCGTCGAACTCTGCAAGACCGTGTGCGTCAGTAGCAAAGTGAGCAGGTACCCAGTCAAGGATGACTCCGATACCGTTCTTGTGGAGTTCATTGACAAGGTACATAAAATCCTTGGGAGTTCCGTATCTTGATGTGGGCGCATAATAGCCCGTAACCTGGTAGCCCCAGGATCCATCAAAGGGATGCTCTGCGATACCCATAAGTTCAACGTGGGTATACTTCATCTCTTTGGTATATTCTACGATCCTGTCGGCGAATTCCCTGTAATTGTAGAATCCGTCTTCAGTACCGTTGGGATGCTTCATGAAAGAACCGATGTGGCATTCATAAATGGCCATGGGCTGACGGTTGATCTCTTCGATATCTCTGTCATCCCTTGCCTTTAACCACTTTGCATCTTCCCATTTAAAGCCCTCAAGATCTGCAACAATAGAAGCGGTTCCCGGTCTGAACTCGGCCTGATTAGCGTAAGGATCGGCTTTGTAAAGTCTTCTTCCATCCTCGGCAAAAACAAGATATTTATACATCTCACCGGGTCCGATGCCGGGCACAAAAAGCCCCCAGATTCCCACATCTCCAAGCCTGGTCATGGTGTGGGCTTCCTCGTTCCATCCGTTGAATGATCCGATGACATTTACTTTTACGGCGTTGGGCGCCCATACCGCAAAGTATACGCCCTTCTGACCGTTTTCTTCCGAAACATGGGCACCCAGCTTTTTATAGATATCATAGTGGGTTCCGTTTCCGAAAAGATACATGTCATCCTTCGTGATCTCAACTTTATAATTTTTTACCGCTGCAGTCTTTTTTGTCTTTACTGTAGCTTCTTTACTTTTTGTTGTCTTATCCTTTGATGCCTTAACCTTCTTTTCTTCGAGAGCTTCTTTTGATTTAGCCATATGCGCCCCTTTTGATACTAATTGAAATCCTTTTCCCCGAGGATTATCATATCTTCTTCATCATAACGCTTTCCGAGCAAAACATCAAAGAAATGTCTTGCATTTTTCTTACTAACGTTCTCAATTGCTCTGTCAACGATATCTCTTACTTCCACAATGTTAACAGAGTGTGTGGCTGTCTGTCTCAAAGTTATCTGTGTATGAAGTGCAAGCATACCCATCTCGTCGATGGAGTATTCTTTCTCATAAGCATATTTTACCGCAAATTCAGCAAGCTGATCCGCTGTCAAAGGCTTTAAGTTCATTCTTACGTTGAACAAAGGCTCAAGAGCGGGACAACGATTCATAAGCTTCTCGATATTTCTCTCGGTATCGATAAAGGTTACCACGATTCCAAGATTCTCCTGATCGAGACTTCTGTAAAGATCCGTTGCGGTTTCAGCTGAAATCTTACCGGCTTTCTCAACGATAAGAGCACCATTGGCAAGCTGTTTGATAACCGTTGGTATTCTCTTGCCATTAAGCTTATCGCCTGTGATCCTTGCAACTTTTCCTGAGAAATTGCTATCGGTCTGCTTAATATCCTTCATGATGGCGGTAGCAAGATCGGAAGTATCCGTTCCATCACCACCGGTTAATATAATGTTTCCGGAGTATGAAGCCATGCTTACATTTTCAAGCGCATTGATAAGCTGTTTTCTTGCTGACTTACTCTGGATATAAGCTCCGAAGAGTTCTTTTTCTTCCTTGGTGAGCTCTCTTACAAACTCATCATCGTCTTCCTCTTCTTCGGGAGCGACATTCTTCTTGGACTCTTCCAGTTTCTTTTCGTAGAACTTCTTGGTACGGTTCTCTGTTTCAATGGGAGAACGCTCGTCAGTTGTATAGATATCAAATACGTTGGATTCGTAAGGTTCTTCGGTTTCTTCTTCCTCAGAAGCTTCAATCGTTTCAGCAGTTTCTGTTTCTACAGGAGCAGTTTCACTTACTTCCTCTGCCTCTTCGGCGTATGTTTCATCATAAGTCTCGTCATAGGTTTCCTCGTATGACTCATAACCTTCATCATAGGTCTCTTCATAGTTCTCGTCGTAAGTCTCGAATACTTCCTCTGCCTCAGGATAAGCTTCAGCATCATATTCTTCAGGCTGCTCGATCTCTGCAAGCTCTTCTACTTCGTCGCTTGCTTCTTCGACGTAAGCTACCTCTTCCTGAATCTCAACCTGTTCATTGGCTGCTGCCTGTTCCTCAGTTTCTGTCTGATCTTCAGTGATCTCTTCTGCAAGAGCTTCCTGTACTTCAGCCTCGGAAGGAACTTCCTCCTCCGCCATTTCCGCATCATCGGCAACAATTTCTTCTGAATGAACTTCTTCATCCATCATTGCAGCAACTTCCGCGCCGATAGCCGTTGCATCGGGCTCAAAGGTCTGCATGGGAGTTCCGACATAATCAACCCGGATCTCCTCAGAAAGCTTACTTGCTTCCTCTGCCTCTTTCTGAAGAGTCTCAAGAACGCCGTTTAATGCTGCTGCCTCAAACTCATCAAAGAGTTCTCCGGTCTGCTGCTTAACCTGTTCATGATACTGCTTGCGGTTAAGTTCTTCGTGCTCGCGCTTCATGCGGGCCCACTCAGCCATGACATCGTTGATGTTGAGCTGACCGGTGATCTGTTTATCCGTTGAAGGAGCTTCGGGAACAACGAATCTGATCTGTCCGTCGGTCTCCTGTGAAAGTACTGTTGCGATCTGCTCGGGAGGCTGTGCAAGAAGGGCTTCCTCTTTGACGATAGCTTCCTCTTCAGCTCTCTCGATCTCTTTTTCAACTTCCTCTGCAGAAAGACTAACCGTATCGGAATTGTACATAGGCTCCAAGATAGAACGGGCAATAGCTTCTCTTCTGCTCTTGTCGCTATCGGGAGTCTGACGCAATTTATCTGCAACTGCTCCAAGGTACTGAGTGTAGTCTGAAGCAGGTTCATCATCAAAGCTGTTCTCTGATAATTCTTCTTCAACCGCCTTGTCCCAAGCCTTGGGATCAAAGTCAATGTGAGGGAACATCTCATCATCTTCCGATCCGGGTATCTCTTTTGTATCAGACTTAAGAACGGTCTCTTCATCAAATCCCACAAGCTTCTTGGTGGTGGGATTCAAATAAGGATTAACGGGGAGATCGGGGATCACGCCGGTGACGCCGTTTTCAAGAACTTCCTGTACTCCCTCGGCAAGTGCCTCCTGGAGATTAATGGTATTGTAATCGTTAACTTCGATAGTCTTAACATTGATCTCGGGCTCAGGAACATTTCCTTTGTAAACCTGGGTGTGTCCGAGTGAAAGAGCTACCGCTTCGTCCAAAGGAGTAACCTCTGTAACGGGCTGGGCTTCGCCAACGTGGATCTCAGGAATAACCTTTGTCTCTCCGTTGTCGGAAGAAACAGCGTTTGAATTTCTCTTTCCTTCCCAACGGCTGTCGCTGACCACTCCGTCAATGCGGTGGTTGTACATTTCCTGCTGCTTCTCGTTTAAAGGCTGATGAAGCATCTTAAGCTCCATTGCCATATCAACATACTTGCCTTCACCGAACCAGCTGATAAGTTCATCGCATTCTTCCACGCACTTGGTGGCAAGACCGACTCTGTGGTAAAGGTAAGCAAGAGTATATGCCCATTTTTCGCGGTAATCACGCTTCTTCAGTTCCTCAAGGACTTCGATCCTCTCCTCAAGAGAAACCTCCTGAGCTACGTATACCTTGTACTGAAGGATGTATCTGCGGATGTCATTGCCCGCAACCTGACAAAATTCTTTGTAAGTGGAAATTGCACGGATGGTGTCGCCTGTGCTGAGATATAATTCGCAGAGCGAATAGAGAATATCCTTTCCCCCCGGATATCTGTCATAAGCCAGCTGAAGTAATTCGATAGCATCTTCGTAGCGCTTGTTGATCTTGTAAAGGTCACTTATGGTACACAAAAAAGTAGACTTTTTAACCCTACTCCAATCTATCGTATCGGCAATTTCAGCCGCTTTTTCGTATTGACTGCTCGCGATCAGATCCCTGATCTCCTGAGCGCGTATTTTGTATTCGTATTTATCCATAGTATAAGAACCTCGGTTCGTTAAACCACAATATATGTCCCCACAATCTCTGAAATTATACCATAGATTGTGGGGACATGTCTATAATCTCACCATATTTAGGGGCCCTATTTATTACGGAAATATTACACGAAAATTGTTTTAAAAATTCAGCAAATTTGATCCAACTCCGCTTAATCTGTCTTTTTATGGCACATTTAGCGGAGTTGAATTGTTTTATATTTATGATTTAAAGTAAATTACTGAGCTCAGCGAACTGCTCAAGAGTTAGTGCTTCGCCTCTTATGGTTTCGGAGAGTCCCATTTTTCCAAGAGCATTAAGGACATCATCCTTCGTTGCCTTGACTTCAGGCGCATTTGAAAGTCCGTTAACAAGAGTTTTTCTCCTCTGATTAAAAGATGCTCTGATAAGCGCAAACATCTTTTTCTCATCATCCACTTTAACCGGTGGTTCAGGGTATCTTGTAAGCCTTATAACCGCACTTCCAACATTGGGACGAGGAATAAAACAATTGGGCGGAACATTAGCCACTATCTCCGGCTTTGCATAATACTGAACAGCAAGAGATAATGCTCCGTAATCCTTGGTTCCGGGGCCTTCCTGCATGCGGTCAGCAACCTCTTTCTGAACCATGATGGTTATATTATCAAGAGGAACGCCGCTTTCAAAAAGTCCCATAATGATAGGAGTTGTGATGTAGTAGGGAAGATTAGCCACAACCTTTATGGGCTTTCCTCCATTCTTTTCCTCTGCCAGCTTTGCGATATCGACTTTTAGGATATCCTCATTAAGGATAGTCACATTGTCATAAGCGGAAAGAGTTTCTTCGAGGATTGGAATAAGGTTCTTATCTATCTCTACAGCAACTACTTCTCTTGCAGATTCCGCAAGATACTGAGTCATGGTTCCGATACCGGGTCCGATCTCCAGAACCATGTCGTCTTTGGTTACGCCTGCTGCCGCCACAATCTTATCAAGCACATGAGTATCGATCAGGAAATTCTGACCGAACTTTTTCTGGAACCTGAATCCATGTTTCTGTATTACATCTATCGTATTCTGGGGATTTCCCAAATTTGCCATTAATGAATTCTCCTTGTATTGAATCCTGTTACCATTCCTACTTCCAACTAAGCCTGTGGAGTTCTCCGGTTTCCTCAAGGCCTGCGAAGTTCTGCTGTCTTAACGCCTCGTACAAAACGATGGCTACGGAGTTTGAAAGATTGAGTGACCTTATCTCCGGGCCCATGGGGATACGGATGCAATGAGGCTCATCTTCGATGAGGATCTCTTCCGGGATACCGGCACTTTCTCTTCCGAACATTATAAAATCATCGGGTCCGAACTTAACATCAGTATAACATCTCTTCGCCTTGGTTGTCGCCATCCATACTGTTGCTCCGGGATGCTTTTCCTTAAAATCATTGTAGTTGATATAGCGAGTAACATCCAACTTATCCCAGTAATCCATGCCCGCTCTCTTTAATTCTTTTTCATTGATTCGAAAGCCAAGGGGCTCGATAAGATGAAGGGGTGTGTTTGTCGCTACGCAAGTCCTTCCGATATTTCCTGTGTTTGCCGGGATCTCCGGCTGATGTAAAACTATATGCATATAACTATTTATCCTTCTAGCCAACGGTTATTCAACATATCACAACTAAATACCCGCAATAATATTTTTGCGCTTCCTAATATAAAAAAAGCAGGTCCAAAGTCCCCTGCTCTTTAGCGCTTCCTGCGAGAATCGAACTCACAACTGACCCTTAGGAGGGGCCCGTTATATCCATTTAACTAAGGAAGCATCTCCATGGATCTACAAGATGAGATCGTCCGGATAATTGATATTGCCCTGGAGCCAGATAACGCCTTTGAATCTGCGTCCTACCTGTGGCTCGCCAAACAAATCTATTATATTGATAGCAACATCAAAAGTCAAATCATTACACGAAATTGTTAGAACATAAATTTGTTCTTCCGTAATGTGGTTCGTAACAAGGCGCACCGCAACAATATCGCCGATAACAGAATACTGATCGCATTCAACGCCATATGGCATAAAGCAGGTATCTACTATTGAATAAACGTCCTCATTCTTGATCCTCTTGGAGATGATATTGTAAGTGTCCATATCCTCAAGAGTCAGAGTTTCGATAGCTTCTTCATCGCCGTTCTTAGCAGCAGCAAGAAGCCTTGCTCTTTCGTTGGCATCGGGCTTGTTTGTATCGTTCTTCTGAT
>JAEEOO010000024.1 GCA_016284315.1 Lachnospiraceae bacterium | reverse complement strand
TTCCGGTTATCTCCGCATCCGCCTCGTACTCCGAGCCCGGAATCTGTACCAACTGCATTACCTTTTCTTCAAGTGACATGTCATGTAATAAATTTTCCAGTGCTTTTTTGTCCATTTAAAGTTTCCTCCGGGTAACATTAAATCAAAAAACTATTTAATCTTGAGTGTATCAAGCATATTGTCAAATCTTCTTCCGAAGCCTTCAGCACTCTCGAAAGTATAGTGCTCGGTTGCAATCAAGCTGCCCTCTCCGCAAGGAATAACATAAACAGTCTGAAGGTTTCCACTGTTGTCCTTGGGATTGGTTGCGTAAATTCTTTTGCAGATTCCCACATTTCCAAAGGAGTGCTCTTCAGTAGAAATCTCGTAGTTGGCTGAAAGCTCTTCGCTAACATTCTCTACGGTTGCTTCAAAATTTGCCATGCTGTAAACAATCTCAAGGTAGTTAGAAGCGTTATTTTCATCCTCATAAATTGAGATAAATTTCTCGCCCTCAGAACTGCTCACTCTTGTAAGGCTCTCATATTCATAGTCGATTTCAAAGCCCAGCGCACTGTTCTTAGCGTGCTCGTAATTAACGGTCTCTTCCGTGCCTTCAAGTATAATAACGCCTTCAAAGCGCTCGCCGTCTTCTCTTCCTGCTTCCTCAGTAACCTCATTATCTGCTACAGCCTCGGTCTGCTCAGCTGTTTCTTCTTTGTTTTCTGTATTCTCTGCAGTTATTTCTTCGTTAGTCTCAACCTGCTCTACGTTCTCGGTTCCTTCCACAGTTCCTTCTACAGTTCCTTCTATGGGAATTGCCAAAGCGTCAGGCTTATTTTCCTCCTTTGCAGTACATCCTACAAGTCCGAGGGCCATAATGCAGCCCATCATAAATACTCTTTTTTTCATAATCATTCTCCTTAAATATAAATGGGAACATCAAAACCATTAAAGCTTCGATGTCCCCATATTATGTCACATTATAATAAAACTTTCAAATTATCTACCTCGGCATTCATGCATTCTCCCGTACTTACATCATTTTGAAACAAAACGTCTCAGATTGATGTCCCTCTTTAAAACGCCGTACATCATTTATAAGAAAACACTCTGGAATGATGTTACTCTTCAAAACGCTGTACATCATTTATAAATAATAATTGAGATTTTGATGTACCGTCTCCAAAAGTGACACCTCAAAAATCCATCTAAGACCTATAAATCCGCAAAAACTAAAAAGGAAGGGTAGCAACGCCATCCTTCCTTTAATAATTATCGTCTTATATTTTTCCTCGGATAAAAGGACTAGCTCTTGATAAGCCCCTCCAGCATATCAACGCAGGCATCTATTCCAAGTTTTCCGGAATTGATAATAACATCAAAATAATCAGCGGAAGCCCAGTTGTTTCCGGCATGTGCATTAAAGAATTTCTCCCTGCGCTTATCAACATTACGCATCTGACCCTCTGCCTGATCCGCATCTATTTTCTCAACCGAGGTCGCACGGTTAAGGCGATACTCATCATCTGCAGTAACAAAAACGCGAAGAACTTTCTTATCCTTAAGTACCTCGCTTGCGCATCTTCCTACGAAAATGCATCCGGGCTTTTCAGCTGCCTCACTGATAACCTCTTTTTCAGTGTTGAAGATCTGCTCTTCAAGGGAAAGATTGTTTCCCGGGCCTCTGAAGAAAAGCTTCGAGGGAGCGGTCTCATCCAACTGACAAATATAAGAATAGGCAACATCCATCCTCTTACATGTCTCGATCAAAACACTGCGGTCATACAAGCGATATCCAAGTCGTTCGGAAAGCTTTTTTGCAATCTCCTGTCCACCGCTGCCATACAAACGTTCAAACGTGACGTAATCGTACATCGGAGCACCTCCTTTAAATAAGCACAATCTCAACGGATTGCTATTAACAATTGCAAACTCTTAAAACGAATATATATATAGATGCTTAGAATTAGACCTTATACATATAATAACACATAACGCCAATAATATTCCACCGCTTTACATCTTACCCCCTCAAAAATGCAACTTACCCTACTAAAAGAGGAAGAACCCATCGGATTCTTCCTCAGCAAGTTCAAACTCCGTTTTTCTCGCCGGAATTATTGTCTGAATCTGCAGCGTCTCCAATCTCATCCGTTAACTTTTCGATTTCGTCGATTAATGAACCGATATACTCGATGGTGTCAAGAAGAGGAACTTCTGTTGTGATATCAACGCCCGCCATCTTAGCGAACTCAACGGGAGTAACCTTACTACCGATTTCGAGAGCCTTCTTCCAATCGTTAACTGCGCTCTCACCCTCTTCGCGGATTCTCTTTGCCATCTTTGTAGCGATGGTAAGGCTCGCTGAATATGAGTATGAATAAAGTCCCATATAGTAGTGGGGCTGGCGCATCCAAGTAAGCTCTGCCCCCTCGGGAATCTCAACGGTATCACCCCAGAACTTCTTCAAAACATCTCTGTATATGTTTGAAAGAGTCTCAGCCTGTACACTTCCGCCTGCGTCAATAATCTTATAAACCTCGCGCTGATATGCAGCCTCAAGAAGGTGTGTTACACAGTTGTGATAGTAGGTCTTTCCTACTGTGCAAGCAAGAACCCATCTTCTGAATCTGGGATCCTGATTTGTCTTCTTAAGGTGATCGGTCAAAAGGAGCTCGTTAATGGTGCTGGGCGCCTCAACATAGTACCTCGGTACAGCGGTATCATAAATGCCCTGCGCTGCGTTGCAGGCCTTAAAATGTCCTGCATGACCAAGCTCATGAGCAAGGGTAAATACGTCTTCCATTCTGTTCTGCCATGAAAGAAGGATAAATGATGCGGGAACTCCGTAAGGGCTTGCGCAGAATCCGCCGGTGCACTTTCCGTCATTTGTGGCAAAGTCGATCCATCTTTCCTTAAATGCCTGATGAACCATATCCACATACTCTTTACCCATAACAGAAAGTCCTTCTGCTATAGTCTTCTCTGCGTCCTCTATTGTAACCGTTGGTTCAAAAGTAGGATCTAAAGGAAGCTGAAGATCCGCATGTGTCATCTTATCAAGCTTGTAAACTCTTTTGATCAGCTGAGCATATCTTCTCATGTGGGGTGCAAGCTTTTCCATGATGATATCAATCTGTCTGTCGTAAAGCTCTCTGGGCACCTTATCACCAAAAAGAAGATACTCAAAAACATCCTTATGTCCGCGAACCTTTGACATTACCTTATCTCTTGAACAATAGGCATTGTAGGCAGTTGCGGTTACATTTTCATACTCGCGAAGCTTTGAATAGAACTTATTATATGCAGTGTGGCGAACCTCGGGATCGGTATCATATTCATAATTCTCCTCAAAGAGAGAATATGAAAGAGGGTATTCCTTGCCCTTAACAGTAAAGTTGTCAAATCTGATATCAGAAAGCTTTGACTGAAGATAAACATCGTAGGGAGTTTTAAAAAACTGTCCCAGTGCAGTCAAAGTTTCCTCGGTCTCAGCAGAAAGCCTGTAGGGCTTTTCTCTTAAGAGATCCTTTAAAGCACCTGAAACTGTTCCGCCCTTTTCAACTGCTTCCTTAAGGACTGCTTCATCAGCCTCAAGGATTTCGCTGTTTACAAAGCTTGTCTTTGTGCTGCATTCATTTATGATATTAGCAACCTTGTTGTTTGTTGAAACATTCTCAGCATTTGAGAAATCGGTCTCTACAGCAAGTTCAAAATATGAGCCTGTAGTATAGCTGATTTCATCCATTCTCTCGCACAAATGCATGCAGGCAACGATTGAATCTGCATCCTTTAGTTTGCCTTTGTACTCTTTCTCTACTTTGTCTGCAAGGCTTTTTAACTCTTCAATATCTTTCCATGCATCTTCCTGAGTTTTGTAGATAAGGCTCAAATCCCAGGTAAGATTAACAGGTACTTCACTTCTTTTCATAAATAACCGATCCTTTCGTAACTATTTTATTTAATGCCAATTATCTCATTACATATTCCCAAACGAGGCGATATTTATAATATTTATTTATCAAAAGTAAATCTGTCGAAAGTATAAGCCTCATTCTCATTTTCTGAAATGAATTCAAAATAGATGGCATGCTTTCCGATTACGCCTGTTTCAAGCTTTGCGGTCTCTTCGGTCTTGGAGCCGTCAAAGTCAACCGTAGCAATAACGCGGCCTTTGTATGAATCTACGCGCACCTTTACTTTGACCTTCTTTGCTTCTTCCAAGACTAAGGTTACAGTCTTTGCGGTGTTAGCACCAAATTGAAGATATCTATAACCAACGGTTGTTCCGGATGTAATGTTTACTATAGGCGCTGAAATATCGTCGCGCTGCTCATAAACAGGGCGGATATTTGCATTAAGCCTGCTGCCATAAAGATGGCAAGCATAACCGGCGGATATCCACTTGTAAGCATCAAGTCCGTTAATATGAGGTCCCTGAGAAGTCATTTCAACAGGTTTTGAAGATACGGGCTCCCCTGCAAGGTATTTAACATCTCCGATATAGAGTCTTCCGTCCTTGCCCATAGCAACATCAATGGGCTCAAGCATTGCCTGGCGTGAGTACTCATCGGTACCGGTCTGACGATGATAGAAAACATACCACTTACCGTTTACTTCCATAATGGAGCCATGATTGTTGCCCCATCTATAGGTCATGGTTCCGTTTCCTTCACTGTCATGAAGGATCTCACCACCGTTAAAGCTGATGTCTCCTCCGTCGTGGAAAGGTCCGAAGGGTGAATCGCTTATCTTGTAAGAAAGAAACGCATTGCAAGGCTCATAAACACCAAGTTCAGGCACAGGGATCTCGTAACGCTTTGAATAAATGTAAACGTACTTTCCCATGACCTTTCTGGGGCTTGATGCCTCAAAGAAACCGTCAATTAATGAGATATGTCCGTCATCAACCGGGTTCCAGGGGCATGTGGAATGGCCCATGGGATTCTCAACAAGAGTGCCCTCCTTAATGGTCGCCATATCATCCTCAAGTTCCGCGATATAGCAGGGTGCTGCGCATCCTCCCCAATAAGCGTAAACTCTTCCGTCATCATCTACCAAGACTCCGGGATCGAATCCGAGCTTGGTTTCAACAGGGTTTTCAAAAGGTCCCCAGGGATTCTTTGAAGAAGCAACGACAACTAAGCTGCCGAATCTCTCAGCAGCATAGAGATAATATGTATCTCCTTTTTTAACTACATCCGGGGCAAAAAGAATTGAGTCCTCATACTGAGTCTCATAAGAAATGCCATGATAGATCCAATCAGTTAAATCATCAACGGGCGCAGACCAAACAACATAGTTTTTTCCGCAGTATCTTGTCTTCTCGATATCGTGAGAGCCGTAGATATAAACCCTCTTCTCACCGTTATGTTCAAATACTCTCGGCTCTCCGTCGGGAATGTGCTCCCAAAGCGGAAGATACGGATTTGCGCCCTTTATAAATTCTTTCATTTAAGTACCCCTCTCTCTTATATATACATATTTAGAACTTCGGAAGTTTATCCAAAGTAATAACTCTCTCGTTATTATATACCAAATTCAGTCTTTCTTTCTCATTCTCCATAAGAAATTCTGTGTGCCAAATCATGAACCATGCCCAAATGCATCCGTCCTTTTCAAACTGTTCAACATAAGGCACAACGCCGCACTCATGAAAAGCTCTCGGTTTTGAGGTAATGGAAATCAGTTTTTTCCATGCTTCATTATTTGTTGATTTATCGTAATTATCAGAGCCGATGATATCAACATATTCATCTCCCGGATACCAGCCATCAAGCATATGCTGGGAATATCCAAGAATCCAGATAAGATTATCAAGGCCGTACTCATCCGTGAACTTTTGATACATCAGCTTCCAAAGCTTTTTAAAGTTCTCAGGACCGCCCTTGCCCCACCAAAACCATTTTCCGTCAAACTCATGAAAAGGTCTCCATAAAACAGGTACATTGGCTTCCTTAAGCTTTTTAAGAGCGTTTGCAGCCAAATCCCAGCTTCCCATAAGAGTTTTATTCTCCTCGGTGCCCTCTGTAAAAAGCTTGTCAAAATCAGGATTGTCTTCCTGGGATTCCTTATAACTGCTGCTCTTAACACCTGTGTGCCAGCAGATGGTCACAAGTCCGCCCTTCTTGTCCCACTCTATAGCTCTTTTTACAACACCGTCAAAGTCATTATGCATGAAGTCAAGACCGCGCATAGCAGGAAGCTTTCCCGAAGCCTCAAAGACATAATTCATCTCATAGTCAGGTGAGCCTTTCCAAAGGGATTCCTGCTGAGCAGACAATATCTTCTCGCCAAATATATCCTGAATGTAATTAAGTACTGCAGTAGCTCTTTCACTTTTCATAAGTCACCTCGCAGTGATAAGTATCAATTTATTTATCAAGTGCTGTTTCAAGTGCCTTGAGATCTTCGTCGGTAGTAGACCAGCTTGTTGCAAATCTGACTACCGTATGAGTCTCGTCTTTCTTCTCCCAGAAACTGAAAGCAAGGTCTTCCTTGAGTTTTTCCATTCTTGAATTCTCAAGAACGATAAACTGCTGGTTTGTGGGGGAATCAATAAAGAATTCATAACCACGTGCCCTGAATATTTCTTTCATTTTCTCAGCCATATCTATTCCATGCTCGCCAATCTTGAAGTAAAGATCATCGGTAAACAAAGTATCAAACTGAACTCCAAGAAGCCTTCCTTTTGCAAGGAGCGCTCCTCTCTTTTTTATGGAGTTGATAAAATGCTTAGGTCTGTTGTTCTTGGTAAAGACAACTGCCTCTCCGCAAAGAGCGCCCACCTTTGTTCCGCCAAAATAAAATACGTCGGAAAGCTCCGCAATATCACCGATGGTTACATCATTGCTCTTGCTCATAAGTCCGTATCCAAGACGAGCTCCATCAATGAACAAAGGCAAACTATACTCACGGCAAACCTTGGAAATAGCTTCCAGTTCTTTCTTTGTGTACAATGTTCCGTACTCGGTAGGGAATGAAATGTATACCATTCCCGGAATTACCATATGTTCATGGCTTGAATCTGCGAAGAAATCGATCAAAAATCTTTCAAGATCAGCGGCATTAATCTTTCCTTCCTTTTCCGGAAGAGCAAGAACTTTATGTCCGGTGTATTCAATCGCACCGGATTCATGCGCATTGATATGACCTGTCTTTGCTGCGATAACGCCTTCGTAATCCGCCAGCATTGTAGAAATGATGCAGGCATTTGTCTGGGTTCCCCCAACCAAGAACTCCACATCAAGGTCGTCTCTTCCAACCGCCTTTTTTATCTTTTCCTTTGCGCTCTCGCAATAATGATCGGTTCCGTATCCGGGAAGGTACTCAAGATTTGTCTCCGTGAGCCTCTTTATGATCTCCGGATGTGCTCCCGCGATATAGTCACTTTCAAATGATACCATTTTTCTGCCTCCATGTTGTTTAGTATTTATGTCATTGGCTAATGCTTTATATAAGTATTAAAGCTTGTCTCCGGAATAGCAACAAATTTATCCCTCAAATATGTTGCCACAGAGTCTGTATCGTCTGCTTCAAATACTATATCTGTATACTTTTCAAACATATAGTACAAAAGCGCATTGCAAAAAACATCAAGAGCATTTTCATCACTAACGCAAATATATGCTATTTCATTATCTTCTATAAATGCAGCTGCTGTGATCTTTTCGGCTGATGATAAAAATAACGCTGTTTCCGGTAAAATGCTCTGAAATTCCGCCATTGTCGCAGTCATAGGGCTAACAGCCTCATGCGTTTTCTTGTAATAGTCATACATTGCTTCTGCACATTCAGTATACTTTGCTGAACCTTTTGAAGCATTTTTTAATTTGAAAGTAGGCTTTTGAAGCGATGTATTAAGCTCATCTTTGCCAACTTCCATCTCAAAGCATCTTCTTTTCAAAATAAATCCGGATTCTTCCAGTTTTTCTATTAATTCCTTAGCTTCTGATGAAATCATTACCTGCAATGGTTTTCCATGTATCCTGATTAGTTCATCAAATTCGCTTTTATTCAGCCTCGAAATCTCCTCATCCTGAAATTTAAGATATATGTGAGTATTGTGAAATTTATTATGATATATTTCCATAATCTATTAACGTTTAAAACCAACTCTAAGTTCCATACCCAGGCCCTTAGCAAGAGCCTGTAATGTCGCTATTGTAGGACTACAAGTCCCGTTTTCTATACGACTGATATTTGATTGACGGATTCCACTTTTCTCAGCCAATTCCTTCTGCGTCATATTTGCCATAATCCTCGCAGCTACTAAAGCTCTGGTAACACTATATTCATTTCTTGTTGCATCATATTCTTTTTTAAACTCAGGATCTTGAAGTTGTTTTTCTTTATATTTTTTTAAATCACTCATACAAGAAACCTCCTTTCAAAATCAGCCTTATATTTCTTAGCTTTATCCAATTCCAATTTGGGAGTCTTTCTGTCCTTTTTAACAAATCCATTTGTTAGTATTATCCTGTTTCCAATCATAAAAAAATAGAAAATCCTAACAATATCTCCTGAAAACTTAATTCTTAGTTCATATAAACCATTACCCATTGATTTTGAAAAAGGTTCTCTCAATTGATTCCCAAATTCTTCTAAGATTGACAAACTATCCAAAGCCTTGTTTCTCATCTTAATATTTAGGTCGTCCAAGAATTCCTCTACAGGCACTTTTCCGTCTTCTGTCCGATAGAAATCCACCGAAAACATTTATCTTCCTCCATATTATAATATTCCTTTTTTGATATATCGTCAAGTTTATATATCTTTTTCTATTTATTGTAGGTATACTAAATATACATTTGGTATACTAACACTACAGTTGAAATATCGCAATACTTATTGTATACTATTATTACTTAGAGTATATAGAGGTGATTGTAATGGACGAAAATTATGGTGAACAAATAAAATCTTATAGAATAAAACTTGGTCTTACCCAGAGTCAGGTTGCCGAAGAAATGGAAGTAACCCCCGGTTACATAAGCAACGTGGAAAACGGCAGAACCGCCATGTCGCTACGATTCTTAATTTATTATGCAAAATTAATGGGTGTCACTTTAGACGAATTAATCGGACATTTGGAGCCCGGTTATAAAGCCAACTCATTAGATAACGCATTAATGTCGGAAATTCAAGAATTAACTGACACAGAAAAGACGAAACTTCTTCAAACAATTAAAATATGGAGGAATAAGGCTTAGCAGTCTTATTTCCCCCATATCCATAACAATTATCTATCAAATCATTTCCCGTATATACCGAACCTCTTCATTCAGCATATCAGTGTCCACATACCCCGTACTGTCAAAAGCAGTGGACTCCAGTGTAAATGTATCGTCGTATCCGATTCTTTTGATAAAATCAAAAAACTTCTCAAAATCAATATGTCCCTTACCAATGGGAAGAGTCCTTAGATTGGCCCAGTCCATGTATCCCCCACCATAATCATTGACATGATAATGACGTATATGCCCTTCTTTCCACAAGAATGCATTCTCATCTTTATATATGAGGTCAAGCTGCTCATGGAAAGCCGCCATCTTTGTATCAAAGATAAAATGAATATCGGGGTAATAGGACAATAGTTCCATCCATCTTGTAAATGGATCCTTGTTATTGCAGACTACATTTTCAACCAAAAGATCGACGCCTGCTGCCTCGCTCATCTTTAAGAGCTCAGGATATGCCTTGATATTGTTCTCAAAATGCAGATCCGATGTGAGCCCGTCCCACAAATGGCAGACTATTTTTTCAGCTCCCATCCGCGCAGCCATGTCACAGTTTATCTTAAACCGTTCAAAGGCGTCCTTTATCTCCTCCGGTCCGCCCTTACTTATATTTTCTCCGATACTCTTCTGGACATGATAAGAAGGAATACTAAGTCTGAGTCTCCTAACCATTGTCACTATATCTTCTATTTTCTCGTACCAATCGGAATACATCATAAACTCGAAGCCGTCGCATTCAAGATTTTCCGACAATGACTCCAAAAGCCTATAATCTCGTCCATTTGGACGTCCGATCAATGCACCTGTTGAGCAAAGAATCCTAGCCATAAAAACTCCCCACAAAAATTGTCCACCGGTGGACAAAACCATCCAACCACCTAATTATACAATAAACCAACGGGTATTAAGACCACTTCCCACAATTTACCTGCTTGTCTTTGATATTATTTTCGAAATAATATGTTGACATATAATCATTATAATGTTATAAGATAAGTGTAACCAGATATTATCTGCAAAATAATATCATCAATATATTAGCTATGTTTTGGGAGGTATTATCATGGCAAAAGCAAAAGTTACTAATGAAGAAGCTCGTCCCATCACTGTAGACGAGCACAAGAATGTTGGCAGGAACAAGCCCAATCCTGTTAACGAAGCTCTTAAGTTTCCTGTTGGAAATCAGTTTGATGATGATCTGACAGAGATCCTTGAAGGGGATTCGGAAGAAAAAGGGGAGACCGTTGTTATCGCCCTCGTGGATTTCGATGAATTTAAATCCATCAACGATGAATTCGGAAGCGAAGTAGGCGACAGAGTTTTGATCGACACAGGAAAATACCTTAAGGAAAACCTTCCCAAGGATGCAATGCTCTATCGCATCGGCGGTGATGAATTTGGAGTTATCTTTAAGGGGTTAACAGAAAGAGAGGACATCTTCCTCTTACTGAACGATCTCAAGAACAATTTCTCCGTCAAGGTGCCCGACGGAAGAAAGACCACATTAACCATTGGCATGGCAACGGCATTCGTGGACGCGTCAAGATGTGCAGAGCTTATCAGAAAAGCAGATGGTGCACTCTATCGCGCTAAGGTTGGCGGCAGGAACAAAGTTGCAATGGCTCGCGAGGAAAAGATGATCCCCAAGACCAGCCACTACACCCAGGACCAGCTCCAGCGCCTCTCCAAACTCGCCACCAGGGAAGGCATCGGGGAAGCCTTCCTCCTCCGTGAGGCTTTGGACATGCTGCTGAAGAAGTATGATGTGTAAAATGACCCCTTAACTCCGTCCCCGGTGGTCAGAAAAAACGCCCCGGCAAATACCGAGGCGTTTTCAGTAACTATTTCTTTTTCTTGGCTCTTCTGCCAAGTACGATACTCTGTAAAAGGATGAAGAAACAAAGCATTCCACCGGTGGTAATACTCTGCCACCAGGGATCGTTAAGTCCGCTGGTAACAACGATCTTACTGATGGTCTTAAGTGTCAGGGTTCCGAAAAATGTACCGATGACGTTACCGACACCACCTGTAAGAAGGGTTCCACCGATAATGGATGATGCAATGGCGTTCATTTCCATTCCCGCAGCATTGGTTGCATTTCCTGCGCCTGTATGCATCATGAAGACAAATCCGGAGATACCGCTTAAAAGTCCGCATATAACATAGCTCATAAAGCGGGTCTTCTTGACATTGATACCAAGCATCAGTGCGCTGGTCTGGTTTCCGCCGATGGCGTAGAAGTTACGGCCAAGGCTTCCAAACTGAAGAAGCACAAAAACGGCAATTACAACAAGGAGCGCTACCACAACTCCAATTTCCATTCTGGCAGGAATAACATTTCCGTTATTGGCAACATATCCAAGCCAAGGGATCTCAATCTTAATTCCTGCCAGCTTATCCATAGTTTCCGTGGGCAATTTTTGAGGATTAACCGAAAGGATCGTGGTCATTCCTCTTGCAAAGAACATACCTGCCAGAGTAACGATAAAGGGCTGAATATCAAGAAAACTGATAAGTGCTCCTTGGATAAGTCCAAAGGCAAGTCCGATACCGATGGCAAGTAACGCTGCCAGGACCATGTTTCCTGTCCTGTTATAGAACATTACGCAGCTCATTACAACAAGGGAAGTTACCGCACCAACGCTGATGTCAATACCTCCACCTATCATGACAATGGTTAGTCCGCAGGATACGATGATAAGGCTGGCATTATCGTTCAAAATATCAAAAATCTGCTGAGTCCTTAAAAATCCGCCTCCGAAAATGAGCATTGCAAGACCATACATCACAATAAAAATACAGATGGTAATGGTCATCAAAAGCTGTGTATCTGTGAGCGGCTCTCTTACTTTTAACTTTGCTTTACTCATTATTCCACCGCTCCTTTCGCTTTCTTTTCGGATCTGTTAGCTTTGGCCTTTGAAACCATTCTGCCAAAGTACTTCTTTACTACAGGGGATCCGATGACAACCAAAAGGATGATAACGACAGCTTTGTATGCCTTAACGTCCGTTGAAGAAACCTTCATGGCGTAAAGCGTAATCGTAAGCATCTGGATAACATACGCGCCCAGGATACTTCCGCCGATCTTGAACTTTCCTCCGCCAAGGCTGTTACCACCGATGGCAACCGCAAGGATGGTGTCCATTTCGATATCGATAAGGAGCGTCTCATGGTTAATAAGTCCGAGACGGCTGACACCGATGGTTCCCGCAACTGCTACGCAGATTCCCAGGATGATGAATGATAAAAGCTTTATGAAAGTTGAATTGATTCCGTTAAGTCTTGCGGCATTTCCGTTTATTCCCACCGACTGGGTAAAGAGTTCAAGGGAGGTGAAGTGGAACAGCAGTTTAAAGAGCACTGCCATGACCACAACAATTATGACCGGAGTCGGTATGGGAACTCCGGGAATAAATCCGCCGATAGCGGTAATGATAGGGCTGCTAACCGTTGGTGTTGCACCGCCGTTTATCCAATATGCAATGGATCTTCCACAAGTAAACAGGATCAGCGTCGCTATCATGGGCTGAATCTTAAATACCGCAACAAGAGTTCCGTTAAAGGCTCCGAAAAGCATCGCCACAACACAGGCTGCCAGGAAAGCAAGAATGATATATCCGGCCTTGATATCAGAGTTGAAGTCGAACATACACATTTTTATTATCTTAACAAAAACGCTTCCTGCAATAGCCGCTGCCGCACCGACTGAAATATCCTGTCCGCCGCAAGCTGCCGTTACAAGTGTCATACCCATGGCAAGGATCGCAAGTTCGCTGGCACCGTTAATGATACTGATAAGGTTGCCCGCAAGGACCATGTTTCCGTCATTGTTGTGTGCAATGCTGATGCTGAAAAAGCTTGGGTCCCTTATAAGGTTAAATATGATCAGTAAACATATAGAAATGATTGGGATGGTAAGCTGTCCGAGACCGCTTGAAAAGAATCTTTTGAAATTGTTCTTCATTCTAAGCCTCTCCTCCCGCTATAGTTTTCATAACCTGTGTCTGATTTAGGTCTTTTCCTTTGAGCTCACCAACGATATGTCTGTCTCTCATGACAATAAGGCGGCTACAAGTACGGAGCATCTCCTCGATCTCAGAAGAGATAAAGGTTACGCTCACGCCCTCTTCTGCCAGTTTCAGCACAAGTTTCTGTATTTCAAGTTTGGTACCGACATCGATACCTCTTGTAGGCTCATCCAGGATCAGATAATCGGGATGAGTTAAAAGCCATCTTGCAAGTATGACCTTCTGCTGGTTTCCTCCGCTTAAAGAACCTACCGGAGTCTCACGGCTTGCGGTCTTTATGTTAAGTACCTTGATGTACTCATCCGCAAATGCTTCGGCTTCGCTTCGGCTTATAGGTTTGAACATTCCGTTCATGACCTGAAGAGCAAGGATGATGTTCTCACGAACACTGAGCTCTGCGATGATACCATCCCTCTTTCTGTCCTCCGCCAGATAGCCGATGCCGTGTCTCATGGCATCAACCGGCTTTGTTATACTTACCTTTTTGCCTTTTATCTTAACGGTGCCTCCCCCTACTTTGTCAGCACCGAATATAGCCCTAACACTTTCGCTTCGTCCGGATCCGAGAAGTCCCGTAAAGCCGTTAACTTCGCCCTTCTTGATAGAAAAATCAAAGGGAAGCGCTTCACTGCTTGAAAGGCCATGAGCCTCATAAAATACTTCTCCCTCAGCGGACTGCTTTTCATCGGATTCACCAAGGGAACTGAGTTCTTCCAATTCTTTACCGATCATCTTGGAAACAAGTTCCACCTGGGGCAGTTCTTCTGTTAAATATTCACCCACAAGTTCGCCGTTACGAAGAACCGTGATCCTGTCACTTACTTCATAAACCTGCTCCAAGAAGTGGGTTACAAAAATGATTCCTACACCTCTGCTCTTTAAGTCTCTCATGAGAGAAAAGAGCATGTTTACTTCCTTATCGTCAAGTGAGGAAGTAGGCTCATCGAGGATCAAAACTTTGCAATTCATGTCCACTGCTCTTGCAATGGCCACCATCTGCTGTATTGCCAGTGAGCAATTGCCAAGGATCTGGCTTCCTCTTGCGGGGATTCCCAATTTGTTCAATATCTCATTGGCTCTTTTGATACGCGCTTTACTGTTTATGAAGCTCTTTTTATCGCGCCCAATGAACATGTTTTCCGCAACAGTCAGATTGGGGCAGAGAGTGATCTCCTGGTAAACAGTACTGATTCCTTTATTCTGCGCGTCCTGAGGGGAATGGATAGAGATCTTATTTCCCTCTACTTTTATCTCTCCCTTTTCCATCTGATAAACGCCTGTTAAAACCTTTATCAAGGTGGACTTTCCGGCGCCGTTCTCTCCCATGAGAGCGTGGATCTCGCCTTTCCTCAAAGTAAAATCAACGTTGTTCAAGGCATGGACACCGGGGAAGGATTTATCTATATTTCGCATCTGCAGTAAAACATTTTCCTGCATTTTCGGTTTCCTCCTAAAAAAGCACAGCCAAGCTGTTTTTAATTACTACAGCCCGGCTGCGCTATTTTTGTTAGTTTATAGCTTATTCACCTAAACCATAAGTGTCGATATCAGCCTGAGTAAGGGTTGTAGCATCGAATCCCTTCTCTTCGTTGATGATCTTCTTTGATGATGCTGTGGTCTTGCCCTGGATAAGATCTGAGATGATCTGTGCCTGGAAAGGTGAGCACTGTCCATCATAGTTCCACTTCTGAGCAAGGAGTTCTCTTAATGCCCACTTGTTGCAGTCAAAGCCCATAACGATAACTTTTCCGCCAACACCGTGAGTGATACCTGCTTCGTCAAGTGCTGCAACTGCGCCCTTAGCCATACCATCGTTCTCAGCATAGATTACGTTGAAGTCTTCGCCTGAGTTGATAACTGATTCAACGATCTTCTTAGCTTCTGCCTCGTCCCAGGTAGCTGTCTGCTGTACAACCTTGTTCATGGTTCCTGCTGCGAACTGAGCGTCAAGAGCACCGGTACGTCCGATCTGTGCGTCTGATCCCATAGCACCCTGAATGTGAATTACGTTGTACTCATCAAGCTTCTGATCAAGGAGCCAGTTAACTGCGGTGTCGCCTTCCTTAGCCATGTCTGAAACAACAGCTGCCTCGTAAAGACTCTCATCTACATCGATCATACGGTCAAAGAGATAAACCTTGATGCCTGCTTCCTTTGCCTTCTTGAGAACTTCGTCCCAACCGGTGGTCTCTGCTGCAGAGATGAGAAGATAATCAACACCTTCTGTAATGAATCCCTGTGCTGCCTGGAGCTGCTCATCGTTCTTAAGGCTGTACGCTGTCTTTAACTCATATCCGTTCTCGGCTGAGAAAACAGCTTCCATGTCTTTAACGTTTGCTTCACGGTAACCTGACTCTGAAGGAGGGTTATTTACAACACCAACCTTAATCTTTCCGCTCTTTCCCCCTGCGCCGCATCCTGTGAGCGCGAATGAAAGAGCAAGTACGCCTACGAGTAACAAAGCGCCAAACTTTTTCATTTTTTTGCTATCCTCCTTTTTCTCGCCGTAATCGGCTTCATAACCAAAGGATAGTCTATTTTATAAAAAGCGTAAATCAAGCATCATTCTGACTTGGTTGAAAATTCTACTGAATATTTTCACCCCTTCCCATAAAAGTTAAAAATCATTTTATTCTGGTTGATTTTGATGCTGCGACCTGTATTCGGAAGGTGTAACACCAACGTTTTTCTTAAATATATAGCTGAAATAGTGGGAGTCGTTGTAGCCCACTTCCCCGGCGATCTGGGAGCTTCGTAAGTTTGTGGTCCTCAGCATTTCCTTGGCTTTTCCGAGCCTTAAATAAATAAGATACTCGGTAAAAGTCCTTCCGGTCTGCTGTGAAAAAACGGTTGAGAATCTGCTGTTACTCATATTCACCGCTTTGGCTACATCCTGAAGCATGAGATTGGGATCTGAAAAATGCTTGGTCATGTATAGCTTTGCTTCGCTTACAACCCCGGGTGTATTTTCATCCTCCGATTCACCCATCTCCCTGGTTCCAAGGATAATTGCGTTTTCATCCCGTCTTTCTACCAATAGATGTCTTATATGCCTTGCAGTCCTGAAGCTCCTGTAGATGTCCTCTGTCTTATCAACGATATCTCCGATTCCTACTCGAATCTCACCACCGTCAAGATGCTCAATCTCCCTTGAAAGAGACGTGGCAAAAGCATAGGCTCTCTCTTCCACTTCTTCCGTGCTTTCTCCGAGGACAAGAAACCTGCTGCCCGCCCTTCCGGGGGAAGCAAGGACATATCCGTTTCCGTTTTCCGCAAGGGCAGCCACAGCCTCCTGGCCTTCACTCGTGGGCGTAAAAGCCGCATCAATGACCGTATAATATTTTGCAGGCACGGGGCATCCCATGGAAGCAAGCTGCTTCAATACTTCTCCCGCATCCTCCTGAGCCGCTTCATCGGAAAACAGGGAGCCAACCAGCTTTTCTCTTACAAGCTTTCCCCCCATTTCCATTCTTGCCCTGAGGCTCGCCGCATGCTCAAAGGTATTCCTCTCTGCCTTTATCTGGGCGCTTACCTTATCAAGAACATTTTTAAGTTCCTCAGCGTTAATAGGCTTTAAAAGATACTCTCTTACTCCAAGAGCAATGCACTGACGGGCATACTCAAACTCATCATATCCCGAGAGAACTATGATCCCTATCCAGGGCATCTGGGCCCTAAGGGTCCTGCAAAGCTCTATACCGTCCATAAAAGGCATCTTTATATCAGTGATAACGATATCCGGGTTTGTGTCCCTTATCATGGGCAGCGCCATTTCCCCATCAGGTGCTTCTCCCACAAGTACGTAGGGAGTCTCATCCCATGGAAATGATTCTCTTATACCCTCTCTGATAACGATCTCGTCATCAGCCAGAAATACTTTCATCTTCGTAGATCTCCTCTCTGGTCCTTCTCGGCACTCTAAAGCTTACCTCCGTGCCCTCTGCACTACTTTCGATCTTAAGGCCTGTAGCCACGTTATAGTAAAGTCTGATCCTGAGGTTAACATTTACAAGACCGAAGCCACCGCTTCCTTCGCTAACCGTTGGTTGTCCTATTCTCATCCTGTCGTTAAGCTCCTGAAGCTGTTCGGCATTCATTCCGATTCCCGTATCCTTTACGGAAAAAACAAGATCATCACCATCGGTTCTTCCTGAAACAAGGATCTTTCCTCCGCCGCGCTTGATCTTAATTCCGTGATACAGCGCATTTTCAACAAGAGGCTGAAGCAAAAGCTTTAGCATATAAATCTCGCCCATTTCATCCGGAATATCGATCTCATAATCAAGGATGTCACGATATCTTGTCTGCTGGATCTTTAAGTATCCTTCTATATGCTTCTTCTCCTGGCTTACAGTGATCCAATCGGCGCCCGAAGATAAGCTTATCCTGAAGAAGTCGCTGAGCGCTCTTGTCAGTTGGATGACCTCTTCCTTTTCTCCCGCTTCGGCTTTCCATATGATGGCGTCCAAAGTGTTGTACAAAAAGTGAGGATTTATCTGGGCCTGAAGAGTTCTTAGCTCTGCTTTTCTAAGGCTCTTTGCGTCCTTATTGCTCTTTTCCATCATGGTCTTTAACCTGTCTGCCATAATGTTTACTTGAGTCGTCAGATTGCGAAGCTCGGAAATCTCAGTCTCTCCCAGTTTTTCATCAAGTGAGCCCTCTGCGATTCTCTCTGCCGCTTCCTCCAGCCTTTCTATAGGCTCTCTTACGGAGTGACCGGTTTTATTAACATAGTAGTTTCGCATGAGAAGAGCAGCAAGAACTATCAAAAACTCAACAACAGCAGTTGCTATAATAACGATGTTTAAGCCCACGCTCATCTTCGCTGTGGAGTCGATTTCCTGAGCAATGTATTCGTTTAACATGGAGTCGATAAGTCCTGCCACGTCTCTTACTTCGCTGACTACGGCTTCGCTCTCCACAACAGGTCTCTCTTCATTAATGTTGTCACGAATCTTGTCAACATAGTTTTCGAGGGTATCCATGGTCCTGTTGGCGACAATAAGAGAGAGTCTGTTTTCTTCTCCCGTCTGCTCCGTGATTGACTCAATGGTGTCCTCAACTTCGTGAATCTGTGCGTAAATTCCGCTATTGGAGAAAGTGTCCCTTCCGCTTACAATGTTCCAGGCTTTTCCGGGGATCTCCTCCGTAACCGCGTTTTTAAGGTTTGCGATAGTTTCCATTCGAACGATGGAACTGTGATATTTCCATGCATAAACCAGCATCAAAACAAGGCTGATGATAATCGGTATCACCAGCATGAAAACCAGTTTGTGGCTTAAGTCACTTATCTGGCCAAGGATACTTTTTTCTTTTTTAATCTTCCCCATAGTCTTCCCCCGAAGCCTTGATTTTCCGAACTTTAGTATCCTCTGGGCGCAATCAAAGAAGTGTCCTGTTCATCTGAGAAAACCTGTTCCTCTGGATGAATCACGGCATCAACTTCCTGTCCCGCTTTAAGTTTTAGTGCTGTCTCCATAAGAGCTTTTCCAAGTTTGGGAGTACATTCAACGACGCAGTTTATCTTGCCCTGTTTAAGAACATTGATGGCTTCCTGACCGCCGTCGATTGAAATGATGATAATGTCTTTTCCCGGCTCAAAGCCTGCCCTCTCGATTTCCGGAAGGGCTCCGATTGTCATTTCATCATTGTGAGAAAATACCACGTCGATATCCTCACCGTAAGTATCCAAAAGATACCGCATGCACTCAGCACCGCGGCTTTTAAGAAAATCCCCGTCTATACTTTCAAGCACCGTCATTCTCTCGTCACCGGCAATAGCATCCATAAAGCCTGCCTGTCTTTGCATCATGGGAGTGGAATTCTCAGTGCCTGTAATCTCAACTATGTTTACCTGCTCAAGGCCCAAGCTGTCGGCTTTTCTGATCAGGTATTCTCCCGCCATAACGCCTTCTTTATAGAAATCGGCGCCTATAAGGCAAGTAGTTAAATCTTTTTCATTCTCGCTTATATCTCTGTCAACAAGAACAACAGGAATCCCCGCATCCTGCGCTTCCTTGAGAACATTGTCCCAACCCTCTTCCACAATGGGTGAGAATGCGATGACATCAACCTTGTAAGCGATAAATCTTCTTATGGCATCAATCTGGTTCTCCTGCTTCTGGTTTGCATTTTCAAGCATGAGACCAATGCCATAATTTGCTGCCTGCTCCTCTATGTCCACGGTGTTACCGATTCTCCAGGCACTCTCCGTACCTATCTGGCTAAAGCCCAAGAGAAGCTCAGGATCACTTGCAGTGTCCCCTTTGTTTTCGCAACCTGCCATCCCCATGGCAAGAAGCCCGGCAAAAAATACTGCCGCCGCAATTCTTTTCCTAAACATAATACCCCTGTCCCCCGGGGACGGGGTTAGTGGGCCATTTCCCCAAAACGCCGTCCCCATTATTAGTTTTAAAATACCTAAACTACATTATATCCCAGATTTGGTTTTTTTTTCAATTAGCACCGTTTAGATCTTTTTTACCAGAAAAATATATCACTGATAGTAATATTGATCTTCTTCTGCATTTCCGGAAAGTCCCTTTTCCCAACCATTATTAGCATGCCAATAATCAGAAAAATCGTCATATTCACCTGAATTGCTGCTATTACTGTTGTTTCCATAGCTACCGCCGGTATCTTCCTCATAGGTTCCATAGCCGGGGTCATCGTCATAGCTATTGTAATTAGAGTTATTGTTCGAACATGGGTAGTCATCGTCGTCAATGTATGGACTTGAACCACCGGATGATGCGAATAAATCCAAAGGTGAACTTATAGTGATGTAATTATCTTCGTCATCATCACTATTGGCTACATGATTTGCCGCCGGCTCTACAGAACGCAGTTTTTCTACTTCCGTTTTAGGATCGTACATCCCTTTCATCATACGAAAAGAACCTTCTAGCGAATCTGCTTCGTATCGAAAGTCGCTTAAAGACTCTTCTACATCTTCGTCTACTAAGTAGGCTATATAATCCTTGTATCTCCATAAAGCATGGCATTCTCTCTTAACATCATAGACATACGATAAACCTCTTGATATCTCGGAACATCCACCTTTCTCATCGTATTCATCCTTTGACGTTACTTTGCTGAACCCACTCCGTATATCTTTAGCTTTCGCAATCAAGCCACATAAGGCTGCTTTTTGGCGATGCCATTCCCTTATAGCCTCTTCTTTTGCTTGAGTTTCCAGAGCTTTTACCTGTTCCGGGAATTTTTTCTCATAAGCTACAGCTCTTAAATAACTGTACTCTTCATTCTTATCATGAAAAGGAAGCGCTTTTCTGTATCGTACGTAATTCTGACGTTCTCTTTCAGTATCCTCAATTTGTAAACTCTCAATGCGCTTAATATACTCATTTCTCGCCTTCTCTGAGGCTTTACGCTTCTCCTGTGATCTTCTTTTTTCTATCACACTCTTGACTACTTTCCTCGCACAAAAGAATACGATAACGATTACAATAACGCAAATTTCAATACCTACGACATGCTCTTGCATCGTAAAAAAGTATAGTAGCTCCGGACCATCGCATAGGGCATTGTTTAACCATGCCGGATAAATATTAATGATAAACTCCCCGACCTTGTATAAAAGATCCCACAAATAGTAAAACATCCTGTCATTCCTCTTTCCGTCTCTCTTTAGTCATATATTATTCTGTTATGCGGATAATGTTCCGGTGAAAGATACTGACTTTTTTCTATTGCGCTCATAATATTTTTCCTCCGTTCTTATTTATCCTCTTCCAAAAATATCGTTGCATCCGGGAGTAAGCTGCATGTAGAAATTATTTTCGTCGTCACTGATAAACTTTGTTTTTTCACGACTTTCCCAAATCAACACATATTTAGCCTCATATTCCTTTATTACAGTACAAATCATCTTTGCTTGCTGTATATTAAAAGTGAATGTTACGATAGGATTGGTATAAGCGCGCCAGAATGCTGAAATATCTGCTGAAACAACGATAGTGTCATTGCCATCCTGTATACCTTTTGAAAGCTCGCTGATGAGTTGTGTCCGTGTGATGGGGACAATTGCATAGCCCTCCTCAAAAACATTTTCATAGCTGAGAAGATTAAACCTTTCACTGTCCATAGAATCTAAAACCACTCCATGTTTGCCTCTTTCTTCTGTAGCAGAAAAATCATGAGAAATACTTACGCCTTCATTGCTTGCAGACATGAATTTTGCGTGAACAGTCAAATTGTCTCCGTCTTTCTCAAAGATCATTTCTGTCTCTCCCGACTTATCTGCTTTCGTTATGATCATTAATAATTCAGAAAGACTCATGTTAGGAATATAGAAGTTATCCCAAGTTTGATCACAGATTTCAACGTCATCTTCGTACAGATCTATGCAAAAATCCGCCAACGAAGCGCTTATCATTCTTAATGAAGTTCTCACATAACCTTCGTTCCGCTCATTATACTTTGGTCCAATTAGTGCAAGCATCACAACTCTCGCATCTTCTCCGACTACGTTTTTCAATATATTCAATCCGGCCAGAAGTTTTTCTGTTTTTAATTTTACTTTCATTAATTTATTGTCCATAACTGTCCCCCTACAATATATAGATTGGTAATTTCCAAACGATACCATTATAGCATTACCAATACCTTGTATCCAACGGTATTTACCGCATTTTCCACCAATTAAAGAGCCTTGGCACTTGCCAAGGCTCTTTGTTTATCTATCAAGCAATTCTGTTATTATTAGGGGTTGGCACCTGGGGACGGGGTTAGGGGGACATTTTCAAAGTAGGATGAACTTTTGAAGTGTTTCCGGAAAATGTCCCCCTAACCCCGTCCCCAGGTGCCAAACCCTAAATCCGTCCCCGGGTGCCAAACCTATTTAGTAGGTAGTTGGGCGATGATGATGGCGGCAAACATCAATCCGCATCCTATCATCTCACGGACAGACATGGTCTGGTGGAGGATCAGCCATCCGGCGATGCTTCCAAATACAGCTTCAAAACTCATGATAAGGGAAGCGATAGTGGGGTTAAGTCCGGGCTGAGCCACAACCTGCAAGGTATAGGCTACTCCGCTGCTCATAACTCCGGCGTAGAGAATCGGGATCCATGCATTCCATGTCCCAAAGCTCTTAACAAGCTCCGTAAATCCTCCAAAAGCCGGCACATCAAAAATAAGCGCCGGTATCAACGACAATACTCCACAAACCAAAAACTGGATTGATGAAAGTCTTACAGGATCCATCATAGGCGAAAAATGATCGATCAAAAGAATCTGTATCGAGAACAAAAATGCGGATGCGATAAGTGCAATGTCCATCCACTCAAGCTTAAACTCCCCTTTAACGCACAGGAAATACATGCCTACAAGGCTGATGGCGACGCCAAGCCATACATTCCATCCGCACTTTTTCTTTATAAACATTCCAAGGATCGGAACAAGAATTATATAAAGCGCAGTCAAAAATCCGGCTTTACTTACCTGGGCGCCCCAATATATTCCCAGCTGCTGGGCATTGGCTGCAAAAAAAAGGGACAAACCAACAAGCCCTCCTCCCAGCCAAAGTAGCCTATAGTCTTTTTTTGTTACAGGTTTTCTCTTTGAAAGTCCAAGTTTATCAAGAACAAAAATTACCGGCAATAATACCACGGACCCGATAATGAATCTTACCGAATTAAAAGAGAAGGGACCGACTGCGTCCCCTCCCGTAGTCTGGGCCACAAATGCTACGCCCCAGATTATCGCGGTTATTGCCAGTAATAATGAACTTCTGATCTGTTTTGTTGTTTTCATGACTAATGTTAAGCAATCCCTAAACGTTAAGGATGGATCTTAAGAAACTCTGTGTTCTGGGATTCTCCGGATGGTTAAATATATGATCCGGTGTTCCTTCCTCTGCTATAATTCCATCAGCCATAAATAATACCCTATCTGCCACCTCTTTTGCAAATCCCATTTCGTGGGTCACAACAAGCATGGTCATTCCGTCATTTGCAAGATCCTTCATGACCTGAAGAACATCTCCTACAAGTTCGGGATCAAGGGCGGATGTGGGCTCGTCAAAAAGCATTATCTCAGGCTTCATGGCAAGCGCTCTTGCGATGGCAACTCGCTGCTGCTGACCACCGGATAAACGGTTAGGGAATTCGTTTGCCTTTTCAGCCAGTCCAACCTTCTTAAGAAGCTCCATAGCCTCCTTCTTAACAGTCTCCTTATCCTCATGCTTTACCTCGATGGGAGCAAGGCAGATGTTTTCCAGAACGGTCTTGTGAGGGAAGAGATTGAATCTCTGGAAGCACATTCCCATCTCAAGAAGAAGCTTCTGCTGAGTCTTCTTGTCGATCCTTTCAACGGTGTGATCCTTTTCTCTGTGGAGGAAAAGATCCCCCTTGATAAATATCTTTCCGGAAGAGATCTTCTCAAGCTGATTAAGTGAACGAAGATAGGTTGATTTACCTGCACCGGAAGGGCCGATGATACAGATAACTTCGCCCTTCTTTACTTTCAGGTTGATGTCCTTTAATACAGAGAGGCTTCCGAAATTCTTACTTACATGTTCCGTTTCCAAAATATACTCGAAATTATCCATGGTGCGCCTCCCTACTCATACAGCGAGAACTTCTTCTCGATGGCATTGAATATCCAGGTAAAGAAGGCTGTGATGATAAGATAGATTATCAAAGCCGGCAGGAAAACAATGTATGAGATCTCGCTGGTCATAATATTCTTTGAAATGGTTGTAATGTCCATAAGGGAGATTGCGAAAACCATAGATGCATCCTTGATCATCATAATGAATTCGTTACAGAGAGGTGGTACCATTCTGCGAACTGACTGGGGGATGATGATAAGGCGCATGGTCTTGCTGTAGGAAAGGCCAAGAGCCTTTGCTGCCTCGTGCTGACCCTTCTCAATAGACTGGATGGCAGCGCGGACGATCTCGGCGCAGTATGCACCGGAGTTAAGTCCATACGCGATAAGAGCCGCTATGAACGCTCCCTTATAAACCGCCTGGGTATCTCCCACAGCAAAAAGGTCACGCCATGCAAATCCAAAGATCGCAGGAACACTATAGTAAATAACAAAAAGCTGGATAAGAAGCGGTGTTCCTCTGAAGAAGAAAATATATCCTCCACAGACCTTGCTGAGCACCTTGTTCTTGGATATCTTTCCAAGAGCAAGCAAGGTTCCAAGCACTACTCCGATGGCTGTTGATAGTGTTGTAAGGAGTAGGGTCAGCTTTGCTCCATGTAGAAGGTTCTCGCCGCAGCCCAGCATACGATAGGTGTAGTTCACCATCTGACCTGCGAATTTTCCGAATCCTTCATCCGCCTGAAAAGCATGGCCCACAAATCCCACGTACTTCTCTGTAACTTCCTTTGCTCCGGAAGTTGAGAAAGAGCAGTAGTTTACGATGATAAGGCTGTTGTAAGTTACGGTAACTCTCTTTCTTGAGCTTCCTTCATCCGCCTTTATCATGGCCTGCATCTCTTCGCTCGCCATTGCTTTCATGTCAGCCTCAGAGGGCTTAAGGGCTGAAAGGACAATGCACACGGCAATCACAACAAGAACAATGATCCATGTAACCTTTGTCTTCTTTTTCCAATTTTTAACGTTTATCAAACCTTTAAGAAAACTTTTCATATTACTATCTGTTTCCTTGATCCATTATTTATTCTTCAGTTACACCGAACCAATAAGAATAGGTGTCTGCAATAAATCCGTCAGCTTCCATATCTGCAAGGACCTCATCGATAACAGCCTTGAGTGCAGTGTTCTCCTTGCCGATGGCGATTCCGAAATACTCAGCCTCTGAATCATCCTTGTATGCATAAACATAAGCATCGGGATTCTTTGCAAGATAACCGTCGGCTACAGTTGAGTCAACAACGACTGCATCAACCTCTCCGTTGTCAAGCTGGGTAAAGCAGCTTAAGATCTTCTCATTTGCAACGATCTCTACATCGATTGTTCCGGTTGACTTGTAATCGCTGATGAGTTCGTCTGAAGTGGTCTCCTTCTGAACCGCAACGGTCATTCCGTCAAGGTCATTGAAGCTCTCGATCTTCTTATCGTTGCCCGCCTTTAAGATAACAGCCTGATAGTTTGCGATATAAGGCTCTGAGAAGAGCATGCTCTCTTTTCTCTCCTCGGTGATGGTGCATGCTGAGCAAACAACATCATAGTTATTATCGATACCTGCGAAGATTCCGTCCCATGCAGTATTTACGATATTTACTTCAAGTCCAAGTCTCTTTGCTACTTCAGTGATGATATCAACATCATATCCAATGGGGGTAACTCCGTCCTCTGCGAAATCTTCGAAAGGAGGGTAGCCTACTTCCTCACCTACGCTGAGTACGCCGTCACTGATAAGCTTGATGCCGCTGAGGTCATACTTGGAAGCCTCGGTGGTTTCGCCGTTTTCTGCAGTCTGGTTTTCCTGGGGTTCCTGTGCTGCGGGTGCCTCAGTCTTGTTTCCGCAACCTGCGATAACAGATGCGCACATTACTGCTGCGCCTATAAGAGCAACAATCTTGGTCATTTTCTTCATAATTCATTCCTCCTGTTAATAAGCCAATGGCTCATAATTATACACTTTATATTCATCCCATCGCTGTATATCAACACACTGCCTTTTTACCTCGTTAAAGCGTTGGGGCTAAGAAAAAAACGCGAACAGAGACGCGCTCCGTTACACGTTTATCTTTCGTATAATATAGACTTATTTTAATCATCTGTCAACAGTTTTATGCGCATATTATGTGCATAAAGTGTATTTTAAATTTGAAAACTGCAAAATTATGCTCTGCTGCTTGCATAATTCACAAATTGTTCATAATTTTAGTATTGACCTGGTGGTTACCACCGGGTTTAAAACTTTATTTGTAGGAATAAGAAAAAGTAATAGGATACCGGCATCGCGTCGCGAACAGTTTCTCTATACCCCTGAAGATGAGCCAACTGATTATTTTGTTACCCTTCATTTTCGCGTCGCACCATACAGCATTTTTTGTACGGCACAATCCACGAAATATTTAATCACTTAAAGGCCGGTATATGCATTCACCTCCCTTATTCGATACAGTTCCCTTGAAAAAAGGTATCACAGTAATTTCTTATAGACCGAGAAATACTGGTGGTATCTTTTTTCTTTGTCGTAAAATCTGGATAAGAGTACTGCGTAAGTAGCATCTGAGGTGTTGGGATATTTCTCCTTAACCTTTTCGTTAAACTCCTTGAAGGTTTGATCCGTCACCTTATCTCTTCCGGTAATATCCATAACTGTTCCCACTGCCTTAGCTGCAGGAATTGTCAGCCCATTTTCTATTTTCAAAATATCAGCATATGATTTCTGAGCCGCTAATCCGATACCGTCATAGGGAGAATTGTTTCCGACTCCAAGTATCCACGCTGTCGAGAAAAACTGTGAGTACTTAAGTGCTTCTATCATGGATTCATAATATATACTATCCGGCTCGGACCTGAAAGGTATATGAATCATCTCCGGGATTTCAGTTTCGATCAGTTCGTTTAAATGCTCCCTGGCATAATCAAGTGCCATATAATTATTGTGAAGGATCTCAGCCATCATCTTGTCCTGGATAGCTCTCTTTTCGTAGAAATCCTCCTGACCTCGAACCCCTTCAATCAGTTGCCCAAAATCCATATCAAAGAGAGCTGTTCGAGTATCCCCGAGGCTTAGCCCCATGGACTTGTACTTTAGGATATCCACTATGATACCCACTTCCCAGTAACCGTATTCACGATATCCGTTTTCCGCATTGATGGTGGGAGTTAATATCCCGATGTTTTCGTAATGTCTTAAAGTTTCACGACCGATATTGAAAATATGGCATATTTCGCTTGTGGAGAAAGTGCGTTCTTTCATTTTATCGTTCTCCTATTTTAGGAATCCATTAATGATCTGTTCTTCCGCCTCTGCTTCCGTAAGTCCAAGTGTCATAAGTTTTATAAGCTGCTCTCCTGCTATCTTTCCGATGGCCGCCTCGTGAACAAGAGCTGCATCAACGCTGTTGGCCTCAAGACCGGGTACCGCAAGGATACGTCCGTTGTCCATGATGATGGCATCACACTCGGTGTGTCCCGAACAAGCCGCGTTTCCCGTAAGTACTGCGTCAAACTTCTGATATGAATTGTCTCTGGCAACCGATCTTGAAACAACGTCAGCGCTTGATCCGTCTCCGTTTAATTCGACGGTGTAGGTGCTGACTGCATTCTGATCGCCATGAGTCATAAGGCGCTCCCTTACTACCAAAGATGCTCCCGCTTTAAGCTCAGCCTTGGTATCACGATTTGTATCGTCAACGCCCTTTATCTGTACCATCTCCATTTCCATGGAGCTGTCTTCTTCCATATATACTTCGGTACCGGGATTAAGGATCCTCTTTCCGCTTCCGTCTCCGGAGCCGTAGTGCTTTTCTACGTATTTTACCTTTGCACCCTTGCCCACATAGAATCTGTGGATACCGTCGTGCTCTGAATCTTTTGGTCCGCAGTTGTCGATGCCGCATCCCGCCACAATAACAACATCTGCATCTTCTCCGATGTAGAAATCGTTGTACACCAGTTCCTTGATGCCGCTCTGTGTCATGACAACAGGAATGTGTACACTCTCATTCTTTGTTCCGGGTTTTATCTTTACATCTATTCCGCTTCCGTTTTCCTTAGGAATGATCTCAATGTTTGCTGTAGATACGCGTCCCACAGCCTGTCCGTTTGAACGGATATTGTAAGCGCCTTCGGGTACTGAATGAAGATCCGCTACTTCCTTTAGGAGCCTTTTCTGTATTTCATCAAGCTGTATCATTGCGCTCCTCCTCTTGCATTTGCTGCCATTGCACACTCGGGCACTGCCGAATCGGTACCGCTGAGCATTGGAAGAATTTCTTCTTTGCTTCCCTCCTTAAAGAGCTGTCCGTTCTTGATAACAACAAGTCTGTCTGCAATGTTAAGGATTCTCTCCTGATGAGAGATGATAATTACCTGACTGTCCTTGATGTTCTTTCTCATTCCCTCAAATACCTGAATGAGATTCTGGAAACTCCAAAGATCGATCCCTGCCTCAGGCTCATCGAAAAGTGAAAGTTTTGAGCCTCTTGCAAGCACCGTTGCTATCTCGATCCTCTTTAATTCTCCGCCCGAAAGGCTGGAGTTAACCTCTCGACTGATATACTCTCTTGCGCAAAGTCCAACTGCAGAGAGATATTCGCAAGCATCACCAACGGATATCTTCTTACCGCTGGCAAGTCTGATCAGGTCAAAGACCTGAATTCCTTTAAATTTAACGGGCTGCTGGAATGCATAGCTTATTCCGCGCTTTGCCCTGTCGGTGATGGAAAGGTCCGTAATGTCCTCTCCGTCAAGATAAATTCGTCCGGAAGTGGGTTTCTCAATACCGGCAATAAGTCTTGCCAGTGTAGATTTTCCGCCTCCGTTAGGTCCTGTAATGACCACAAGTTGATTATCGGGGATGGTAACGGAAACATTTTTGATGATTTCCTTACCCTCCCCGCTTTCACTTACTTCAAAGGATACGTTTTTTAATTCAAGCATATCCGAAATTCCTCTTTCCTAAAGTTGTAATTGATAGATAAGCGCATTGACAGCCTGTCCATCTTTCATGATATAGCCGCCGGGAATCGTTTCTTTTAACTCAAATCCCATCTTTTCAAAGATGTGCTTAGCAATTTCATTGCTTTCCGCAATGGGATCTGAGATAAGTCCGCTGTATCCTTTTTCCTTTGCCACCTTTAAACAGTCATTCATAAGATCCTGCGCCCCCTTCTGGCAACGGCTACAGTTTCTAACTGCAAATTTGACATTGGCAATACCGCCCTCGGTTTCGGAGTAAATCGTATATATGCCGTGAAGGTTTCCGCCAAAATCAACTGCTACAGCACAATACGTCTGCGATGAGAAAAACTTTTCGCCACTCGTTGCGTCGAAGGGCTCCGTTGCAGGAAACGCTTCTCCTGCTTCGATCAGTTCGTTCCAGATCTCGGTCATGACAGGTAAGTCTCTGTTGGAATACTTTCTTGTCCTCATATATTCATCACTCCTTGCTTTTTAATTCTCGGGGTTAATGTTGTAAGACCTATTATACCAAAAGCAACTTGATTTTAACACTATCTTTTATCTTAATGAGAAGTTATGCCCAGTAGTTTGTGTACCTGTTCCTTCTCCTCGTACATGGAATCATCAGCTTCCTTGATGAAATCGTCCACAGTTCCGTCTTTGTCCGGCTTTACGATACAGGTTCCGACGCTGGCGGAAAGAGGGAATGCGACCTGAAGCCTTTCCTTTATCCTCTCAAGCTCGGCCTTAAAGTTCTCCCTGTACAGAGAAACATCCTCTCCCTTATAGGAACCGACAGCAATAAACTCATCTCCGCCGTACCTTCCGCAAAGGAATCCCTCCGGGAGGGCCTTCTTCATTGCATTGGCCGTAGCCTTAATGGCAAGATCTCCGCTTAAGTGTCCAAACTTATCGTTGATCACCTTCATGCAATTGATATCAAAGAAAAGCAGAACCGATGTGTGTCCCTGCTGCTTTTCATCTTCGATAAACTTGTAAAGCACATTTGCACATCCGGTTCGATTGTACATGTCCGTAAGGAAATCGTTCATGTAGATCTCACGCAGTTTTGCATTCATCTTTTTTAAGAAGATATTGTGACGGATGTTTATAAAGAGAGTATCAAGGTTATTGAGCCATCTCTTGTAATGGTTTGAATAAAGTACCTGAGGGTTGTCCTTAATGGCAAGATAACCGATAAGGTGTTCCATATTTGCAAGAGAAGCAAATACATAAACCTCGCTCTTATTGGGATCCGGCACATAACCGGGATAGATCTCCGATGTACTGAACTGTTTCTGGGGAAGATTCCTTCCGTCTTTTCTTCCGTAGATAACATCCAAAACAGGACTAAAGTTCTTTACCTTCTCAAGGTATACCTCATCTTCATCCTCGAAAAGACCGGGTTCGGTACAGATACAATAATTCTGTCCGAAGAAGGTCTGCTGTCCGAAATGCCATTTCGCCTGCTCGTAGAAGTCTTCCTTGCTCTCGGTTACGGACATTTCGATATGAACCTTCTGGAAGAAGAAGTCTATCATATCAACATGGGTCGCGTTGGTAAATACGCTTCTTACCATCTCAAGTCTTTTGTTGAATGCTTCCTCGTCAGGCTTACATCCGCAGCTTTCTGAGGGAACAAATTTTGAGGGATAAATAGTTTCTCGGTCGGGATCTCTGTGCTCCATCTGATAACAGATCTCTTTATAAGCATAGGGACCCATGTTGTCCCATTGTCTGGAGACGGTAGCAACCATTGGATATGATGTCTGCCCTTCGTGTACATGATCGAATCCGGTTACGATAACATCTCCGGGAACATCTTTTCCATATTTGTGAAGAATACTGATAACGCCCAGTGCCATAAGATCATTGGCGCAAACAAAGGCGTCGGGAATAGGCTTTCCGGATATCATCCAGTCTTCCACCACTCTGGAGGCGTTATAAAATCCGAAATCTCCTTTTAATGTATCAATAAGGACAAGTCCGTGTTCATCCAGTGCATCCTCAAGAGCTTTCTTTCTCTCGGCGCACTCGGGATTTCCGTCATTGCCCCTGATATAAACAACTTTGCGAACATTATGTTTTTCTATCAGGTGGGTTGCCAGTTCATAAACACCCTGATAATTTCCGCTTCCAACCATGGAAAAGCCCGGAAGCCTCACCTCGGTGGAAACTCTTGGGATATCGCTTCCCTCAAACATCTCCTGTATCTTTTCCATTTCGTATGAGGAGTTAAAAGTATGAGTAAGGGCTATGACGCCATCAAACTCCATACTTTTTGCGAGATCAAAGATCTTGAGCTGATTTTCCTTCATCTCCAACGCTTCGTTGGGAAGAATATAAGTGGTGAACACGAAGATATCCGTGTTGTCCTTTTCAGCTTCCTTTCTAAGCCCCTCCATAAAGAGACTCATATATTCGCTGCTCCAGCCGTTAGCAAAAACAGCGATCTTCTTTTTCTTATTCTCTGTTAATTCTCTCCCCATTATAATACCCTCATAAAAAACTTTAATTACTTTCTAAAGATTGCGAAAAGCACATCCGCAATGTAGATCAAAATCATAACTATACCTTCGGTGCGAACAACTTTTTTCTTTGTCGCAGCAAAGATGTAGATCAGAATACTAACGATAATAAGAATACCCATGTCAAATACCGATGCGACATTTGAAGCCACGGGATGAATTGCTGATGAAATTCCGAGGATCAACATAAGGTTGAAAATGTTTGATCCCACAACGTTTCCGATGGCAAGTCCCGTCTCTCCCTTTTTCGCTGCAACGCAGGAAGTAACCAATTCGGGAAGGGATGTTCCCAGAGCAACTACCGTCAGCCCGATAAGAGTCTCTGTCATACCTGCTGCCGCCGCAATATATTTTGCACTGTAAACAACAGCCTGTCCACCGCCCACGATAAGAGCAAGTCCGATAAGGATGAATAAAAAGCACTGCCAATAAGGCTTCTTCTTTTCCTCTGTCTCAGGCTCGGGATGACGCTTTGCATTGATGACAAGATACGTGATATATGCCACAAATAAGACAAGAAGAAGAATTCCCAGCCATCTGTATACAGTACCTGCGTTGTCTGCCATAGCGCCGGTAAAAAGCTTTCCGCTGAAAATAGCTCTGCCGCCAACGACTGCAAAGACAAGTATCGTCACCAATATGGAAATGGGAAAATCTCTTTTAAGAACAACCTTGTCTACGGGAACTGCACAGAAAAGTGAACATGCTCCCAAAACAACTAGTGAATTAAACAGATTGGATCCGATAACATTACTAAGCGCTATTTCATTTGATCCGGCTATAGCTGCGGATGTACTTACCGCTAGTTCCGGTGCGCTGGTTCCCATGGCAACTATCGTTAAACCGATGATAAGTGAAGGTACTTTGAGGTTTCGTGCAAGAGCCGCGCTTCCGTCAACAAATAAATCTGCGCCCTTGATCAGCCCCACAAAGCCGACAATGAGCAAAACTATCATCAGTGCTAATTTCATAAATCCTCCTCGAATCCCGGCAAATTTGCTTTGGAATTCTTAACTATTTCATCTTTTTTCTTTTCCATTTCTTTGATCTCTCTTTTAAGCTTCGGGTAGGTCAGCCTGTCCCTTACAAAGAAGTAGATCGCGCAGAGCAAAAGAAAGAGCGCCAAAAGCATACTGAATGTATTTGATACACCCAGAGCGGGAAGCGCTTTGTAAACGGCGGCGGCACTACCTACCAGAGATACTGTAGTCCTTATAAAGGAAAGATGTGTCTGTTCCACCGATAATTTACTGTTTTGGAAAGCAAGATTAGTCCGCAGAATGGAAAGACCGGTTCTGTCATAAGAAAGTTCCGTTCTTTCCTGGGCCAGTTCCTGTTCAAGATTGATGACTTCTCTTTTGAGATCCATACATTCTCCTTAAGTAAATATGGATATCATTATACCACATATTAGAAAATTAAGCAGATTCTTTTGTTTTTAAAATAATAAATAATTTCACATTTTTACAATATTATTCAAAATTTAGCCAAAGTGCTGTTTTATTGTCTGAAAATATGATAAAATAACTTATCTTAAGACTGCAGCGTTTTATTCTACAGCTTGAAGGAAAACTAAATACGTGGAAAGGATAGAATGTTATGAAGAAAAAAACACTTACAGTAACAGCTGCCCTCATTCTGGCCGGTGGCTTGTTGATCGCCATGATCATTGCAAGTATATGTTTCTTTAGCGGTCAGATACTTGCAACATCCAACGAGGACGAAGATCTTTATTACGACCATCTCTACACCATTAGTTCCGACATTATTAACGCCGATCGAGATTTTTACCAATCAATGATCGCAGCAGTTCAGTATCACGACCTGCAGCAGGCTCCCCCCGATGTTCCCCCTGAGTTGCTTTCAGAACTCCTTGGTACATATTACCAGGATTATGTTGATAACCGTCAGCAGGTTATGGACAGGACGGATGATGCCCATAAAGTAGCCTCGGATAACGCAAAGCTTTTCTCCGGAATCAAGATAGATGATAAATCCTTTGACGATTATTACAATGAATTCATTGCCAACTTTATAAGCTGGGATACCACATATGACGTTCAGTCCGGTGAGGGTGATTATTCCCTTTTCATCCAGAATTTTGAAAGCACCCGCAAATCCCTTTCAGATATGACTGATATTGCCGAACAGTGGGCCATTGAAGAAAAGGCGGTCCGCGAGGCAGGTATCAAAAACCGTATCATCATAAGCGCAGTAGCCTTCTTCATTTTGATGCTCGTCGTATTTGTTATCGCTTTCCTCATCATTCGTCTGATGCGCAAGAGCCTCAAATACATTGTTAAATCCGTGGGCAATATGGCAGAAGGTGACTTTGCCACAGAGATCGTTCCCGAGAGTATCTTTAACGAGTTCTATACCGTTCAGTACTCTACAGAGGATATGCGTTCCCGCCTCCAGGAATCACTTAGACTTGTTGTAGCTTCCGCCGATACCGTTAACGGCAAGGCTCAGAATACAAAACAGTCCATTACCGATTCAGAGGACAATACCAATAATATTTCGGTAGCCGTAAGCGAACTCGCCGAAGGCGCCATGACAATGGCCGAGGATGTTCAGACCACAGCCCAGATCACCGTTAATATGGGTGACTCCATCGATAAGGTTAACGTTGCTGCCGGAAACAACCTTGAAAAGGTTAAAGCTCTCTACGAAGAGTCCATCTCTCTCCAGAAACAGCTTGTTGAGATCCGTAAAGCCGATGAAGCTACGGATGAAAAAGCCGGCCTTGTCGCTGAGTCCGTAGGAAAGACTGCAGAGGTTGTCGATGAGATCAATACCGCCGCTGAAGGAATCATCAATATTGCCAGCCAGACCAACCTTCTTGCTCTCAATGCTTCCATCGAGGCTGCAAGAGCAGGTGAAGCAGGAAAAGGATTCGCTGTTGTTGCAGACAGCATAAAAGGTCTTGCGGAAGAGTCCAACCAGATGGCAGGTCAGATCACTAACATGCTGAGTACCATCACACAGTACTCAAATGAGAACCGAAATCTTACTTCAAGCATCAAGGAAGCCACCACCAATGAAGCTACCGCTCTTGAGCAAATGAGTGATGCTTTCGATAAAATGCTTGCCCTTCTTCGCGAAACTGAGGAAGGCAACAAAGAGATTGCTTCTCTCGTAGCGGATATGACTGACGGAAAAGACCAGATCATGGGATCCGTCGACTCACTGTCCAGTCTCTCCGAAGAGTACGCTGCTTCCACTCAGGAGACCAGTGCTTCCATCACCCAGCTTACTTCCAACATGTCAGCCGTTGTCGGTGAAGCCGATGAACTTGGCAGCATTGCCGAAGAGCTTAAGAAGAACGTTGAGTTCTTCAAGGTTGAGAAGCAGGAGGACTGATCTTCTCAGTAAAACCATAAGCATAAAAAACGTCGGGACAGATATGTGTCTCGACGTTTTTTATCAATATGATCAATTCTCTTTTTTGATTATATTCGGAACCACGATCCTGTTGATGTGGTCGTAATTGCCACAGATCATGACTCCGTAATTATCTTTTCCGTCAACATATACAACCACGCCGGGGATGTAGACCGGAACAATCTCACCGGGATCGTAGAGCATTATCTCCTCTCCCATCTGAAGCTTTATTGGTGTGTTGATGCTGACACCCGTATATGAAATGTTGTTGAGGTGAACCTTCTCATGATGTGCCTTGTTCATGAGCATAAGCTCCGTGGAAAGCTCGTAGCGATAGAACATTCTTTTATCGCTGGTATCCACCTCAAAGTCATCATCCTCAATTATTACCTCACTGCTGTTTTTAAGAGCTCCCCTGTTAAAGATGTATACGTTATCCGACGAAATCTCTTCAAACACAAGGCAGAACAGGTTCCTGGTGGCCATCGAGTTGATATTGTCATCCAAAAGCTTTACGGTTCTGTCATTAATGATCTCCGGTTTGCACATCTGGGATACCAGATTGTCCTCGGTATCATACCAGTATAAAACGAATACACCCTTTTTCTCTTTGATAAGATCCAATAAAGTCATTAGTTTCCCCTTTGCTGAAAAAGCCATACCCATTGAATATTATACATAATCAAGTATTACTTTTCAATCACTTGTGTTATAATGAATCCATGAAACTACTATACTTTGACTATTGTGCATTGATCATATTGGTTGCTTTGATATTTACCAGCATTGTCCGTGGTATGACCAGAGGCCGTGTTAATAAATGTTTCATCAACCTGCTGATAGTTTCCGGAGTATCAACGATTGCGGATATTATTTCTGTGCTCCTGGACGGAAATCCCGCCATTCCCCGCGCATTCAGATATCTTGCAAACTCCTCTTATCTTCTTATTCACAACGCATCAACCCCGCTTTATTTCTACTATCTGCTTGTTCTTACAGATACTGAATTCAAGCTGAAAAAAATAAAAAGAGTCTTCTACTTCGCACCGCTCTGCGTAGTTTTGCTGATAACGATCTCAAACCCTTTTACCAAACTGCTCTTCTACTTTAACGAAGAACATTTATATACCCGCGGTCCCCTTTTCTTTGTTCTTTACATTTCCGCGGCCCTATATGTTTTCAATATCTTCTATACCACCGTTGTCTACGGCAAGACTCTGGACAGGAAAAGCCTTGTTGCCATCGCCAGTCTCCTGCCCCTCATGATCGTCGCTGTGGTCGTTCAGTTCATCAATCCCAACCTCCTTCTGGAGATGTTCTCAAATGCCTTATCATTGTTTCTCTGCTCGGCTCTTGTTAACCGTCCCGAAGACATTCTGGACACCGATACGGGCTTAAGCAATAAAAGGGCATGTATGAGCAACCTGACAAGATGCATCAACAACGGAAAGCCCTCAGAGCTCATTCTGATAAACATTACAAACTACAAGCTCCTCGAGAATATCGTGGGCTATGAAGGCATGGTGACCATCCTTCGCCGCATCTCGGGTCGTTTTCTCAGCACCAATCGTGTCAACAACTATTTTTCCGAGATGTTCTATATGGGAGACGGCATGTTCTGTCTTGAAATGGACTACCGTAAGTTTTCAAAGACCAATTACATTGCCCATTTCCTCAACGATCTTTTGAGCGTTCCCCTGGATTTCAGTGGCATGGAGCTCAACATCGACGCCATCACCTGTGTGGCAAGGTGCCCTGAGGATATCGAAAACGTTGAATCCCTCATTGCATTCCAGAAGGATCTCGGTTCCAGCTACTTTACAGGAGAAGTTGTTTTTGCTTCCGAGCTTTATGCCGGCAGTCATTACGACCTCATCAGACAGGTTGATTCAATCATCGAGAACGCCATTAACAATCGTTCCTTTGAAGTATACTACCAGCCTATCTACAGCATTCGTGAGGACAGGTTCAATTCTGCGGAAGCTCTTATAAGACTCTATGATGAGCACTTCGGATTTATCTCTCCGGAATTCTTCATACCTGCTGCGGAGAAGAGCGGTGCCATCCATCGTATCGGTGCCTTTGTTCTTGAGGAGGTTTGCTCCTTCATCAACAGCCCCGAGTTTGAAACCCTCGGTGTCGACTATATCGAGGTTAACCTCTCCGCCGCCCAGTGCATGAGAAATGACCTCTACAAGGAAGTCCTTACCATAATGCGCAAGTACAATGTTGATTCCACCAGGATCAATCTTGAGATCACTGAGACCGCCGCCGCCTGCTCACAGGATTCTCTTATCGAGAACATGAAAAAGCTTGAGTCCCGCGGCATCTCCTTCTCACTGGACGACTTCGGTACCGGTTATTCCAACATGGACCGTGTCTCCAGCATGAATTTTAACATAATAAAATTGGACAAGTCCTTTGTCAATGTTCAGCGTAACATCAGAAGAGACATTGTCCTTGATAATACAGTGCGTATGATCAAATCCCTTGGAATGAAGATCGTTGTTGAAGGCGTAGAGAACGCCGAGATTCTTCAGCGATTTGCAGACCTTAGATGCGATTATATCCAGGGCTTTTTCTTCTCAAAGCCCCTTCCTAAGAGCGAGTTTATTACCTACGTTAAAAGGCAGAATAACCGATAACCGTATTTTTATCATGACCCTTTTAAGCAACAAAGGCGTAGCCATTATGGCCACGCCTTTTTAATATGCATGTTTATTTGTTCAGTCCTCATAGTAGTCGTAACCCACAAGCATGAGTCCCTTTGCGGGAAGTGTGGGGCCGGCCATTCTTCTGTCACCGGATCTTATTATCTTAGAGACATTTTCAGCCTTGATCTTTCCAAGTCCAACATCCATTAATGTTCCTGCAATGATGCGGACCATGTTGTAAAGGAAGCCGTTTCCGGTAACCCTGATAACAGTCTCATTTCCCTCTTTTTCCACCTTAAGTGCATAGATGGTCCTGATGGTTGAATCTGCCTGAGACCCTGCAGCACAGAATGCCGCAAAGTCATGCTCACCGATAAAAGGTGCACAGGCCTTCTTCATAGCTTCAACGTTTAGATTGTTATAGGTAAAGTGGGAATACAGTCTCTTGGTGGGGAGCTGAACCTTGCCACTGGTTATTCTGTATTCGTAAGTCTTTCTGCAGTCCTGCTTTCTTGGGTGCCAGTTTAAAGGAACCTCGTCGGACTTTACGATCCTGATGTCTTCGGGGAGTCTTGCATTGATGGCCCCTGCCATTTTCTCCGCAGGGATCCTGCTTTCGCAGTCAAACACCGCCACGTTGCCTCTGGAGTGCACTCCTGCGTCCGTACGGCTTGCTCCGATAACTAACACCTCTGTACCCAAAAGATCGCTTATTGCGGCATTTAACACTGCCTCAATGGTATTTGAATTTTTCTGTATCTGCCATCCGTGGTAATTGGTACCGTCATAGGCCACATATAATCTGATTCGTCTCATTTATTACCTTTATCTAATATTTCTGTTATCTATTTTTCTATTACAGCTGTATGCTTTATGCCTGCTTGTTTCTTATAACCTTTGGTTAGAATATATTAAAGATCCACAATCTGCCCACAAAAATGCTTCCCACCGTGTATACGAAGAGAATGATGTAAGCCACAGCATCCCTTGTATGGTACTTTAAAGGCTTCATTTTGGTCCTTCCGTCCCCTCCACGGTAACATCTTGCCTCCATTGCATTGGCAAGGTCATTTGCGCGTCTGAAGGCCGATATAAAGAGTGGCACCAAAATGGGCACCATTGCCTTGATCCTTTTAAAGAGATTTCCGCTCTCAAGGTCAGCACCTCTTGCAAGCTGCGCCTTCATGATCTTATCCGTCTCTTCAAGTAGAATGGGAATAAATCTGAGGGCGATTGACATCATCATTGCGATCTCATGAACAGGAACCTTTATGACTCTCAAAAACCTAAGTCCCTTCTCCATGCCATCGGTTAGATGGTTGGGGGTGGTGGTAAGTGTCATGATGGACGATCCTATGATCAGCAAACTGATCCTCAACGCAATAGTGGCTGCCTGTACGATTCCCTGTTTTGTTATCGTGATCTTCCAGTAAGAAAATACCGGATCTCCCTGGGTCACAAAAAGATTCAGGATAACTGTGATGAGCATCAAAACAACAATGGTCTTCATTCCTCTGATCATATAAAGAAAAGGAACTCTTGATAAAAAAATGACCACTGCAAGGAACACGATGGCTACCGCATATCCCACAGGATTTTTAAAGCAAAACAAGGTCACGAAAAACAGGACCGTCCCAAGAAGTTTTACTCTCGGGTCAAGTCTGTGTATTACGCTCTCTGTCTGATAATATTGTCCTAAAGTAATATCTCTTAACATCTTTTTAACGCTGCTGCGATCTCATCCGCAGCCTCTGAAATAGTTGTAACTTCCGGATTGACCTTCAATCCGCTTTCGCTTAATGCGTGCATAATGTAAGTAACCTGAGGCGCGGAAAGTCCAATCTCCTCCAGTTCCCTGTAGCACTTAAATACTTCACCCGGGGTGTTGTCCAAAAAGACCTTTCCGTGATTCAGTACCACGATCCTGTCCACATACTCCGCCACGTCGTCCATGGAATGGGACACAAGGATAACAGTAATGTTCTCCTCCTGCCGGAGCTTCTTTATCTGGCCAAGGATCTCGTCCCTTCCCTTGGGGTCAAGACCTGCCGTAGGCTCATCAAGGATAAGTATCTCCGGCTTCATGGCAAGAACACCGGCAATGGCAGCACGTCTCTTCTGTCCGCCGGACAATTCAAAAGGTGAAGTAAAAATAAGATCATCCGGGAATCCAACCTTTTTAAGAGCGTCGTAAGCCCGAAGCTCACACTCCTTCTTTGAAAGGCCAAGGTTGGTCGGACCGTAGCAAACATCCGCAAAGACTGTCTCTGCAAAAAGCTGATGCTCGGGATACTGGAAGACCAGTCCCACCTTGCTCCGCAGTTTCTTAAGGTCAAAGCCCTTTTCGTAAATGTCCTCTCCGTTGTAATAGATAGTACCGGAGGTGGCTTTTAAAAGGCCGTTTAAATGTTGCATAAGGGTGGACTTTCCCGAACCTGTATGTCCGATGACACCGATGAACTGCCCATCGGGGATGACCAGTGAAACATCATCAAGGCCTACAACAGGTATGCCGGATTTTGCATCATATGTATAACTAATGTGATCAACAATAAGTGACATTATATTCCTCTAAGATTCTGTACAAGTTCTTCGGTGGTCAGGATACCATCCGGAAGATTGATACCTCTCTTCTTAAGTTCATACGCAAGTAGAGTTACCTGGGGAACATCAAGCCGAAGTTCCTTTAATTCATCAACAAGTGAAAATACCTGTTTTGGAGTTCCCTGCATTACCACCTGTCCGCCGTCCATAACGAAAACCTTGTCGGCGTCAATGACCTCTTCCATGTAGTGGGTAATGAGGATGACTGTAACTCCCTCTTTTTTGTTGAGCTCATGTACCGCTTCAAGGACTTCTTTGCGTCCTTTAGGATCAAGCATCGCTGTGGGCTCATCAAGGACGATGCACTTAGGCTTCATGGCCAATACACCTGCGATGGAGATACGCTGCTTCTGACCGCCTGAAAGCTTATTGGGGGAGTACTTTCTAAACTCATACATACCGACAGCCTTGAGGCTTTCTTCCACCCTCTTCCAGATCTCCTCGGTGGGAACACCGATATTCTCGGGGCCAAATCCCACGTCTTCCTCAACAACCTGTGCAATGATCTGGTTATCAGGGTTTTGGAATACCATTCCCGCGCTCTGTCTTATATCCCAAAGATGCTCTTCATCTGAAGTGTCCATACCATCCACCCATACAGTTCCTTCCTCGGGAAGAAAAATGGCATTAAAGTGCTTTGCCAAAGTGGACTTGCCTGATCCGTTATGGCCAAGAATCGCTACAAAGTCACCCTTGTTGATTCCAAGGTTAACATGGTCCACCGCCTTGGTTATTCCAACTATATTCCCTTCATCATCACGTCTTATATATTCATATACGACGTCTTTTGCTCTAACTATTTCCATTATTTATCTCCGGATGACTCAGCATACTCAGTATCGGTTACTTCATCTTCAGACTGATTTTCATCTACAGGCACTGCCAGCTTGTCTGCAAACTTCTGAAGATCGCTTATGGAACTGAACTCATGCTCTGCTTTAAAGAGATCATAAAAAAGTGTAAGAGTCTCCTCCGGATCCTCTACATTAAGTTCAAGTTCCGCAGTGCTTAATTCATGCTTTGAAGTATAATACATCAAATGAAACTTATAACCATCGGTTTCATCGGTGTAATAAAAATTATCATATATTTCCTGAGCTGTTATCTCTGTAGAATTCCTTGAATCCTTATCAGACTTGGAATCCTTTCCGGTATTTGAATCCTTATCGGTCTTAGATTCCTTCCCGTCTTTATCCAAGTCCGAACCTACCTCATCGCTTTTTGTATCGCCGTCCTCATCTTCCTCAGGTGTAGCGTAAGCTATCTCAGGATTCTTCTTGGCGTAATCATTAAGGCTGGTCTGGCTCTTCTGCATTACCCTTGTCATTATACCTACTATCAGGCATAACGCACCGATAACAGCCACCATCTGTATTAATTTTTTCCAATCGTATTTATTACCCATACACTAAAATCTAACATTTTCTAGGTTTTAAGTAAAGAGCCAGCTTTTATTAATTTTATATATCCAATCATAGAGAAAACGGGACATAAAAAAACCGAGTTGATCTCTCAACTCGGTTTGAAATGTTTAATATGAATTAAACGAGCTCAAGAACTACCTCAAGAGCTGCATCGCCCTTTCTCTGGCCGATCTTGATGATTCTGGTGTAACCACCATTGCGGTTAGCATACTTAGGAGCGATCTCATCGAAAAGCTTCTCTACAAGATCAACTTCCTTGGTGTTCTTCTTTCTTCCCTTAGCTTCGGTAGGAACCTCAGTTACAGGGTAAAGAACCTTGAGCATCTGACGACGAGCGTGAAGTCTTGAAGGCATATCCTTCTTAATCTCCTTCTCTACCTCATCGTATACGGTAACGGTTACGCCGTTCTCAACGCGAACGATCTTGCCGTCCTTGTCACGATGTGACTCAGCAAGAACTTTTGAGTGATCATTCTTGTCAACGATCTGCTTTACGCGCTTTCCGTCCTTATCCTTGCGAGCAACCTTAGCGGTAACCTTAACGGTCTCGAAGTTATCCTTCTCTTTAACTGCAAGTGCGATAAGACCTTCAGCGATCTTCTTTACTTCCTTAGCCTTAGCCTCGGTGGTAACGATCTTACCATTGTTGATAAGTGCGGTAACCTGGTTTCTAAGAAGAGCCTTTCTCTGTGAAGAGGTTCTTCCAAGCTTTCTGTACTTAGCCATTTTAAATTCTCCTTTACATGGTACATCCGGCCACGCTCTTTGGACTTACTTACCGAATGTTGTTTATTGCCATATATGGATTTCGCAAAGGAACTCTTTGGAATTACCCTTTGCGAAAGCACAATATGTGTTACTTGATTAATTATTCCTCAGCATTCTTGAGTGAAAGGCCGAGGTCGCTGAGCTTCTGAAGAACTTCTTCAAGAGACTTTCTGCCAAGGTTACGAACCTTGATCATCTCATCGGGAGTCTTCTCGCAGAGCTCACGAACAGTGTTGATGTTTGCTCTCTTTAAGCAGTTGAAAGAACGAACTGAAAGCTCAAGCTCTTCAATGCTCATCTCGATAACCTTGTCTGAGTTGTTCTCAGGAAGCTCCTGCATGAAGGAAGCGTTCTGAGCGCTCTCTGAAAGGTTGATGAAGAGGCTGAGGTGCTCTGAAAGCACTTTAGCTGCAAGGCTGACTGCCTCATCGGGAGCAAGCGCACCGTTGGTATAAACGTCAATTGTGAGTTTATCGAAGTCAGTGCTCTGACCAACACGGGTATTCTCTACTGAAACATTTACACGCTCAACGGGAGTGTAGATGGAGTCGATAGAGATAACACCGATTGAAGTGTTCTCGTTCTTGTTCTTGTCTGAGCTTACATATCCTCTTCCTGAGGTAACAGTCATCTCAATGTAAAGCTTTGCGTGCTTACCGCAAAGTGTAGCGATGGGCTGTTCGGGATTAAGGATCTCGATATCAGCATCGTGCTGAATATCTGCAGCTGTTACAACACCTTCTCCTTCGTAATCAATAGTGATGGTAACAGGCTCCTGGCTCTCAGAATTGTTTCTGATAGCGATGCTCTTGATGTTCATGATGATCTCAGTAACATCTTCCTTAACATCCGGAATAGTAGAAAACTCGTGCTGAACGCCATCGATCTTAACCTGGCTTACAGCTGCTCCGGGGAGTGAAGAGAGCATAATTCTGCGAAGAGAATTACCAAGAGTAATACCATAGCCTCTCTCAAGGGGCTTGATTACAAATTTGCCATACTTCTTATCTTCCGAAATTTCCACAATCTCAATATTGGGTCTTTCAAAATCAAACACGCTAATACCCTCCTTATGGGAACAAATCGTGAACAAGTTGCATTTATAAAAACAACTAAACTATTATTTAGAGTACAACTCGACGATAAGCATCTCGTCTACAGGAACATCGATCTGCTCTCTGGTGGGGAGATTCTTAATGGTTCCCTTAAGTCCGTCGATATCAACGTCCATCCAATCGGGAGTAAGTCTTCCACCGGTAACCTCAACAATTGCCTTATAACGGTTAAGAGACTTTGACTTCTCTCTGATTTCTATAACATCTCCTGCCTTAACAAGATATGAAGGAACATTTACCTGCTTGCCGTTAACAAGAACATGCTTGTGTCCAACAACCTGTCTAGCTTCCTTACGGGTTCTTGCAAATCCCATACGGAATACTACGTTGTCAAGTCTTGACTCAAGGAGAACCATAAGGTTTTCACCGGTCATTCCCTTCATCATATCAGCCTTGTCGTAGTAGTTACGGAAAGGCTTCTCAAGTACGCCGTAAATGAACTTTGCCTTCTGCTTCTCGCGGAGCTGAAGACCATACTCAGATACCTTTCTTCCGGCGTTGTGGGGCTGTCTGTTAGACTTCTTGTCATATCCTAAAACTGAGGGCTCAATACCAAGAGCTCTGCATCTCTTAAGGACGGGGGTACGATTAACTGCCATTTTAATTATTTCCTTTCATGATTGTTTACAGCACCATAATGGTGTCTTCATCCAATAATTACCAACATCGTCCCATATATAAATGCGACGATGTTTATTAACAAAATAAGATTAAACGCGACGACGCTTAGGAGGTCTGCATCCGTTGTGAGGAACGGGGGTTACATCCTTAATGGAAAGAACCTGAAGTCCTGCTGCTGCAAGAGCACGGATAGCTGCTTCACGTCCTGAACCGGGTCCCTTTACAAATACATCAACAGTCTTGAGACCGTGAATGATAGCTGCCTTGGTAGCAGTCTCTGCTGCAACCTGTGCTGCATAAGGGGTAGACTTTCTTGATCCTCTGAATCCAAGTCCGCCTGCACTTGCCCAGCTGAGAGCGTTTCCTTCAGCATCGGTAAGAGTTACGATAGTGTTGTTGAATGAAGCCTGGATATGTGCCTGGCCATGCTCAACGTTCTTTTTAACGCGCTTTTTTGTAGCCTTTTTAGCTGCTGCTGTCTTAGTTGCCATTTTAAACTAACCTACTTTCCAGCGGGTTCACCGCTTTTCGATTTTCTGTGCCATGTAAATTTCACCGGCACCGTTTAATTAATTGTTACATAAAAAGTTTCTAATAAGAAGAAAATTACTTCTTCTTATTAGCAACGGTACGCTTGGGTCCCTTACGGGTACGAGCGTTGTTCTTGGTGTTCTGTCCACGAACGGGAAGTCCCTTTCTGTGGCGGATTCCACGATAGCATCCGATCTCCTGAAGAGTCTTGATGTTCAAAGCGATCTCTCTTCTGAGGTCACCTTCTACCATTACTCCAAGTTTGTCGATTGCTTCGGTAATCTTCTTTACTTCGTCATCGGTGATATCTCTTACTCTGGTATCGGGATTTACGCCACACTCAGCAAGGATTCTGCTTGCGGTAGCTCTTCCAATACCATAAATGTAGGTAAGACCGATCTCGATTCTTTTCTCTCTGGGTAAATCTACACCTTCGATACGAGCCATTTTGATTTTTCCTCCATTTGTTACATTTGCATGATTTTCATGCGGTTACTAGATGATTGAGGCTTTCGCCCAATCGGACGCTATATCCGATCTATCCTTTCCTACTATATAAATAGAAAGGTATCAGGAAGTAACTTACAGAATTCGGAAGTCTTTATCACTCCCGAGGTGTAAGATTATCCCTGTCTCTGCTTGTGTTTCGGATTCTCGCAGATGATCATAATGCGTCCTTTTCTCTTGATGACTTTGCATTTTTCGCAAATCGGTTTTACTGAACTTCTAACCTTCATCTCAAAGCCCTCCTTTCAAAAAAGACCGTTTAACATATTATCACAGTGCAAACAATAATGCAAGCACTTTTTTGTAACTTACTTATCTCTCCAGATGATTCTTCCTTTTGTAAGGTCATAAGGAGAAAGTTCCATGGTAACCTTATCGCCGGGAAGGATTCTGATGAAATTCTGGCGGAGCTTTCCGCTGATGGTTGCGAGAACCTGATGTCCGTTCTCGAGTTCAACCTTAAACATTGTGTTGGGAAGTTTTTCAACAACAACTCCCTCGATTTCAATTACATCACTTTTCGACATTTTTTCATAACCTCTTAGGATTCGACTTCGAGCGTGAGCACTTCCGGCTCTCCGTCCGTAATCAATACCGTGTTTTCATAGTGAGCTGACCAAGATCCGTCAGCCGTTACAACCGTCCAATCATCATCAAGGAACTCAACATCGTCGCCTCCGAGATTGACCATCGGCTCTATGGCAAGTGTCATACCTGCTTTAAGCTTCGGTCCTCTTCTGCTCATTTCGAAGTTGGGGATCGACGGATCTTCGTGAAGACTTGTTCCGATCCCGTGACCGGTAAGGTCTCTCACTATTCCGTATCCGCCTTCCAAAAGACTTTCCGCTATGCCATTTGATATGTCATAGAGATGATTGCCGGCTTTCGCCATTTTTATTCCGTCCCAGAAGCTTTTCTCGGTAGCCGCGATAAGCTCTCTTACTTCGGGAGACACATCTCCGACGGCATGAGTTCTTGCTGCATCTGAATGATATCCTTTATATATCAGTCCGCAATCAAGACTCACGATGTCGCCGTCCTTGATGATGCGATCCGCTCTCGGTATTCCATGAACGACTTCGTCGTTAAGGGAAACACAGATGGATGCGGGATAGCCGTGGTAGTTCTTAAAGTTCGGTATCCCGCCCAACTTTCTGATAAGCGATTCGCCGAAGGTATCCACATCTAATGTGGAAATACCGGGACGAAGAAATTCGGCAAGTTCTTTATGCAATATGGCGAGTCTTCTGCAAGACTCTCTCATTAATGCAATTTCTTCTTCACTCTTTATCGTTATCATTATCAGCCTAAAATTGCTACGATAGCATTAAATACATCCTTCATGTCAACTGTTCCGTCTACAGTCTTAAGTACACCCTTGGCTGTGTAGAAATCGATAAGAGGCTGAGTCTGATCGTGATATACCTTTAATCTGTTGAGAACTGTCTCAGGCTTATCGTCATCTCTGAGTACAAGCTCGCTGCCACAGGTATCGCAGATTCCTTCCTTCTTGGGGGGAATGTGCTCGATGTGATAGGTTGCTCCGCACTTAAGGCAAGCGCGTCTTCCTGACATTCTCTTTACGATGTTCTCATCGGGAACATCTACATTTACAGCATAATCAATCTTCTCGCCGAGTTTTGTAAGTGCCTCGTCAAGCACTTCAGCCTGAGGAATTGTACGGGGGAATCCGTCAAGAACATATCCGTTCTTGCAATCATCCTGAGCTACTCTGTCAAGAAGGATCTTAACAGTGAGCTCATCGGGAACCAAAAGTCCCTGATCCATGTACTTCTTAGCTTCTTTGCCGAGCTCGGTACCATTCTTGATGTTGGCTCTGAAGATATCTCCGGTAGAAACATGGGGAATTCCATATTTGTCGGCGATCATCTTAGCCTGTGTACCCTTGCCCGCTCCGGGGGCGCCCAACATAATAATTTTCATTACCCAAAACCTCCTTAATTCTTAATACCACGCAAAGCCACGTTGTTTACACGTGGCTTTGGTTATAAGCTTAGTTCTCTAAAAATCCTTTGTAATTACGAACAAGCATCATAGATTCAATCTGCTTAACGGTTTCAATTATAACGCTTACGATAATGATAAGACTGGTACCGGTAGTAGCTACGTCCGCACCAAATACTCCGCTAAAGATATAGGGAAGTACACAAATGATGATAAGACCGATCGCACCGATAAATACGATATAATTAAGAACCTTGTTCAAATAATCACTGGTAGGCTTGCCCGGACGAATACCGGGGATGAATCCACCCTGCTTCTTCAGGTTATCAGATACCATCAAAGGATTGAAGGTAATTGATGTATAGAAGTAAGCGAAGAAGATTACAAGCGCAACATAAACAACCAAGCCGGCTGTATACTTAAATTCTGTTCTTGAAGGTATACACCACTTATTTGAGTTAAAGTACTTAAGAATTTCTCCCCAAACACTCTCGCTACTTGCATTACCAACAAACTGGGTAATGATGATAGGAAGTGTAAGGATTGACTGTGCAAAGATGATGGGAATAACACCTGAGGTGTTAACCTTGAGAGGAATGCTTGAAGAAGCTCCTCCTACGGTTCTACGTCCTGCCATCTTCTTTGCATACTGTACGGGAATCGAACGCACCGCATCATTAAGGATGATTACAAGAACAACCATTCCGATGAAAATAGCAATGATGATAAGTGCATAAAGGATTGCCGTTGCAGGAGCCTTTCCCTTTACGAACTGGTCGTACAGACTCTTAAGGTCCTGAGGTAAACGGGAAATGATATTTACAGTAAGTACTACAGAAATTCCGTTTCCTACACCGTGCTCAGTGATCTGCTCACCGATCCACATGAGGAATGCACTACCTGCGGTAAGTGCAACAACTACAGTGATGACATGGAAGGCATCAAAGCTCTGAAGGATTGTTTTCATCTGACCGTCGATATTAACAGTCTGACGTCCAAATCCGATAGCCATGAATGTTGCCTGGAAAAGTGCAAGACCAACGGTAAGGAATCTTGTAATGGTTACAATCTTCTTTCTTCCGTCTTCACCGTCTCTCTGCATCTCCTCAAGCTTAGGAATAGCAATTGTAAGGAGCTGCATGATAATTGATGATGTAATGTAGGGATTGATGTTAAGTGCAAGGACGGACATCTGAAGGAATGATCCACCGGTTACAGCATCAAAGAAGCTGATTGCACCATCAATACCTGCGGTCTGCTGTTCAAACCATGCCTTGAACACTCCGGTATTGATACCGGGCACAGGAAGCTGTGATCCGATACGGATCACAACTACCATAGCAAGTGTAAATAATAATTTTGTACGGATTTCTTTGATTTTGAATGCGTTCTTCAAGGTAGTGAGCATTATTAGATCACCTCAGCACTTCCGCCAGCAGCTTCGATTTTTTCCTTTGCAGATGCGGAAAATGCATTTGCCTTAACGTCGAGCTTCTTGCTAATCTCTCCATTTCCGAGAATCTTAACGCCGTCTCTGGGGTTCTTGATAACGCCGGCCTCAACAAGAGCTGCTACATCAACAGTAGCTCCTGCCTCAAAACGCTCAAGATCACTAACATTGATTGAAACGATCTCAAGAGTGTTACGATTCTTAAATCCTCTCTTGGGAATACGTCTATATAAAGGCATCTGGCCGCCTTCGAATCCGGGTCTGGGTGCACCAGAACGAGCCTTCTGACCCTTGTGACCCTTACCTGCGGTCTTGCCATTGCCTGAGCCGTGTCCACGGCCTCTTCTAAAATTATCGCTCTGCTTTGAACCATCAGCAGGTCTTAAGTTGGATAATTCCATGGTAAGAACACCTCCTATTATACTTCTTCAACCTTAACAAGGTGATTGATCAGACGAACCTGTCCCTTAGTAGCATCGTTGTCGGGAAGAATAACGCTCTTACCGATCTTACGAAGACCCATAGACTCTGCAATCGCTCTGTTCTTAGGAACCTGACCGATCAGGGACTTGGTCAGAGTAACTTTTAACTTTTTATCTGCCATCTCTTTACTCCTCCTTATGCCTGAACTTCCTCAACGGACTTGTTACGCTTCTTAGCTACCTCTTCAGGGCGCTTAAGCTCAGAAAGTCCGGTAAGGGTTGCAAGAACAACGTTCTGCTTGTTGTTAGAGCCAAGAGACTTAGTACGGATGTTCTTGATACCTGCAAGTTCACAAACGATACGAGCGGGACCGCCGGCGATGATACCGGTTCCTTCAGGTGCTCTCTTAAGGAGAACGTTTGATGAACCATACTGTCCGATGAAATCATGAGTGATGGAGTTGTTCTCATCAAGTGCGATCTCAACAACGTGCTTGATAGCATCTTCCTTGCCCTTACGGATAGCTTCGGGAACTTCCTTAGCCTTTCCAAGGCCTACTCCAACGTGACCATTCTTATCACCAACTACAACAAGTGCGGTAAAACGAGAATTGCTACCACCTTTAACAACCTTGGTAACTCTCTTAATAGTAACAACCTTATCTTCTAATTCCAACTGGCTTGCATCTACGATTGTACGTTTCATGTGATTCCTCTTCCTTTCCTAGAATTCCAGGCCAGCTTCTCTGGCTGCCTCAGCTAATGCTGCGATCTTACCCTGGTAGATAAAACCACCTCTATCGAAGACAACCTCTTTGATTCCCTTCTCAAGTGCACGCTTTGCAATAACGGTGCCTACATATGCTGCTGCATCGACATTATTAGTCTTATCGAGCTCTGCCTTTACTTCCTTTTCCATGGTGGAAGCGGCTACAAGTGTTTTGCCTTCGGTATCATCGATAATCTGAGCATACATATGATTGTTGCTTCTGAATACTGCAAGACGAGGTCTTTCAGCAGTACCACTGAAGCGGTTACGAATTCTCATGTGCTTCTTTGCACGAATTTCCGATCTAGATTCTTTTTTAACCATCTTCATACTCTCCTTATCGATTACTTCTTACCGGTCTTACCAACCTTGCGGCGGATAGTCTCGTCAGCATACTTAATACCTTTGCCCTTGTAAGGTTCGGGTCCTCTCTTGGATCTGATCTCGGCAGCGAACTGTCCAACCTTCTCCTTATCGATACCCTTTACAAAGATAATGTTCTGACCGTCAACGGTAGTTTCAATTCCTTCGGGATCTTCCATCTCTACGGGATGAGAATAACCGAGGTTAAGTGTAAGTTTCTTTCCCTGCTTAGCAGCTCTGTAACCAACACCGTTTACTTCAAGCTTCTTCTCGTAGCCTTCGGTAACACCTACTACCATGTTGTTGATAAGAGTTCTGGTAAGTCCGTGAAGAGACTTGTTTCTCTTAAGGTCATTAGGTCTGGTAACAACTACTTCTGCACCTTCAACCTTGATTTCCATTTCTGTGGGAAGTACTCTCTCAAGAGTTCCCTTAGGTCCCTTAACGGTAACCTTGTTTCCTTCTGCTACTGTCACAGTTACACCTGCGGGAATAGCAACGGGCATTCTGCCAATTCTTGACATGCCTTTTTCCTCCTTATATGTTTTCAGGATTATGCTGCCGGCTAAAATTTCCGGCAACGTTAACATTCACGATCCGGGGAAGAATCGTCTCCCCCATCAACTCGCGATAGTTACTAAGTTAAAATTTTAATTTACCAAACGAACGCAAGAACTTCGCCACCAACGTTAAGCTCACGAGCCTTCTTGTCGGTTACGATGCCCTGGTTGGTGGATACTATTGCAACACCGAGACCGCCAAGAACCTTGGGCATATTCTCGCTGCCGGCGTATACACGAAGTCCGGGCTTTGAAATTCTCTTGATACCGGAGATTACTCTCTCGGTCTTGTTAGCGTTATACTTAAGGGTGATGCGGATATCCTGGTGGCTTCCGCAGTCTACCATCTCATACTTCTCGATATATCCCTCATCTACAAGGATATCAGCAATTGCAAGCTTCATCTTGGAGCTGGGAACATCAACAGTATCATGTTTTGCAGTGTTAGCGTTACGGATTCTTGTAAGCATATCTGCAATAGGATCGCTCATAGTCATTTTGTTCTTTCCTCCTTACCAACTTGCCTTCTTTACTCCGGGAATCTCACCCTTGTAAGCGAGCTCACGGAAACATACTCTGCAGATGCCGTACTTCTTAAGAACTGAGTGAGGACGGCCGCAAAGCTTGCAGCGAGTGTAAGCCTGAGTTGAAAACTTGGGCTTGCGCTGCTGTTTAATTTTCATGGATGTCTTTGCCATAATTTCATTTCCTCCTGATTACTTCGCGAACGGCATGTTGAAGAGAGTAAGAAGCTCACGAGCTTCCTCATCTGTCTGAGCCGTAGTAACAAAGATGATGTCCATTCCACGGGTCTTGTCGATCTTGTCGAACTCGATCTCGGGGAAGATGAACTGCTCCTTGATTCCTAAAGCGTAGTTACCCTTTCCGTCGAATGCGTTGGGGTTAACGCCTCTGAAGTCACGTACACGGGGAAGTGCAAGGTTCACAAGACGATCAAGGAACTCATACATCTTCTCTCCGCGGAGAGTGGTCTTACATCCAATATTCTGACCCTCACGGATCTTAAAGTTAGCAACTGAATTCTTTGCCTTGGTAAGAACTGCCTTCTGACCGGTGATGGTTTCCATATCTGATACAGCGTTCTCGAGAACCTTGGGGTTATCCTTAGCTTCGCCAACGCCCATGTTGATAACGATCTTATCAAGCTTGGGAACCTGCATAACGTTCTTGTAACCAAACTTTTTGGTCATTGCAGCAACGATCTCGTCGTTGTATAAATCTTTTAATCTGCTCAACTTTAGTCTCCTTCCTATCAATCGATAACCTTGCCGGTAGCTTTAGCAACACGTACCTTCTTGCCGTCCTTAACTTCGAAGCCGACTCTGGTGGTCTTGCCGCCTACAACGAGCATAACGTTAGAAATGTCAATAGGAGCTTCCTTCTCGACAATTCCGCCATTGGGATTTGCCTGTGAAGGCTTTGCATGCTTGGTTACCATGTTAAGGCCTTCTACTACAACCTTACCATTCTTGGGATCTACTGAAAGGATCTTTCCTTCCTGTCCCTTATCCTTACCTGCGATAATCTGTACGGTATCGCCCTTTTTAATCTTCTGCATCTAGGGCACCTCCTTACAATACTTCGGGAGCGAGAGATACGATCTTCATAAACTGCTTGTCACGAAGCTCTCTTGCTACCGGTCCAAAAATACGTGTTCCTCTGGGTGTCTTGTCATCTTTAATGATAACTGCTGCGTTCTCATCGAACTTGATATAGGAACCGTCCTTGCGGCGAGCGCCTTTTACGCTTCTAACCACAACGGCTTTAACAACATCGCCCTTCTTGACAACACCACCGGGTGTTGCGTCTTTAACGGAAGCTACGATGATGTCACCAATCTGTGCATATCTTCTGGTTGAGCCGCCCATAACTCTGATGCAAAGAAGCTCTTTAGCACCGGTGTTATCAGCAACTTTCAGTCTAGTTTCCTGCTGAACCATATTTCCTCCTTTGTGCGATCTAAAGCACTAATTATTTTGCTCTCTCTACGATTTCTACCAGTCTCCATCTCTTGTCTTTTGAAAGAGGTCTGGTTTCCATAACCTTAACGGTGTCACCAATCTTGCACTCATTGTTCTCGTCATGAGCTTTGAGTTTGTAGGTGCGCTTTACAACCTTGCCGTAAAGAGGATGCTTAACGTGCTCTTCGATTGCAACAACGATAGTCTTGTCCATCTTGTCACTGGTAACTTTACCAGTACGGGTTTTTCTTAAATTTCTTTCTTCCACGGCTTCATTCCTCCTTAAGCTCTGGCCTTCTGGCTGATAACAGTCTGGATTCTGGCGATGTTCTTACGAACTTCCTTGATCCTTGCTGTGTTATCAAGCTGATTTGTAGCGTTCTGGAATCTCAGATTGAAGAGCTCTTTCTTAGCCGCTACTAAGTCCTGCTGAAGCTCGTCAGCGGATTTAGTCATCAGTTCCTCAATAAACTTATTTGATTTCATTATACTGCACCGCCTTCCAAATCTTCCTTAGAAACGATCTTGCACTTGCAAGGAAGCTTGTGCATAGCAAGACGAAGTGCCTCTCTTGCCTGTTCCTCAGGAACTCCTCCGATCTCGAACATTACGCGACCGGGCTTAACAACTGCTACCCAATACTCAAGTGATCCCTTACCGGAACCCATACGGGTTTCAGCGGGCTTTGCTGTAACGGGCTTATCAGGGAAAATCTTGATCCATACTTTACCAACACGCTTGGTATAACGGGTAAGAGCGATACGAGCTGCCTCGATCTGGTTTGACTTGATCCAGCAAGGCTCGGTAGCTACGAGACCGAACTCACCATAACTAATGGTATTTCCGCGAAGTGCTTTTCCGGCCATAGTGCCACGGAACTGCTTACGACGCTTAACTCTCTTAGGCATTAACATTTATTTGTCGCTCCCTTCTGACTGAACGTTCTTTGTAGGAAGAACTTCACCCTTGTAAATCCAAACCTTAACACCAACCTTACCATAGGTGGTATCTGCCTCTGCAAAACCGTAATCAATGTCGGCTCTGAGAGTCTGAAGAGGAATGGTTCCCTCGCTGTAGAACTCGGTACGAGCGATATCAGCTCCGCCAAGACGGCCGCTGCATGCTGACTTGATTCCGAGAGCGCCTGCCTTCATGGTTCTGCCCATGCAAGACTTCATTGCTCTTCTGAATGAAATACGGTTCTCGAGCTGCTGAGCGATGTTCTCAGCAACAAGCTGTGCATCACGATCAGGCTTCTTGATCTCTTTGATGTCAACAAGAACTTTCTTGCCAGCAGTAAGCTTAGCGATCTCGTTCTTGGTAACTTCGATCTCTGTGCCGCCCTTACCGATGATGAAACCGGGCTTTGCGGTATAGATGATAACCTTTACTCTATCGGATGCTCTTTCAATCTCAATCTTAGAAACTCCTGCGTTTGAGAGCTTCTTCTTGAGAAACTTTCTGATTTTCTGATCCTCTACAAGGAAATCTGAGAAATCCTGGTCATTAGCGTACCATCTGGAATTCCAGTCCTTGATAACACCAACTCTGAGGCCATGAGGATTAACTTTCTGTCCCATAAATTTTAAGCTCCTTTCCTTACTTCTTCTCGTCGAGCACGATTGTGATGTTGCTCATTCTCTTTTCGATTCTGTAAGCTCTGCCCTGTGCACGAGGTCTTACTCTCTTCATGATAGGACCCTGGTTAGCATAGCACTCTGCAATGTAGAGATTCTCGGGGTTCATACCGTTGTTGTTCTCTGCATTTGCAACAGCAGATGCAAGCAGCTTTTTAATGATGCTGGAAGCATATCTGGGGTTGTACTCCAAGATTGCTGCAGCAGTAGTTACATCCTTGCCTCTGATAGCATCAAGTACGAAGCATGCCTTCTGTACTGATACTCTGGCGTAAGATAACTTTGCAGAAGGTCTGTTGTCTTTCTGCGCGTTTCTTTCTCTCTTTATTTGAGATCTATGTCCCTTAGCCATAGACTTACACTCCTTTCAACTGATTGAACTTACTTAACCTTGGACTTCTTCTCGTCCTTGCCATGTCCTCTGTAGGTTCTGGTAGCAACGAACTCACCGAGCTTGTGTCCTACCATATCTTCGGTAACATATACAGGCACGTGCTTGCGGCCATCATGTACTGCGATGGTGTGTCCTACGAAGGAAGGGAAAATTGTGGATCTGCGTGACCAAGTCTTGATAACTGACTTCTGGCCGGCTGCATTCTGTGCATCCACCTTCTTAAGCAGCTCAGCGTCTGCGAAAGGTCCTTTTTTAAGTGATCTAGCCATTTTTGTTCCTCCTCGATTACTTGATTGCCTTGCCGTCGCGTCTTCTTACGATCAACTTGTTGGAAGCCTTCTTCTTGTTTCTGGTCTTGAGACCAAGAGCAGGCTTGCCCCAAGGAGTTGAAGGGCCGGGACGTCCGATACCGGTCTTACCTTCACCACCTCCATGAGGATGGTCGTTGGGGTTCATAACAGAACCACGAACAGTAGGACGGATGCCCATGTGACGCTTACGTCCGGCTTTACCGATCTTAACGAGGCTGTGATCAACATTACCTACGATACCAACGGTAGCACGGCAGTTAAGAGGAACCATTCTCATCTCGCCTGAAGGGAGTCTTAAGGTTGCATACTTGCCTTCCTTAGCCATAAGCTGAGCTCCGTTACCGGCGGAACGAACCATCTGTGCGCCCTTTCCGGGATAAAGCTCTACGTTATGTACCATGGTACCAACAGGAATGCACTCAAGAGGGAGGCAGTTGCCTACTCTTACTTCGGCCTCAGGTCCATTCATAACCTTCATGCCATCGGTAAGTCCTTCGGGAGCGATGATATATGCCTTCTCGCCATCTGCATAGCAGATAAGAGCGATGTTAGCTGTTCTGTTAGGGTCATACTCGATACCGATTACGGTAGCGGGGATGCCATCTTTAAGTCTCTTGAAGTCGATGATACGATACTTCTGTCTGTTACCGCCACCCTGATGTCTAACGGTAATCTTGCCCTGGTTGTTACGTCCGGCATTTTTCTTCTTAGAAACAAGAAGGCTCTTCTCAGGAGTTTTCTTAGTGATCTCTGAGAAATCAGAACCGGTCATGTTTCTGCGGGAAGGGGTGTAGGGATTGTATGTCTTAATTCCCATCTTTTTATTCTCCTTTGTCTTTTTAGCACGACTTATTTAAAAGTCGTATACATCTGCGCGAATGAACATTGTATCAATTTGTGATAAAGGACATCACAAATTGCGCAACAGCTTCGCTGCAAATTGCGAACTAGTGCATTTCGCAATTTGTCAGCATTATAAAGTACATAATGCTGATTGCTTATAACTTACAGACCTGAGAAGATCTCGATGTCCTTGCTGTCCTCGGTAAGCCATACAATTGCTTTCTTAGCCTTTGCAGTCTTTCCGGTAACAACGCCGCGTCTCTTGTTCTTGCCGTCAAGGTTCATGGTGTTAACCTTCTTAACCTTTGCGCCTTCGAACATTTTCTCTACAGCTTCCTTGATCTGAGACTTGGTGCTCTCAGTGTGAACAAGGAAAGTGTACTTCTTGTCTGCATAGCCTTCCATGCTCTTTTCAGTAACAACAGGCTTAAGGATTACGTCATAGTATTTAATGTCTGCCATTATGCGTACACCTCCTCGATCTTTGCAACAGCGTCCTTAGTAAGAACAAGCTTCTGTGCATTAAGTACATCATATACGTTGATGTTATTAACAACGGAAGTGTTGATTTCAGCTACGTTTCTTGCGCTGAGGATTACATTCTCGTTGATCTCGCTGATTACTACAAGACCGCTCTCAACCTTGAGGTTGTTCATAACCTCGGTGAACTTCTTGGTCTTGATCTCGTCAAGCTTAAGCTCGTCAACAACTACGAGGTTGTTGTTCTGAACCTTATCGGTAAGAACAGACTTAAGAGCTGCTCTCTTTTCCTTCTTGTTAAGCTTGAAAGAATAATCTCTGGGAACGGGAGCAAAAACAACTCCGCCGCCCTTCCACTGAGGAGCTCTGATGGATCCCTGTCTTGCATGACCGGTTCCCTTCTGTCTCCAAGGTTTTCTTCCGCCACCTGATACTTCAGAACGGGTCTTTGCCTTCTGAGTACCCTGACGATTATTTGCAAGCTGCTGTACAACTGCCATGTGAACGAGATGCTCGTTTACGGGTGCGCCGAAAACTGCGTCATTCAGTTCGATTGTACCAACTTCCTTGCCTTCCATATTGTAAACAGATACGTTTGCCATTATAATTGGTCCTCCTTTCGCCCTGAATTAGCAATCTACCTTGGTAGTCTCTTTGATAGTAACAAGAGCTTTCTTGCATCCGGGTACTGCGCCCTTAACAAGGAGAAGGTTCTTCTCACTGTCAACACGTACTACTTCAAGGTTGCGAACAGTAACTTTTACGCTTCCCATGTGTCCGGGCATTCCTTTTCCCTTGAACACACGGCTGGGTGATGAACATGCACCGTTTGAACCCTGATGACGGTGGAACTTAGAACCGTGCTTCATGGGTCCTCTGTGCTGGCCGAGACGCTTAACTGCGCCCTGGAATCCTTTACCCTTTGAGATTGCGGTAGCGTCTACCTTATCTCCCTGAGCAAAGATGTCAGCCTTGATCTCATCGCCGAGCTTGTACTCTTCTGCATTCTCAAAGCGAAACTCTCTGACATATTTCTTGGATGAAACACCGGCCTTCTTGAAGTGTCCCTGAGCAGCCTTATCAGCGCCGTGACGATTGTAAACCTTCTTGGAGCCCTTTCCATCCTTGTTAACAACTCTGTCCTTGTCGTCTACGAAGCCAACCTGTACAGCGCTGTAACCGTCGTTGTCCTCGGTCTTAACCTGAGTAACAACACAAGGTCCTGCCTGAAGTACGGTAACGGGAATAAGTGCTCCGTTCTCGCCAAAGATCTGAGTCATGCCAATCTTTGTTGTCAAAATTGCTTTTTTCATTTCTTAATTTTACCTCCTGTGTTCTACATAGCGGACCGGCTTGTTCGTTGCAACTCCCCGTTCTTGTCTAGTAGAGGTTTTAAAAATGTTTCTTTATTTAATGAAGATTACTTGTTCTTCATCTTGATGTCGATGTAAACACCGGCAGGCATCTCAAGACGCTGAAGAGATTCAACAGTCTTGGGTCCAGCAGTAACAACGTCGATGAGTCTCTTGTGAGTTCTCTGCTCGAACTGTTCTCTGGAATCCTTATACTTATGAGTAGCTCTAAGAATAGTAACTACTTCCTTCTTAGTAGGAAGAGGAACGGGTCCGCTGACCTGGGCGCCGCTTTTCTTCAGAGTATCGATGATCTTAACTGCAGATGCATCGATGAGCTGATGATCATAAGCTTTAAGGGTAATTCTCATAATTTGACTTGCCATAAAAAAAGTCGCCTCCTTTTCGCATTTCGTATGCGACAAGCGGTGACTGTACACATTGCCGTGTGTGTCCTAACCCTTAGCAACGTTCCGGGCACATTTTTACCTCTTTTCGAGGTGACCACACGTAGTTTCTGCACTATTGCAGACTTTATTTTCGGTACAGTGACTTGTCGTCAGTTTTCTGAACTTGACATTCGCTCCACGGAAAACCTGTTATAGATTTCTCTGTAACAGCAACCTCACGCTTCACAGCTATCATGCCACAGCAAGGACTAATATAACATCTATTTGTAAATATTGCAAGAAGTTTTTTAGAAAAAATTGTAAATATTTTATGTACTACTTTTTCAGTCGAAACTATTCCCCAAATATTTCCTCAACTCCCTCAAGTAATTCTTCCATAGTAGTCATACTATTGATCCTACCGCGAAACTTGGAGGAGTTCGGCATTCCCGCGGTGTACCAGGCGAGATGTTTTCTCATCTCCTGGATTGCTACATATTCGCCTTTGTATTTCCGCATTAATGCGGCATGCCTAATAGCCAATGCCTTCTTCTCGGCGGGGGTGGGGGGATCCAGTTCTTCGCCGGTCTCGAGGTAGTGGACTACCTGCTTGAAGATCCAGGGATTTCCTTCGGCGCCTCTTCCGATCATGATTCCGTCGCAGCCGGTCTGATCTACCAAAGCTTTTGCTTTCTTTGCGTCGGTAACGTCTCCGTTTCCGATGACAGGGATAGAAACAGCTTCCTTAACCTGTCTTATTATATCCCAGTCCGCCTGACCGGAATAATAATCGGTGCGGGTCCTACCGTGAACGGCAACTGCATTAACGCCTGCTGCCTCGGCGGCCTTTGCGATCTCAACCGCGTTAACGTGGTCATGGTCAAAACCTTTTCTGAACTTTACGGTAACGGGCTTGGTGGAATTCTTTACAAGCTGCTCCATGATCCTAAAGGCAAGATCGGGATTCTTCATAAGAGCTGAACCCTCTCCGTTGTTTACAACCTTAGGAACGGGACATCCCATATTAAAATCAAGGACATCATAATTTCTTCCATCGATTGACTTGACCACCTCACCGATTAGTTCGGGCTCGGATCCGAAAAGCTGAAGGCTTGCGGGGCGCTCCGACTCCTCAACGCGGAGAAGTTCAACAGTGTTCTTATTATTATAGGAAATGGCTTTTGCACTTACCATTTCCATGCAGACCATACCCGCACCCATTTCGCTGCATAAAATGCGAAATGGCAGGTCAGTAACTCCTGCCATTGGTGCAAGTATCACATTATTCTTTAATTCAAGTGTACCTATTTTAAGTTTCTTCATTATTATTCTGTTTAGTAACGTTTCCTTTATTCGCCAACAAATATATTAAGGTGGGTAGCATTATAATATTTATAACAATGTATCTCAAGAAAGGTGCCGGTCCAAAAAGGCAGCTCATCAAATACATAAACGGGAAACTAACCGCTCCCAAAGATTTAATGTTCTTTCCATAGATACTATAGAAGAAAGCAAATACATATATCCAAAAATACAGTCCGCCTCTCCATAACCATCCAAGCAAAGGAATTGAAAGCCTTCCTTCCCTTTCATCATACAGATAATCAAAAATACTTCCACCGATTGGTAAAAGGTTCTTGTTTTCTATATTCGGAATATCCGTACGGAAAGACGCACAAAAGAGTTTAGTCGTACCTCCCACATAATAAGGATAATCACCCAAGTACCAATAACCGCAAGTTAATCCCGAGAACGCCTCAAGATATTCCCCGGGATACTTTAAACCTACTTTAGCAACCAACTTAAAAAAGTTTATCTTGTTGTCCCTGAGAAGATTTTCATTTGCATAATTCTTTACGCCGTCCGAAAGGCAATATGCATAACTATCTATAAGATATTCAGGAATATAAAGACAGATTTCGTCATGTACTGCGGGCTCAAGTTCAGTTCCATGATACTTTACTACTCTTGCAAGACACATGATCGGAACCGACATACTCTCTCTTTGAGTATCTACCACCTTACCATCAGTAGCTTTGATCAGGATCTTTTCACTCACCTTTGCTCCCGCAACGATCAAAACTATTGCTGCAAAGAAAGCGATCACAGTCTTAAGACCTTTTTTCTTAGCTACAAAAACTATAGTCATTACTATTCCTGCCACAGCCATTGCATAAACCATGTTGTTCCTAAAGCAGCATGCCAAGATAGCAGGTACAATAAATCCGATAAGCCTATTGATCTTTCCGCTGTCTATGAATCTTAGAAGGAAAGTGACCGCAATAAGAGTAAATGCTCCGCACATCACTCCCTTAATAGTTGAAATAGCATAATAGGACAAAGTAGGGTTGAGCACAAAGCAAAGCAGCGTAATGATCCTTATGCTTTTCCTTACCTTTCTGTCATAGAGATACCTCATAAAGCAAGCTACGGATCCCGAAACTACAAGCATCTGTAGTATCGTGAAAAACTGAAAACCGTAATTCGGATGTCCTAATTTGCATCCAAGCTCATAAAATCTTCCCAAAAGGACTGTATGCAGTATGGGATGATGCGTAGATATTCCTCCATATAGCCAATCCTCAACCTGCGCATTTGCATCACCAATAAAGTTACCCGGCCACCAATATAGAAATAGCGGAACAAAGCTCAAAAACACTATTCCCCAGATCATACACAGGTAACCAATGGCTTTGCCGGTCTTTGTCGCTTTAACATCCAAAGAATCCTCAACAGAACTTATTCTGTCAAAGAAACCGATCATCTCCGAAATAATCGGTACAAATATAAGCGCCAGTCCCAATGTAACCGGTATAAGATAAGCCCCCTTTGAGCTTCCGTCAAAAATATCATTGTTACCGAAAATAATATGTACTCCCAAAAACGTCGAAAGTCCCATAAGAATTCCGATCACAGCAGAAACAATAGCCCTGCCTATGTTTGATAAAACCTCTCCCTTAAAAAATCTCCATAAAAGGATAAAGTCAAAGGCAAAAAAAACAAGGCTGACAGGATTAAAGCC
>JAEEOO010000023.1 GCA_016284315.1 Lachnospiraceae bacterium | reverse complement strand
TTATTCTCAAAAGGATAGTGATGCTGTGCGAAAGGCATTGCGCCTGAATCGAACCAGCAGTCGATAACTTCTGGAACACGCTTCATGGTGCCACCGCACTTAGGGCACTTGCAGGTGATCTCGTCGATGTAAGGACGGTGAAGCTCTACAGTCTTAGCTGCAGGGTTGCCTGACATCTGCTCAAGCTGCTCTCTTGATCCGATAGCTTCCTGGTGGTTGCACTCAGCACACTCCCAGATATTTAAAGGAGTACCCCAGTAACGGTTTCTTGAAACGCCCCAGTCCTGAATGTTCTCAAGCCAGTTGCCGAAACGTCCTTCACCGATTGATTGAGGGATCCAGTTAACGGTCTTGTTGTTTGCAACGAGGTCGTCCTTAACAGCGGTCATCTTGATGAACCAGGACTCTCTTGCATAGTAAAGAAGAGGAGTTGAACATCTCCAGCAGTGAGGATAATCATGCTCTACCTTGGGAGCGCTGAAAAGGATTCCTCTTCCGGAAAGTTCTTTTAATACCTCGGGATCGCAGCTGATCGCTCCTGCATCGATCTCCTTCTGGGTGGGCTTTGCACGCATGCCTGCGAAAGGTGTCTCAGGCCTCATAACACCGTGCTCGTCTACCATCTGTACGAAAGGAGCATCATACTTGCGTCCGACTCTTGCGTCGTCTTCACCGAATGCAGGAGCGATATGTACGATACCGGTACCGTCAGACATGGTTACATAGTCATCGCAATATACGAAGAATGCCTTCTTTTTCTGCTTTTCGGCAGCATCTGCAGCGCACTGGTAAAGAGGCTCGTACTCTTTGTACTCAAGGTCCTTACCAACGTAAGTCTCAAGGATCTCGTATGCGGGAGTTCCCTCCTCGCGCTCGATCTGACCGAGAACGGTGTCTGCAAGAGCTTTTGCAAGGATATAAGTAAATCCGTCGGCAGCCTTAACCTTAACGTAAGTCTCCTCAGGGTTAACGCAAAGTGCGATATTTGAAGCAAGGGTCCAAGGTGTGGTTGTCCATGCGAGGAAGTAAGCATCCTCACCCTTGATCTTGAAGCGAACGATAGCGGTGCGCTCCTTTAAGGTCTTGTAGCCCTGTGCTACTTCGTGTGAAGAAAGAGGGGTGCCGCAACGGGGGCAGTAAGGAACGATCTTGAATCCCTTGTAGAGAAGTCCCTTGTCCCAGATGGTCTTAAGTGCCCACCACTCTGACTCGATGAAATTGTCATCATAGGTAACGTAGGGATCGTCCATATCAGCCCAGAAACCAACGGTTCCTGAGAAATCTTCCCACATTCCTTTATATTTCCAAACTGATTCCTTACACTTGCTGATGAAAGGATCAAGTCCGTACTCTTCGATCTGCTCTTTTCCGTCAAGTCCAAGCAGTTTCTCAACTTCAAGTTCAACGGGAAGTCCGTGAGTATCCCATCCTGCTTTACGGGGAACCTGATAGCCCTTCATGGTTCGATATCTGGGGATCATGTCCTTAATGGTACGGGTCTCAACGTGTCCGATATGAGGCTTTCCGTTTGCGGTCGGCGGGCCATCATAGAAAGTATATGTAGGGCATCCTTCGCGGATGTCATAGCTCTTCTTGAAAATATCGTTTTCACGCCAGAACTTTTCGACTTCATGTTCTCTGTCGACGAAATTCAGGTCGGTAGAAACTTGCTTGTACATCTTAAATCCTCCGAAAATCTAGTTATCTCCTTCTTTTGAGGTAACAAATTTTTAAATTTGGGTATAGTATCCGATAATCCTTATAATTTTGCCACGATTTGGCTTTCATGTCAATTATCTTACCGCGCCGATGAGGTCCTTGATGTCCTCAACGTTGTTGCGGCGCATGTAATCCTCGATGCCTTCGATAACCTGAAGGGTTGCATAAGGATTTACAAAGTTTGCTGCTCCCACTGAAACTGCCGTTGCTCCCGCAAGGATAAACTCTAGAGCATCCTCCGCAGTTGCGATACCACCCATTCCGATAATAGGGATCTTAACAGCCTGTGCCGCCTGATAAACCATGCGAACTGCAACGGGCTTGATGGCAGGGCCGCTCATTCCGCCGGTCTTGTTTGCAAGAGCAAAGGTGCGACGGTTGATATCAATCTTCATACCGGTGATGGTATTGATAAGTGAAATAGCGTCTGCGCCTGCTGCCTCTGCGGCTCTTGCCATCTCCGCGATGTCTGTGACATTGGGAGAAAGCTTCATGATAACGGGCTGTTTGGCGTGCTTTTTTATCTCTTTGGTGATCTCAGTAAGAGCCTCGGCCTTCTGTCCGAAAGCGATGGCGCCCTCTTTAACATTGGGGCAGGAAACGTTGATCTCAAGCATATCTACTCTCTTTTCATCTGAGAGGCGCTCAACAACATCCACATAGTCCTGAATGGACTTTCCGCAAACATTAACGATAACTTTTGTATCGTAGCTCTCAAGGAATTTAAGATCCCTCTCGCAGAAAACATCAATTCCGGGATTCTGAAGTCCGATGGCATTGAGCATTCCGCCGTAAACCTCGGTTACTCTGGGGGTAGGATTTCCGGGCCAGGGAATATTTGCAACTCCCTTACTTGTAACGGCTCCCAATTTATTTAAATCAACAAATTCATCATATTCCATTCCGGATCCGAAGGTACCCGAACCAACGGTTACAGGATTCTTCCACTTTACACCGGCAATTTCTATCTCTGTTCTCATATTTCAACATCCTCCGCCAAAAATACCGGTCCGTCGGTACAGATCCTTGCATTGTTAACATGTGAGTGGTGGTCCACCTCTTTTGTCTTTACGACGCAGCCAAGGCATGCTCCGACTCCGCAGGCCATGTGCTCTTCAAGAGAGATATATGCGGGAATGTTTTTCTCTTCCGCAAATTTCTTGATAGCACGGAGCATGGGCATGGGACCGCAGGCACAGATTGCATCCGCTTCGATATTCTCCTCGGCAACTGCATTCATTACGTTGCCCTTTGTTCCGACGCTTCCGTCCTCAGAGGCAATGTAAACCTTTCCGTACTTCTCAAGGTCTTCTTTTAAGAAGGTTTTACTGTCTCTGTATCCGACTACGATGATGATTTCCGCTTTCTCACCATCGGTTACAGCCTTGTTCTGCTCAAAAAGTTCCTTTGCAAGTTCAAGCATGGGTGGGATTCCGATTCCGCCGCCCATGAGCATAACGCGCTTGCCCTTTAAAAGGCTTAAGTCATAACCGTTTCCAAGAACACCGAGAACATCTAAGCAATCGCCCTCGTTATACCGTGAAAACTCAGCGGTTCCCTTTCCGGCGACTCTGTAAACCAATCTTAAGGCGCTCTTTGATGCGTCGGCTTCACAGATGCTTATGGGTCTTGGGAGCAGGGTGCTCTTGTCGTTTGGATATACTCCGATGAACTGTCCGGCATGAGCGTCCTTAGCTATATCGCACTCGAGCCACATATCGTAGATGCCCGGTGCAAGACTTTTTTGCGAAAGAATTTTTGCACTTGTTTTCTTTTTCATGTCTATCTCCAATGGTTATTGATTCGGCTTTTGCCTTTTTATGCTTTATATACTACCTTGCCTTTGCAAATGGTTGCTGTGACCTTGCCCTGCATTTTGCATCCTATAAAAGGAGTGTTGCAGGCCTTTGAAGCGATGTCTTCTTTTTTGTAGACATATTCTGCCTCCGTATCAAAGATCACAAGATCGGCAGGTCCGTTTTCTTTAATGTATCCGGCGTCAAGCTTGTAAAGTCTTGCGGGGTTTGTGCTGAAAGCTGCAAGAACCTTCATAAGGCTGACCTCACCGGTTTTAACAAGGTTCATTATTGCAAGAGGAAGGGCGGTCTCAAGACCGATTATTCCGCTGGGTGCCTTGGTAAGTTCCCTTGCCTTTTCCTCTGCGGTGTGGGGTGCATGATCAGTTGCAATCATGTCGATGGTTCCGTCTGCAAGGCCTTTTACAACTGCCACTCTGTCAGCCTCTTCTCTGAGAGGAGGGTTCATCTTGGCAAGGGTTCCATGCTCAATAGCTGCTTCCTCAGTTAACGAGAAGTGGTGAGGTGTCGCCTCTGCGTGAACCTTTAAGCCTGCTGCCTTCGCCTGCCTTACAAGTTCAACACCCTCTTTTGTTGAGATGTGCTGAATATCGATGACAGCACCGGTCTTCTTTGCAAGTTCGATATCCCTTGAGATCATCCTTATCTCGGCTTCTCTCGGGGAACCGCCGATACCGAAATGCTCGCTTGCTTTTCCTCTGTTTATTCCGTTGTTCTCGATAACCGACGGATCTTCTTCATGGAAGCTGAGAGGCATATCCAAAGCCTTACTCTTTTCCATAGCCTCAAGAACGATCTCTTCTCTAACAAGAGGTATTCCGTCGTCTGTAAATCCGACTGCCCCCGCCTTGGCAAGAGCGTCAAAATCAGTTACCTCTTCACCCTTCATGCCGTATGTAACATTAGCGCAGGCATAAACATTTATAGCGGTCTCTTTTCCTTTATCAAGGACATACTTCAGGGTATCAACATTATCGATGGTGGGCTTTGTGTTTGCCATCATGACAACGCTGGTGTATCCGCCCTTTGCAGCAGCCTTGGCACCGGTGTAAATGTCCTCTTTATCCGTAAATCCGGGATCACGGAAATGAACGTGGACATCAACAAAACCGGGAGCAACCACTTTTCCGGTGGCATCGATGACTTCGAATTTTGTGCTGTCAGCGCTGCCGGCCACTACAAGCCCCTTTGCCTCGTCTTCGCTTATGTTCTCAGCGATCTTTATTATTTTTTGATCATTGATAAGAATGTCGCGGACTGCGTCAAGCCCGGAAGCGGGATCGACAACGCGACCGTTTTTGATAAGGATCATAATAATCTCCAAAAAAATCCCGTAGACATCATGGTTAATACTTGCACAAAGCATTTTACCATAAATATCTACGGGAGTGTATTTTATTTGGTTTTATATTTCAAGAAACGTTAACTCTGAGGTTCTGTACTCTCAGTATTGTTCTCTTTGAGCCTTCTTTCTTCAGCCAGTTTATCCATGAATTCCTTTGCGTCATCGGGAATATCATCGATGTTGTCGCCTCCGACGTCAACGCTGAGAGGGGGCTTCTTGAAGAGGATATCGTACATAACGGGGATTATGAACAAGGTCATAAGGGTTGCGTACAGAAGTCCTCCCGCAATAACAAGGGCCATTGCCCTACCCATCTGGGAGCCCATGTCGTCACCGAAGATAAGACTTGCCTCAGCAAGGATGGTGGTGAGAGCGGTCATGAGAATAGGTCTCATACGAGTCTTACCTGTTGCAATAAGAGCGTCTCTTCGCTCCATTCCACCGACTCGCAACTGGTTGGTGTAGTCAACGTAAACGATACCGTTGTTAACTACAGTACCCGTCAGGACTATGAATCCCATAAGAGCCATCATGGAGATGTTCTCACCTGTAGCCCAAAGTGCCAGGAATCCTCCGGTGTAAGCAAGAGGCAGTGTAAAGAGCACGATGAAAGGTGAAAGTAAGCTCTGGAACTGCGCTACCATTACAAAGTAGATAAAGGCGATACCCATGATAAAGATAGGCATCATGTCCTTGATCATCTTCATTGTTGATTCGGATTCACCACCCATATCAACGGTATAACCATCGGGTGCTTCATAGGCTTCGATAAGGGGCTGAAGCTTTCTTGAAAGCAGTGTTGCATTCTCGCCCTCTGCCACACCTGCGGTTACAGTCATGTATCTTGACTGGTTCTCACGAGAGATACTGTTAAGACCGTCCTCAACCTTGATCTCAGCAAAATCGCTTAAAGGTCTGGTGGCCTGAGTGGAGGTTGCACCGGACATTCCTGAAGATGAACCGTATCCGCTCATGCCGGACATTCCTGATGATCCAAAGCTACCCATGCTGTAGCCGGATGTGGATCCGAAACTTCCCATTGATGAGCCGAAGCTGCTTGTGGTAGCTGACTTTGACTTGGTGGTCTTTTCTTCTGTTTCTTCAGGCTCGTCAACTTCCTTAGCCTCTTCAGGCTCAGTTACGGGAATCTCAATATCAAGAAGATTCTCAACAGTTACAACATCAAGCTCGTTAACAATGTCAACGTTCATATCGACACCGTCAACGGTTACTGTAATAGCATTCTGAGAAGTTGCCATTTCCTGGGCGATGGACTGGTAAATCTGTGCAACAGTCACGCCGTATCTGATGGCCTTATCCTTGTCGATCACAAGGTGGAGAACCTGGTTTGCCTCCTCCTGACCGTTCTGAATGTTAACATATCCATCAACGGTTCCGACAATTTCCATAATGTCTTCGCTGATTTCACGTAAAGTATCAAGGTCCTGACCATAGATTGAGATGGAAAGTCCGCTACCCAAAATAGCGCCCATTTCCTCAAGTCCGCTGGACAAGCTTACCTTTACGCCAAGCTCATCACCGATGGCTTCGATGTTTCTGCAGATTTCCTTTACTTCCTTTGCTCCCGCATTCTCATTCTCGGTTGTAATCATGAGGGAGAAGGAACCATATGAACCGCTGCTTCCGCCAAAGCCCATGAGGCTTTCTCCGTTTCCGGCCATACCACCTACGGAATCAACACCGGGAACTTCAACGCTTCTGTAAATAATTTCATCAACAAGGGCATATGCCTCGTCTCTTGTAATCTCATCTTCATCAAAATTGATGGTGGCCTGAATCTGATTGCTGGTCATCTCAGGGATCATTACGATACCCATTCTGAATACCTGCCAAACAGAAAGAGCCAAGAGTGCGACAGCAAGTCCAAGAGGAACAACTTTTACTCTTAAGCAGAATGCAAGAACTTTTCCGTATGCATCCTGAACCTTGTCAAAGAACTTGTGCTCCTTGGGCTTGGTGTTCTTAAGGAGCGTTGAGCTTGCCGCAGGCACAACTGTCATTGCAACGATCAATGATGCAAGGAGACAGTAAATAATTGTCAGTGCCATGGGGAGCATGAGGGAGCGTACCATACCTGTGGTGTAAACCATGGGGAAGAATACGCTGACACTGGTAAGGGTTGAAGCCACAACCGCACCGGATACCTGTCTTGTACCTTGCACCGCCGCTCGAGCCGCATTAATGCCTCGACCTCGCAACCTGTATATGTTCTCAATGATAACAATGGAGTTATCAACCAGCATACCTATACCTAGGGCCATACCGGATAGGGACATCATGTTCAGTGATATTCCCGAGAAGTACATGGCAACAAGGGACAAAAGCACGCTCAAAGGAATACTGATGGCTACAACGATTGTAGGCATAAAGTCCTTTAAGAAAAATGCAAGGATAATGATTGCAAGGGACGCACCGATAACAATACTCTGAAGCACGCTCTTGACAATAAGCTGGATGTAGTCACCCTGGTCAACCATTATAAGGACATCGAGGCCTTCGTACTTTTCCTCCATCTCCTTGATCTCAGCCTTAAGGGTACGGCTTACTTCGTTGGTACCTGTGGTGCTGGCCTTGAAAATGGAAAGGATAACCGCACGCTCGCCGTTTAATCTTGCATATGACATGTCGGAATTGTCGATAACAACAAGATCCGCCACGGAATCAAGAGTGATATCGCCTACGCCGTCAATGCTTGTAAGAAGCATCGAGCCAAGGTCTTCTATTGAGTCATAGTTGTTACCAACCTTTAAGAGCCATGAGTTGTCATTCTCATCATCGATGTAGCCTGCAGGCATCTCAAAGTTCTGGGCATAAATAAGTGTTGAGATGGTTGAAAGGGTAAGGAGCTGATCGGCATTTGCGCTTTCAAGGGCGCTCTCTTTCTGCTTCTCAAATTCCTTTGCCGCATCATTGTAGCTTTCCCATCCGGAATCAATCTGTTCCTGGGCGCTTTCCATCTGAGTCTTTCCGGCATCAAGCTGGGACTGGGCTGTCTCAAGTGCGGTCTGGCCGCTGGAAATCTGAGCCTGAGCTGCAGCAAAGCCTGCTGCCGCCTGCATCTTTGCAGTCTCAATATCAGTGTAGGATACTCCCATCTTCTTGAGCTGTTCTTCGTATCCCGCAACAATTCCCTTGGTTACCTCGATCTCAAGCCGGAGAGCGGTGAGCTCTGACTGATAGCTGGCAACAGTTGACTGAACGGTTTTTAACTGAGGAAGAGTTGCATTTAAAGTAGTAATCTGAGTTTGAGTTGCAGTCTTGGTTGCGGTAAGCGCAGTTGATGCTGCAGAAACAGTTCCTACATATGTTGCAGTTATAGTCGCATCTTTAGGATTTGAAGGATCCGCTTCATAAGCTGCGTATGCCGCATTATAACCTGTAGATAAAGTAGCCAGATCAGGCGATGCTGTACCTAAAGTAGCTAGTCCATATCCAAGAACCTGTCCATTAGTCTGACCGGTCACGGTGGCATTCTGCTGAGTTGCGATTGTCGGATCTGCCGCAATAGCATCCGCCAGCGCAATAAGCTGGTCCATGGTCGCAATGGAGTTTGTAGCTGTGGTCAAACCATTTTCCATTGTGGAAATGGTTGAATCAAGATTTGCCAAAGTTACATTATATGTCGCAAGTCCCTTCTCAACCTCGCTTATTGCGGTCTGAAGGACTTTCTCCTGTGCCTGTTCTTTTACAAGCTGAGTCTGGTATGCAGAGAGCTGGTCGAGAGCCAGGGAGGCCTGTGCCAGCTGGTCGTAGGTTTCCTTCTGCTGTTTTTCAAGCTCTGCTTTTCCCTGCTCAAGTTCGTCCTTGGCTTTGTTGAGGTCAGCCTGACCGTTTGCTACTTCGGTCTTGCTCTTATCAAGCTCTGCCTGGCCATCCTCCAGCTGCTGCTTTGCGTCATCAAGCTGCTCCCGCGCTTCATCCAAAGCATCCTGAGCCTTAGCCTTGATCTTCTCGTTTAATTTATCAATCTTGTCCTGGTTCAGTCTGACTTCGATGGTTTTCTCAATAAGTCCTGTAGCTGTAACGCTCGCTACACCATCCTGTCTTTCAAACTGAGGCTTAAGAGTTTCTTCAATAAATCTTGAAAGCTCTTCCGTCTCCATTCCTTCGTAGCTAACAGCCACGTACATGGAGGCAAGCATGTCGGCACTGAGTTCCAAAACATTGGGAATGCCGACTTCATCCGGGAAGGAGCTTCGGACGGTGTTAATTCCCGCCGTAACCTTAACCATAACGCTGTCCATGTCAGTGTCATCTTCGAACTCCAACTGGATCATACTGTAGTTTTCATAGCTGTAGCTCATGACATTCTTAACACCGGTTATGGTTCCGAGTGTACTTTCCAGGGGCTCCGTTACCGCTGTTTCCACTTTTTCGGGGCTGGCTCCGGGATAGGTTGTGATTACAAGCAAATATGGCAGGTTGACTTCCGGCAAGAGGTCAAGCTGCATCTTCATAATGCTGACGACACCAAGGATAAGCACCGCAAGTACCGCCACCAATATGGTAAAAGGTTTTTTTACGCTGAATTTAGCCATTGTTCTATTCCGTCTTTCTAATTAAGTATGCGTAACAGTTTCTATGTGTTATTCGAATTTTATGCGCGCTATGTAACTAATATAAATCAAGTTTCCATAATTTAGTATATTTGTCTTCTAAAGTTTTTCTAAAATTTTGCTGACTTAGTGACGGGTTACCATATTACAGTTTCGTCGCTCACACGCCTCGCGGCTCATAACGCGACACGCAGCAGTACTAACTTCGAACTTCGTTCTCAGTAAGTACTGGCGGCGCTACATGGTTCGCTCACGAAATCTGTAATATGGTCCCTCTGATTAAAAAAACCCAGAGAATAACTCTGGGGTAAAAAAATCTTTTATTTTATTTAGTAATAACCTCTAGAATTTGAGATCGGACAATCTCTCCAATCTCATTAGTCTTAACACCTTTGATCTCGGCAGGCGAGAGGACGCCGGTGACGTCGAAGTAGACGTGGCTGGGT
>JAEEOO010000022.1 GCA_016284315.1 Lachnospiraceae bacterium | reverse complement strand
TCTTCTTCAGGATCTGATGCGCGTAAACCAATGTTTATAGCACCAACTCTTGCCCCGTCTTTAACAATAAAATAGTATTTCCTTTTATCCGATAAAGCCCTGGCTCTAACCCTCTCAATCGGCTCAATAGCCGGAGACATATCATCGTGATACTTCTCATATAAAGGCATAAAACTCTCTATCTGCATATCATAAAGCTGATTGATTTCATACTCTCTTACTTCTTCCAGCTTTACTCGATTCATCATCTCCGTTACACCTAGGCCCTGAAGATTAAACCTATCCTTTATCATCCTTGCAACAACATCAGGCTCAAGGTTTGTATTATCAATCTTCATGTAATGCTCAAAGGGAATTTCTCCATCATTGCTTACAAGACGGTACTTGGTCTCTTCCCTAAGCATACGGTCCTCTGAAACAACTATATCCCTTTTTGATTTCTTATTTGTAAGACGATTCTCGGACTTGTTTCTCTCGATCCTAACCGCTCTGTCTGCAACAAGTTCAACATAGTAAACCGTTCCGCCTGTAGCTTCGAATCTGTCTGCAACAGACTTTATATAATCCCAGTCGGACTGCTCATCAAAAGCCCACATATATGTGAAGATCATTCCTGTATAATCAGTCTTCATAAATGCCTCGAAAATATCTTCGCGAAGCTTACTGACAACAGAACCATCAAACTTTCCGAATATCTCTATCACAGGCTCGATCATATGGTGATTGTGAAACAGCCTGTAATCCGTTATTTTCATTAATTCTTGTCCAACGGTCATCTTGCCGACTGCACCGCTTCCTATGATCACTATCAGGTTCATTACGACACCTCCCCATTTTGAACACACTTGTTTGTTCGCTATTATAGCAAATTGTCTCCATTGGCGAAAGAGATGTCGATTCATCATTTTCGTCTTTTATTTCTCATGTATTTGCGCTATAGTTCGTTTTGTCTTTGTGGTAAAATATATGAGAAAATGACCACTTAACCCCGTCCCTAGTGGACAAAAATGACCACAATGACCACAGGGACGGGGCGAGTGGTCAAAATGAGAGGTTAGAAATGTTCAAGTTTAATAAACACAGTATACAAAGAGATAGATTTATGCTGCACGGACCGTTGTATCTTCATGGATACGACTGGTGGTGGCATTCATTTACAGCGCAGGATGCGGAGACGGGAGAGGATAAGCCCTTCTTTATTGAGTTCTTTACAATTAATCCTGCATTAAGGGAAGATGAGCCTGTGTTCGGACAGTTACCGGAAAACAAGGAGGCAGGAAAGCTTCCGTCATACGTTATGGTCAAGGTTGGAACCTGGGGCGAAGATCATGCACAGCTCCATCGTTTTTTTGCTTGGAAGGATGTAAAGATCAGCAGAAGAGCACCTTATAAGATCAAGGCTGATGACTGCTATGCGACGGAGAATAAGCTTAAGGGCTCTGTCAGCATTTCTCCTGAAGAAGCAAAGATGCATCCTGAGTGGATGTGTGACGCCGGAGAAATGTCATGGGACCTTTCACTAAAAAAGGACATTGCGTTTAACGTTGGATACGGCGCCAGCAAGCCCTTAAGAGATATGGAAGCCTTTGCCATGTATTGGCATGCTGAAGGTATGAAGACTCTCTACAGGGGAACCATTGTTTATAACGGACGTAAATATATAGTTACACCCGAAAAGAGCTATGGCTATGCCGATAAGAACTGGGGAAGGGATTTTACCAGCCCATGGGTTTGGCTTTCATCGAATTGCCTTGTCAGCAAGGTTACAGGTCAGAAGCTTAACAACAGCGTCTTTGATATAGGAGGAGGTCGTCCCAAGATTTATTTTGTTCCCTTGGACAGACGACTTCTGGGAGTATTTTACTATGAAGGAAAAGAGTACGATTTTAACTTTTCAAAGCTTCATTTGAAAGTTAAGACGGAGTTTTCTTTCGAAGAAAAAGAGGATACAGTAGTTTGGCATGTACGTCAGGAAAACATACATGCAGCAATGGAAACAGATGTAGTCTGCTACAAAAAAGATATGCTATTTGTAAACTACGAGTCTCCCGACGGAAGCAAAAAGCATACAAGACTTTGGAACGGCGGAAACGGAACGGGAACTATTAAGCTGTATGACCGTATTGGCGATGAATTCGTTTTGATAGATGAGATTGAAGCTACTCATATTGGTTGTGAATACGGAGAGTATGAAAACTAAAACCGGTATGGCAACGTATACATTGGTTATAGTATAATGGAGAGATAAAAAGAGATTTAGATTAGGGGACAGATAGATGGTAACAGCTATTTTGACAATAATCCTTACAGCGGTTTTCTTTCTGTTTTTGGTAACGATACTTGCGAAGGAACAGAATAACAGGTACTTCTGGATGGAGTATCTGCTTATAGGTGCGTGCATTGGCGGCATCGTTATTTATGGATATGGCTTTTATTTAACCAAAGGCAACATATTAATGGCTGTTGTCAGAGCCGTTCTTGCTACTTTGGGAATGTTCCTCGGTAAGAATGAATATGCAGAGATCAAAGAAACTTTCTTCATGCAGAACTTTTTTATTCTTTGCTTATTTTGGCTTGTACATATAGTTGCTCTTTTTGTTACTGCCAATGCATTCCTTGCATCCATTGGTTCTAAAGCGCTTCATCATATCAAAAAGATTTCTGTTTGGATGTCTAAGAACATCTCTGTTATTTACGGTTGTGATGAGAACTGTATCAGATTCGCCAAGTCTTTGGACGGAGCTGTTATCTTTGTAGATAATGTTATAAGCTACGAAGCCAAGAAAACTATCGAAGCTAATGGTTGGCTAACCTTGGAAGAAGGTCGAGAGAAGATCAAACTCTCCGGCGTAAAGAAGATCAATCAGCTTTATCTTTATTGTCTTAAAGATGAAGAAGAACTGAATATTAAATTCGCTGAAGATTTCCTTGGAAAAGTTGAAAAGAAGCACAGAAAAAGAAGAATTAAGAATCTGTTACTTACTCTTATAGCTGATATGTCTACCGTTGACGGAAGCGAATTCCAAAAGAGCGAGGAAAAAGACGGATATGATTCTGTTCTTGTAATTGACAGACCTTATCTTGCAGCCAAGACACTTGTAGATCATTTTCAGCCCTGCAGAACCATTGGTTTTTCATCCGAGTGCATTGCGGATAAAGATTTCCATGTAGCTATTGTGGGTTTCGGTAAAGTGGGACAGAGCGTTCTTCGCAATCTTTATATGAACGGACAGTTCACCGGAAGAAAGTTTAAAGCAACTATATTCGATCCTAAGTATCAAAAACTCAGCGGGATCCTTACAGCCATGAATCCGGAATTGTTTGAGAACTTCCTGAAACCCGATATCAGAGGATGTGAGATAGACGCAAGGGAAGTAGGTTTTTACGAGTATTTAAGTAAAAACAACATTGAGTACATCTGCGTTTGTACCGGCAACAATGCCATGAACAGGGAACTTGCCAACGAGATTACCGGATTCCTTAAAAGAAAGCACAGAAGGTTCAATGTTTTTGAGTGCTCTTATGACGGAGTAACTGTTCATTCTGAGGCAGGAATCCGAGAGAAGAAGGAACTTTATGTCAAGGAAATGCTTAATATCGGATTGATCGACAAGATTGCTATGGAGATCAATTATGTCTATTTGAGCGACGAAGATAAGAAGCTATATACAAAAGAAGAAGCGTGGGCAAAGGTAACGTATTTTAACAGGATGAGTTGCAGGAGTGCTGCGGATTTCATGCCCACTTATAAATACATAACCGATCTTAATGGTGGAGAGTGGAACATCGAACAGCTCAGCAAACTTGAGCATTTGCGTTGGTCTGCGTTCTATTTTGCATCCGGTTTCAGCCATATGACGGATGAAGAATTCGATCTTCGTGCAAAGCAGTTTATTTCCGGTCAAAACGGTGTGGATCATAAATTCCACATTAACAGAGATGAGTTTACTCACGCATGTCTCATCCCATGGGATGAACTGCCTGAACTTGATAAAAAGCAAAATGCGATCTACATAGAAAAAGGTCTTGATAGAAAAGTGGATTACCAAAAGAGTGATACACATAATGTGGAGATCATGAGAAAATTACTCAGCAAATAGATTTAGGGGAGACTTAGGTTTTGAAGAAAAAGATTGGCCTGTTGGGAATACTTGTTACACTGCTTGTTCTAAGCGTAGTGCTTTTCATAGTTGAAAGCGGAGCTCAGGGTTCCAGCATTAATTCAATTTGGGATGCCCTTTGGTATATGGTTGTCACACTTACAACCGTTGGTTATGGTGACGTTTATCCTGTTACGGTTTTCGGTAAGATCCTGGGTATTGTTTTCGTGCTTTCCAGCATGGGTATTTTAGGCTTTATCATTGCCTCTGTTGCAGGGATCGTGAATGATGATGTTAAGCCTGCCATTTTCATGAAAAAGCATAAAAGCGAAGACTGGTATGTTTTTTCAGAATACAATATTTATACCGAAGCTCTTATTGAGGACATTAAGAAAACAGGTAAGGGTATATGCATCTGTCTTTCTTCAAAGAACGACAAGGTAGATGACAGAGTGGTTTATCTTGACTGCTCTATGGAGAAGATCATTAACAGTAGATCTGATATGTCAGGACTTCATTTGATCTTTGATGGAGAGGGAGAGAACTACAATGAGTGCATAAACGCTTGCAAGTCATATATCAACGATAATGTGCTTCCTTTTCACTGCTATTGCATGACAGAGTATGTTCCCGAAGTAATACCCGTAAACCTTACATTTTTCAATAAGTATGAGAATACAGGAAGGCTTTATTGGAATTCCTATCCTTTGAGAGATGGTTTAAACTCTGACGAGTGCATTATTATCATCGGAATGGGTAAGTACGGAGCTCAGATCCTTGAGCAGGCTCTTAAGAGCAATGTCTTAAAAGTAAATCAGAGTGTGGAATACCATGTATTTGGTGACAGCAAGGAGTTCCAGACAGAGCATTATTATCTTGGAAATTATTTTTCTGTTGGAAAAAAAGCGGAAGATAGGGATTCAATATTCTTTTATGAGACCGATTGGAGAGAGGAAAGAGCCGTTATCGAGAAGGCGAGCCGTATCATATTCTGCAATGACGATAATGCCCTTAACCTGACAGCCATCAGTAAATTCAGGAAGTATTTCGTTTCAAAGAATCCTGATATCATGATAAATGTTTTATCAGAAGAAAGGATTGATGATACTGATATTTCCGCATTTGGAACCCTTGAAGAAGTCTATACCGTAGACCTTGTCTTAAAGGACAAGCTCAGCAGGGTAGCCATGAAGATGCATGACATCTATGTATCAAATAATGGTACTACTCCTGATTGGAATCACATTTCGGAGTTCTCAAGGCAGTCAAATATCGCTGTAGCGGATCATGTAGATACAAAGCTTAAGGTCTTAAAGGCAAGTTCTCCCAAGGAAGCCTTTGAAAAATACAACGCTATGTCCGGAGATGAAAAAGTAGAGCTTTGGAACCTTGAGCATGAGAGATGGATGAGATTCCACGTGGTCAACAATTGGCACTATGCCGGGGAGAGAAATAACGGTTTCAGAGAGCACAACATGCTTGTACCCTTTGATGATCTTCCTTTTGAGGAAAAGGCTAAGGACGGCTATTCATGGGAAGTCCTTGGAAAACTGTAGCCGGATAAATATTTTTTGAAGAATGCAGGTAATTAGTGATATAATCATAAATAGTTCTTTTTTGCGTACTACTGTTCTACAGATTGGGGTTTGGGTAAACTGAATCGAATTAAGGAGACGACAGTATGTATTATGCAAGTTTTGGAATACTTTCTATTATCATTCATTTGATAATCAATATGAGCGCCATCAGGTACAGAGGCGGTAAAGAAAAGGATCCGGTTAAAAACAGCTACAAGGCTTTTCTTATTGGGATCATGGCTTACTATGTCTCCGATGTCTTATGGGGCTTTTTATTTGATCTTAAGATCGTACCTGTTTGCTATGCAGACACCGTACTCTATTTTTTGTCGATGGGAGTATCGGTGTTTTTATGGATGAGGTTCACGGTCAAATTTCTTGGCAGAAATGTACTCTTTGAAAAAGTGATATTGATAGCGGGATGTTGCTCCGTTGCCATGAATGTTATTTTACTGGCTATAAACTTCTTTATCCCTATAATGTTTGCTTTTGATAAAGAAGGAAATTATTATCCCAATCCTGCCAGATATGGAATACTGGTCTTCCAGTTTATATTGTTTTTTGTAGTTTCTTTATATACACTGATCGTTTCAACCGGTCTTGAAAAAAACAAGAAACTCCATCATCATGCTGTAGGATTGTCCGGTCTTGTTATGTCTGCGCTGATCGTTCTTCAGACCCTTTATCCCCTTGTTCCCTTTTACGCTATTGGATGCCTGATAGCTAACTGCATCATTCATACTTTTGTTGAGGTGGATGAAAGAGAACATCACAATCTGGAACTTGGATCGGCAAGGACCATGGCATATAAAGATCCTCTTACCAACGTTAATAATGCGAATGCATATACCGAAGCGAAGAGTATTTACAGCACAATGATCAGGGACAAGTCTTTGTTTGAACTTGGTATAGTTGTATTTGATGTAAACAATCTTAAATTCATTAATGATAATTATGGACATGAGGCAGGCGACAGGTATCTCCAGAGCTGTTGTCAGCTTATATGCGTGGTGTTTAAGCACAGTCCGGTATACAGAATCGGAGGAGACGAGTTTGTAACTATTCTTGAAGGAAAGGATTATTATAATCGGGAAGAACTCCTTAAGTATTTTAACAACAAGGTGGATTACAACAATGCTCACACAGGTCCCGTTGTAGCAGCCGGCATGGAAGTATACGATCCGGAAACGGATAATGGTTATGATGAGATCTTTGAAAGAGCGGATGAGAAGATGTATATCCGCAAGAATCTTCTTAAGGAAGACAAGGCTTTATTAAACAGCAGGTGAAAGTATGATGAATTCAAACTTGAATGAAACAAAAGAAAAGCAGCACCCGGTATTTGTTATCGGTCATAAGAACCCTGATACGGATTCTATTTGTGCCGCCATTACCTACGCAAATTTAAAAAACAAGTTGTACGGAGACAGATATATTGCCTGCAGATTGGGAAGGCTAAACGAGGAAACTCAGTTTGTACTTTCTTATTTTGATGTGGATGAACCTCCCTATATCAAGGATGTAAGAGCAAGGCTTCGTGATATTGATATAAGAATGCTTGACGCTGCCAAGAAGGGTGATTCCATAAAGAGCGCAGGATCGAGAATGCATGAAGCCAATGTAACTTTGCTTTGCGTTACAGAGGACGATCATGTTGACGGTATCATTACAATGAGCGATATTGTAAAGACCTTTATGGAGATAAGGGATCCCATGTTCCTTTCCAACTCCGAAGCAACCGCTGGCATTGTTGCTCAGGCCCTTGACGGAATACTTGCGGTTGGTGCGCCCGAGGATCGTATAGCCGGCGGAAAACTGATCCCGGTCACCGATGTAAACGTATCAAAGATCGAGGCCGGTAAAGGCGATGTGCTGCTTCTTGGAAAGTGCGATGATATTCCGGACTATATATTTGAGAGCGGTGTATCATGCTTGATAATCACAGGAACTCCCGAGATCAACGAAACAATTAAAAGCAAGGCAGAGGCCCACGGAATCCGTCTTATTTTTACAAAACATGACTTTTTTGTTGCATCTAACCTGATAACCATGAGTACTCCTGTAGGACATGTAATGAATCACGATATGCCCATGGCTTTCCATCAGGATGATTTTCTTTTAGACGTAAGAGAATCTGTTGCAACAGCAAGATATAAGTATTTCCCTGTCCTTGACAGATTTAACAGATATATCGGTATGGTCAGCCACAGAAACCTTTTGGGAGCAGCAAAAAAGCAGCTTATCCTTGTGGATCATAATGAAAAAGGCCAGTCAGTTAACGGACTTGATGAGGCTGAGATACTTGAGATAATCGATCACCATAGGTTAGGAGCAGTTGAAAGCTCGGGTCCCATTTTTTTCCGAAACCAGCCCCTTGGCTCGACTTGTACCATTATTTATCAGATGTATAAAGAAAGCGGAATAGAGATAGACAAGACCATGGCAGGCCTTATGGTTTCTGCAATCCTTTCCGATACGCTTATCCTTCGCTCACCCACATGCACACCTGTTGACAGGGCTGCTGCGGAAGAACTCAGTAAGATTGCAGGAATAGAATGTGAGGAATTCGGAAAGGAAATGTTCCGCGCCGGAGCCAAGCTTAAGGAGAAGACACCTGACGAGATCATCCATCTTGATTATAAAGTGTTTACTGTTGATGAGCAGACCATTGGTATCGGTCAGGTCAACTCAATGAGCAGTGATGAACTTGATATGATCAAGGATATGGTACTTCCCGAACTGGAAGCTACAAGAGATCATGACAGATTGGATATGCTGTTCCTGATGCTGACAAACATCACAGAACGTTCTTCAAATGTTTTGTTTGCAGGTCCCAAAGCTCTTCAGACTTTGAAATCTGCCTTCGGACAGGATGCAAGAGATGATGTTGTTACCCTGCCCGGAGTTGTGTCAAGAAAGAAGCAGTTCCTTCTTACTTTGGTTGAGACTTTACAGACCTGATGAGATTAAAATCCACGCATATTAAAACAGACCCGCTTGAGAGGTGAACCTCTATAGCAGGTCTGTTTTTGTTTTGATATCTTTATCGTGAGAATCTTCCGAAGAAGTTACTCATAGGTTCAACAACATCGTGAAGTTCATTAATTGCTTTATTTAAAGTTTCAAAGTCTATATTGTTTAACTTTTGAACAGTTTCTGATACTGCATCTGTATTTTCGGTAACCATTTTGTTAGAGTTATCGATAAGGGTTCCGGCTTCAGTAATGAGCTCGTTTACATCATCCATCATTGCACTTGTTTCGGTTATAACACCATCCAGCTCTGAAAGACTTGTTTCGGCATGATCCACGAACCCTACGATCCTTGGCATCAAAAGAACAAGACATACAGCTATTGCTACAACGATTGCGATGACAGCGAATGAAGCGATCCTTGTTACGCGGGAGCCTCTTTTTTGATATTTAAGGATTTCACTTAAGAGTTCCTCGGTGCTTTTAGATGCGGTTTTTTCTACACTTTCAGTAACATTGGATTCCATAAAAAAATCCCCTCCTTTTTGACTTTTTTCACTGAAAATATGATAAGCTATATCTATATGATAGCATCCCGATTTATTTTTACAATATGAAAGTATGAGTGAAGAATATTTCAATAAAGCATTATCAAATTTTATAAATGATTTTGCCGGTGGGGATGCCATAAGACATCTTTCCGATAACGGTTTTACCGTTAAAGAGATATGCGGCAGACTGGATTATCCAATGTCATCTTCAAAGGTGGGAGAAATAGTCTGGAAGCATTATTTGAACGAGGGCATCATATGTCTTGAAGAGCCTAAAGAAGGAGCAGTTGCCGAGAAGGTTGAATACGTTAAGGAACAGGATTCCTTTGGTAAAACTTCTTTCAGACGAGTAGTAAAGTCAGTAGAAAATACCGGCTCCAAATATATTTGCGTTGATTTCGGAAAGCGTATTTACAAAGACAAGGAAGGGTTTGAAAAAGCCCTTGATATACTTGGCACAGGAGACAAAGACTATATCCTCGGGCTTCCATGGCCGGTGCAGCCGGTTTGGCATGTACTGGATGAGAGAATGGAGAGGATAACAAAAGCATTGGGGGGATATGAAAATGGCTAAAGTAAGCGATCCTATCATCATTGGAAAAAAACGAGTTAAGAACAGACTCACAATGGCACCAACGGTTAAGTTTGATTATGCGGGAGATGACGGAAAAGTTACCGAAAAACATATCGAACATTACAAAGAGAGAGCACAGCATGAATGCGGTCTTATCTGCGTAGAGGCAACAGCCGTTTCACCTGACGGACGTTTCTGGAAGAACCATATGGGACTTTGGGAAGACGGTCAGATCGAGGGCCATAAAAAAATCGTGGACGCCTGCCATGAAGAAGGTGCAGTTGTTCTAATTCAGATCAATCATACGGGTATCACATCAAATCCCGATTGTGGAGAAGCCATCGGACCTTCTGCGGTTCCCACAAGGGATCCCGAGACTCTTTCAAGAGCTATGACTTTGGAAGAGATAAAGGCCATGGAAGAAAAGTTTGTATCAGCAGCTGTTAGGGCACAGAAGGCCGGTTACGACGGTGTTCAGCTCCACGGATGCCACAGCTATCTTATCAATCAGTTTATTTCAAAGAAGACCAATCTTCGTACCGATGAATACGGCGGAAGCGTTGAAAACCGTGCAAGATTTGCAGTGGAGATCATTAAAGCCATAAGAGAAAAATGCGGAGATGATTTTATTATTTCCATCAGAACTCCCGGCATTGAGCCTGATGTGGTTACAGCAATGGAGATCGCAGAAGAGTATGTTAAAGCCGGAATCGATTATCTTCAGGTATCAACCGGTATTGAGTGGGACGATCCAACGGTTAAGGATGAAGCGGAGTATAATGCAATTGTTTCTCTCGGCGTAAGATTCCACGATCATTTTAAAGGAAGAGTTCCCGTGTCTTGTGTTAACGGTATTTTTGAGCCTAAGACCATTGACTATTTGATAAAAAATGAACTTGTTGATACAGTGGATCTCGGAAGAGCTATTCTTGCCGATCCCGCAATCTGTGAAGCGGCTCTTACCGGAGCGCCTTTTGTAAAGTGTTTTAACTGCCCGAGATGTCAGTATGGCCCGGGTATGCCTCATAAATGCCCCGCTGCAATGAAAAGGGCATGATACAGAACGTAATAAAGTAATTATTTAGGGACGGAAAATAATATAGATTCGGAGTGATCAGATGAACTCGAAATTAAAGGATGTTAAGACGTTTCTTTTTTTCTGGGGTACCTGCATTTATCTTGAGATCTTAATTCCCCTGGCAGATAATAGGCTTTTTGGTGATGCCAAACCGCTCATGTTTGTTTACATGGCGCTGTTTAGCGTTCCTTTTGCCCTGCTTATTTATCTGATCACTTCAATTCCCCGTAAACCTGTCCCTAGGCTTATTTTATCTATCATTTTCGTTATTATTCTTGTTCTCTTTTTTGGAGTAGAATTATTCTCCAAAGGTTTCTTCAAAAACTACATGTCCCTTGAATCTGTGGCATCAGGCGGAAAGGGCATGATGACGGATTTTGCGGATGAAACCATTGCTTATGTTGGAAGCAAGTTTCAGTTTGCGATCCTTTTATTGATCCCAATTCCTTTTCTGATCTTTTTTTATAAGCTTAAATTCATTCTTCATGACAAGTCGGGCGGCTATTCGAGGTGGATAACCGTTGGACTTACTTTGCTGTTCTTTTCTACAGGCCTGATCGTTGTTCAGAACATGGAAGAAGACCGCATTGTTTACGAGGAGAATTATGAGTTTGATACTGCAGTTAATACTTTTGGTGTTACCGCTGCTGTAAGACTTGATGCAGAGTATCTTATTTTTGGTCACGGAAGTAATTCTGAGTTTGAATTCACAGCCGAAGAATTTGATTTTAATGATACTGAAGACGTATTTTCAGAACAGGATTTCTCGGAAGCAGGAGATCCGGCCGAAGGTATAGTCCTTCCTGAAGAAGGTGAAATCGAAGAAACGGTAACGGGAGAAGAGGAGATTTCATCAGAAACACCCGAAAAGACGGAAAAACTATCAGAAGTAGAAGATATCCCGGATGCAAGCACTGTTAAACCTCGCAGAGTCTACGGTAAACATGATTGCGGCCTTGATTTTGAAGCTTTGGCCGAGGCTGAAACAAATTCCAAGATCGCTTCAATTGACAGATATATTGCATCCCTTACTACTGCTGACAAGAATGAATATACCGGGCTTTTTGAAGGAAAGAACCTTATATTCATAACAGCTGAGGCTTTTTCTGAGGAAGTGATCGATCCCGAGTTTACTCCTGCACTTTACAGACTTGCCACAAAAGGCATCAATTTCACGAATTATTATCAACCTGTATGGGGAGGAAGTACTTCCACCGGTGAGTTCTCCAACCTGACCGGTCTTGTCCCTGCCTATGGCATCAGCAGTATGAAAAAGACCGCCGATAAGAACATGTATTACACCATTGGCAATCAGTTAAGGCGTGAAGGCTATTTCAGCAGAGCCTTCCATGCTCATTATTACACATACTATGGACGTGACCTTACCCATGAAAACATTGGTTACGACCAGTTTATTGCGAGAGGAAACGGTCTCGAAAATGATATCAAGTATCAATGGCCGGAGAGCGACCTTGAACTTATGCAGGCAACGGTTGATATGTATATAGATCAGCAACCTTTCAGCGTTTATTATATGTCTGTCAGCGGCCATACCAATTACAATTGGTCCGGCAATGCCATGTCATACAAGAACAAGGATGCAGTTAAAGACATGGATGTTCCCACACCCATCAAGGCATACCTTGCGTGCAATCTTGAATTTGAGTATGCCATGGAATATCTTCTTGAAAGGCTGGAGGAAGAAGGTATTCTTGATGATACCGTAATAGTCATCGGTAACGACCATTATCCCTTCGGACTTGAGCAGGAAGGTTCATCCCAGTATAAAAATGCCCTTGGAGATCTTTACGGATATGACTATAAAAAGCCCTGGGAAAGAGATCATAACCGACTTATCATCTGGTGTGGAAGCCTTGAAGATGAAGAGCCCATAGTTGTGGATGATCCTGTATACAGTCTTGATATTATTCCCACTTTATCAAATCTTTTCGGCACGGATTATGATTCAAGGCTTTATGCCGGCAGGGACGCTTTGTCCGATGAATTACCCCTTGTTTTATGGGCTAATTACAGCTGGATGACGGATAAGGCATGCTGCAGTGGCGGAAAGGTTGAAGTTTTCGAAGGATACGAGGACGAAGTAACCGATGAGTATATCAAGGCAGTAAAGAGCATTGTTGCCAATAAATTTACATTCTCAAAGAATGTGCTTGATTACGATTATTACAATGTCCTGTTCGGGGATGAAACATGACTTTTTCCCGTAAAAGTCTATTTCAATGAGGATATGAAGTTCTTTAAAGATGCTGAAGTCGAAGCTTAAACTAAAGGATGGAATGCGAAACAAGATAGTCTGCGATTACTTCCATACAGTGATCAATATCTTTGAAATCGCTGAAGGATAATCCGAAGACGTGAAGAATGACCCTTACAAGTATGAAAACTATGAGTACAAGGGCCATTGAGATAACGGAAGTAAGAATTCCCGGCACGTAGAATTTACGTGCCGGTTTTTCTTTTGCATTTGCCATCAGACCAAGGATCAATCCGGGGAAAGAGAAGATCGGGAAAACAACAAGGGACATGATGCCAAAGGTTAATGACAACTTGCTTAATCTATAATTTGCGGGTACCTCTGAAACGGAAACGCCGCCGATCTTTGTATTTTCAATCGCCATGATATTTATCTCCAAAAGAATTGTTTATTCCGGAAACATCATAGCATTTTTAATAAAATAATTAAATCAATATCTGTCTACGATCTTGAAGAAAAGCTTCTTGATCTGAAGACCGTAAGCAAGGAGCATGCCGAAGACAGCTCCGATGGCTCCCTGAGCAAATTCGTAGGGAAGTTTGATCATGGCATATTCAAATGTACTGTAAAGGAATGTTTTGCCCCATGTATATCCTGCAACCATGACCAGTGCACCGATGGTTACGCCGATTCCGGAAGCAATCTTGGGATGTTTTTTTAATACATAGTGTGAAAAAACGGAGATAACAATAGCCTGTAATCCATGAGCTATAAGGGATGTAACTGCAGCCTGGGGATAGAAGAGAATATCCCCGATGAAGGATCCCATGCCTCCGACCATAAATGCTTCAAAGGGGTTAAGTATGATACTGGCAAGGCAGATAACAACATCGCAGAAGTAAAGGTGTCCGCCGGGTACCGGAAGACTGAAAGTAGAGAAGACGATGTTAAGTGCCATGAACAGTGCTGTTACAGTGATATGTATCACAGGGACAACTACGCTTTTTTTTCTGACTGAAGATTTAGTGTTAGACATTTTTTCATACCTCGTTTTGAACTATTGGCAAATGCTTTATTTACATTTGCTGTAAAAGAGATTAATATAAAACTGGACATATAAAAATAACCAAAAAGGAATTATATGATATAACCAGATGAATTATCGCATAAAAAAGAATACAAGTGAATCAGCATATCTTCAGCTTTACAGGTATTTGGTAAAGGACATTGTTAAGGGCGTATATCCATACGGAAGCAAGCTACCATCTAAGCGTGTTATCGCCGAGGAAACAGGAGTCAGCGTCATAACTGCAATGCATGCCTTTAATCTTTTGTGTGAGGAAGGCTATGCGGAAAGCAGGCAGAGAAGCGGTATTTTTGTTACTTATAAAGGTGAGGATTTTTTTACTGCGGGGAAGAATGAACCGTCGGTTACGGTGGATGAGTATTTTGAAGAGGATAGTTCCAATATAAAAAAGAGCGTCCGAACTGAAAGCAATACGACATCTGAACAAGGAAGAGTAAAGACGTCTATTTCATATTCCGTACTTACCAAGACCATGCGGAGGGTTATGCTTGATTACGGTGAAAAGATCCTTGTTAAATCCCCCAATCACGGTTGCCCTGAACTAAGGAATGAGCTATGCAGATATCTGGCAAGATCGAGAGGTATTGCTGTAAAACCAAACCAGGTGGTAATCGGCTCCGGAGCGGAATACTTGTACGGACTTATTGTTCAGCTTCTCGGTACAGACAGAGTTTATGGTATAGAGAGTCCTGCCTATCATGTTATTGAAGAAGTATATTCAGCCATGGGAGCAAAATGCGACAGGCTTACCATGGGACCGGAAGGAATTGTGACCGATGAACTTCAAAGGACTAAGGCGACGATCCTGCATGTTACTCCTTTTAACAGTTATCCCACGGGAATAAGCGCAGGAGTATCAAAAAAAATGGAATATTTAAGGTGGGCAAAACAAAGATGTGGTATACTTATTGAGGATAATTACGATTCGGAACTGACTGTATCGAGGAAAGCGGAAGAGCCTTTGTTTTCAATGGACAGAGAGGCAGAAGTTATTTATCTGAATACTTTTTCCAGAACGGTTTCGCCTTCCATGAGAATAGGTTATATGATTTTGCCGGACCGACTATCCGAAATCTTTGATAAGAAATTGGGATTTTATTCCTGTACGGTACCTATTTTTGATCAGTATGTTATGGCTGAGCTCCTTAGGAGCGGTGACTTTGAGAGGCATATCAATCGTATCAGAAGACAGAGAAGAAAAGCACTGAACCAATAACCGGAGAGAAAGATGAGAATTATTTTTGTAAGGCACGGTGAGCCCGACTATATCAATGACTGTATTACCGAAAGAGGAATATTACAGGCTAAGGCATGTGCTGAAAGGCTTAAAGACGAAGGCATAACCGAGATTTATTCTTCTCCCTGCGGAAGAGCAAAGGATACAGCTCAGTACACCGCGGATATGCTTGGGCTTAAGGTGAATATCCTTGATTACATGAGAGAGATCAGATGGGGCGGAGAGGGTATTCCCGACGAAGGACATGTTTGGACTCTAGGGGATAAACTGCTTTACGAAGAGAATTTTGATTTTTCAAAGGATGATTGGAAAGAACATCCTTATTTTAAGAATAATATAGCGCTGTCATGTTACGAGCATGTAACAAATGGCATTGATGGATTCCTTGAATCTCAGGGATATATTCACGAGGGAAGAAGATTTAAATGCGTAGGCGGCAGTGATAAGACCATCGCACTTTTCAGCCACGGTGGATCGGGAGGATGCGCATTATCACACTTGCTTTCCATTCCTTTCCCTTATTTTTGTGCTGTATTTCCTTATGATTTTACTTCGATCACGACTCTGGATTTTCCTGTGGTAAAAGAAGGATATGTACATAACAGGGTTGAAGTATTTAATGATTGTCTTCATATCAAAGGTATTTCTGAAGGACTAAAATTACAACAGACTTCGGAAAATTGATATTTTTTATTGTATAATAGCTGATTTATTGACACGCTCTAAGGAGCGTGTTAATATTTGTCTTAATAGTTTAGCAGTTTAAACTATTAAAGCAGACAGCATGTTTAAGGAGAATTGACCGATGATCAAAGAAGCTATTGTGAAGATTGTTAACAAAGAAGATCTCTCTTACGATGAAGCATATTCGGTAATGAACGAGATCATGAGCGGAGAGACCACTCCCACTCAGAATGCAGCTTTCCTTGCAGCTCTTTCTACCAAGAGCGCCAAGGCTGAGACTACTGATGAGATAGCAGGTTGCGCCGCAGCAATGAGAGATCATGCTTTAAAGGTGGATACCGGTATGGATATTTTTGAAATTGTCGGAACCGGTGGTGACAATGCACAGAGCTTTAATATTTCTACAACTTCAGCAATCGTTGCAGCTGCAGGCGGAATGAAGGTTGCTAAGCACGGTAACCGCGCCGCTTCTTCAAAGTGCGGAACAGCGGACTGCCTTGAGGCTCTTGGCGTTAATATTCAGCAGAGCCCCGAAAGATGTATTGAACTTCTTAAGGAAGCCGGAATGTGTTTCTTCTTTGCGCAGAAGTATCATGCTTCCATGAAATACGTTGGTCCCATCAGAAAAGAACTTGGTTTCAGAACAGTGTTCAACATCCTTGGACCCTTGACCAATCCCGGTTCACCCAAGATGCAGCTCCTTGGCGTGTACGATGAGTATCTGGTAGAGCCTCTTGCAAGAGTTCTTGTATCTCTCGGTGTAGAGAGAGGAATGGTTGTTTACGGCCAGGACAAGCTTGATGAGATTTCAATGAGCGCTCCCACAACTATCTGCGAGATCAAAGACGGATGGTACAGAACCACTGTCATTACTCCAGAAGATTTCGGTTTCGAGAGATGCACTAAGGATGATCTTAAGGGCGGATCTCCTGCAGAAAACGCAGAGATCACAAAGGCTATCCTTAAGGGAGAGAAGGGCCATAAGAGAAACGCTGTATT
>JAEEOO010000003.1 GCA_016284315.1 Lachnospiraceae bacterium | reverse complement strand
TGTACTACAAGCCCTGTCTTTACTCCACAAGAACTGCCTGGGAAAGCCTTGCTGCGGATCAGCTGTTCTGGCACGACACCGCAACAGTCGGCCTGACTGACGCCCAGAGGTGGAAAAAGGCAGATGAGTCTGCTTATCAGAAGGTCGAAGGAATTGAAGTAAGATACATCGGTAACCAGTATGTTACTTACGATACCACAAAAAACGACTATGTGATCGCAGGAGCTGTTACATCATCTACCGGTATCTTTGCGGGAGATAAGGGTGCCAATATTAAGACTCTTACCACTCACGAGAATCTTGCGGGTATCGGAGATTATGCGTTCTACAACTGCGTTGCTCTTACCAGCATTTCCTTTGAGAATGGTCTTATTGCTATCGGAAACCATGCATTTTCCGGATGCCGTGCATTATCAACCGTAAACATGCCCGATGCACCTAAGCTTCAGAATATCGGAGCATATGCATTTAAAGATTGTGTCAGCTTGAGCGGATTTTATCTTCCTCACAGCGTTAACCTTCTTTGCGACGGAGTATTTGAGAACTGCACAGCCCTTACATATTTTGACCTTACCGGTGACCTGAGTGACGGAACCGGAGCACGTAAGGCTCTTGGCAATAATGTTACAGCCGGCGCGCAGTCTTCACTGTCCCAGCTTGGAAACCATCTTTTCTACGGATGCAGCGCTTTGACCGAAGTAATATTCCCCACGAACCTTGGTGCGGGATATTCGCCTACAAACGTCAGACATCTGAATATCAACATGTTCGAGGATTGCCCTAATCTTGCTAAGATCACTGTGCTTTCTCCCTATGTTGATTTTGCTGCTGATACTCACACCGGATGTAAATTCGAAGTTCAGAATGATGACAATAATGCAGGAACCACCTGTTTCCATGATCAGCTGGTAAATCCTGAGTTCTATTTTGAAGGCGTTGATCCACCGGCAGCTATTCCTCCCAGCACAAACATTGGTGCTCTTCACAAGCAGTGCCAGGAGGCTATGACCGGATATGAGTTCGCTTATAAGTATTACGGCCAGAATCTTTATGAAGTAACTGTAACAGAAGAGGGCGGCGGTAAGGAAATTTATCAGGTTGATGAAACCAATTCCCTTGTTAATGCTCTCTCGGTAGGAACTGTAAAGTCCCTTAGCTTCCCTGAGCATTTCGGCCCTTATCATATTGAGACTATCCCTGCAAACAGATTTAAGGATAATTGTACTCTTGAGTCTGTAACTCTTCCTGCCACCATCACTTCAGTTGGGGCCGGAGCCTTCAAGGGATGCCATAACCTCAGCATGGTTCGTTTTGAAAACGATCAGGTTGAGATTGGAGATGAAGCATTCAGAACTCAGCAGACAGAAGCTCACAGCGGAGATTGTCCTGATGGATTAACAGGTAGCACTTGTCCTGCTGTAAAGGGCGGAGACCCCAGTGTTAAACTTTACTTCGTAACAACAATCGCATCCAGCTCAAAGCCATTCAGCTATGCTATGAGCGAGCGCGGAAAATATAACAACGACGCCCAGACGGAAAGTTATCCTATCTTGTTTAGCGGATTCCCTCAGCTCCTTGAGATTTCTTATAACAAGAAAAAGGATTGCGCAGAACTTGTTAACTTCCCCACAAGGGTTTCACTTCGCGGCTATACGGGAAGCACAAACAAGTACTTAACACAAGATGAAAAGGATGCTATTACTCATTTCCTTGATAGTTACAGCGGAACCACCTATGACCTTCAGCTTGATGAAGTAGTTGCGAAATTAACAATTCCTGATGGCGTTAAGTCCATAGAGGATGGCTTGTTTGATAAGAACACTCATTATGTTAACGGTGGTGTAACTACTCCTGTTCCTATGGGAGTTGTCTCTGAGGGACTTATCGAACTTGACGTAGATTATACCGCTGCAACAAGTGGTTATGATGAATACACTGTTGGAACATCAAAGATCGATGTAAACTTTACGGGAATCGGTACGGTTGATCCTTCTAAGAGTGACTTCGCGGGATGTGATACACTTACTTCCTTCCAACTTGTGGGAACCGGAAAGATCAATATACCCGATTACGGATTTTATGACTGCGATGGCCTTACTGAGGTTAAGATATCTGAGCCTGTTGAATATATAGGCAAGCAGGCATTCTCAGAGTGCGATAACCTTGAAACTGTAGATATTGCCGGCGTTAATGAGATTCAGGATCATGCATTCCTTAACGATCCTAAGCTTAGCGATGTAACTGTTTCCGCAGATACTACCAAACTCGGACTTGCACCTTTTAGACTTTGCAATTCATTAAGCAATGTAAAGTTTGCCGGAAATACACATTTCACTACAACAAACGGAATAATTTACGGAACCACACCGGATGGAACAAAGATATCCATCATTGAAGTGCTTGGCGGAAGAAGCTCAAAGACTTTACAGTCTTCCGAGGCAGACAGCAACGTTAAGGAACTTAGCAAAGAAGCATTTGCAGATACGGGAATGCAGATCGTAAACCTTGAGAATGCTAACATTACAGCAGTTCCTGAGTACGCCTTTGATAACTGTGATTCCCTTGTTTCGGTTTATCTTCCTGACGGATGTCAGTTGATCCAGAACTACGCATTCAGAGGATCAACACTGTCAAACCTTACAGTACATGACTCCGAACTTGACTGGTCTTCAAACGGTTTGGATCTTATCGAAACAACATATGATTTCACTAACAGCGTGGATCACGGATCAGGAGAGGTTAACAATAAGCAGCTCACTGTTTTTGCTCCCGCATCAACCGATGAAAACGGAAATATCGTCGATAAGAGTAAAGCTTACACAAGATTTGAGAACCATCAGTATCTTGTACAGGCACTCGTTCCGATTGTTCACTACTATGTAACTTATTGGGACTACGAGACACCTTCTTCAACAAAGCGTACTGTAAGAACTACAGAAGAGTACACTGAGGGCGATACCGTAACGGTTATCGATCCCGCCCGTTCAACAGCTGAAGGATTTACCTTCCTTCACTACGAGAACCGAGATGATACAGATGAGACCTTTAACTACAGAGATCAGTTTGTTATCAAGAAGGATATTGAACTGAACGCGGTTTATGAAGGCGTTACAGAAGCTACCTATACTGCTTCATTCATCGATATTGATCCTTCAAACGGATCGGACAATGGAACTCTTGTAACCGGAATCACTGTTGATTCTTCAACCGATGCTGACGGAAATACCGTTTACAGCATTAACTCCAACCTGATCGCCGGAATTGCACCTCCTGCTAAGACAGGATATACATTCTCCAGCTGGTCACCTGTTGATCCTCGTAACGGCAAGACCTTTACTTTGGACCAGGTAAACGTTAGAGGAAATGTTATCGAGTTCAGAGCTTATTATACTTCCTCAAGTAGCGATAACGGTGGAAACAGTGGTAGCGGAAGCGGCGGAAACGGTGGAAATACCAGTAAGGACCAGGAAGAAGCGGTTGCAAAGGGAGAAGCATTCTGGGCTACATATTATATGCCCAACGGAGTAGATGTCTTCTCTAAGATTGGTATAACCAAAGGTGATAAGGCTTACGATATCATTAAACCCAATGGATATACCAGTGGTTATGAATGGTCACCTAATCCCACCGAAACAACAATGGATACACATCATAACTTCGTCCTTGTTGCTTCAGAAGGAACAGACCTTAACGGAAAGTACAAAGTATCTTACTACTATACAGATGGTGTTACCCTTTACCAGTCACTCAATGTAGCTTCAGGAGACAAGGCACCTAACCTGATCATGCCCCAGGGATATACAGGTTGTGTATGGAGTCCCGATCCTACAGCGACTGAGATCACAAAGGATACCCGATTCACCATGGTAGCGGGAGAGAACTTCAGCTACGGCAATACTACCGGACCTATGTATACTCTTACCGTTGTTAACGGTTCGGGATCAGGTCAGTATGCTGCGGGAAGCCAGGCAATAATCGTTGCTAATGAGCCCGAAACAGGAAGACAGTTCGGCAGCTGGACCATCAGCCCCGATACTACAAAGATCGCTTCCAAGGGACTTTCCGCAACTGTTATTACAATGCCTTCCGAGAACGTAACCGTTACAGCTAACTACGTTGCAAAGACAAGCGGAAATGGTTCAAGCAGCGGATCGGGTAATAATGGCAGTGGAACAACTCCTACACCTTCAAAGACCAGCAGCGGAACAACCGTTGTTATTGAGAAGAACGGACTTTCCAATACCGGAGTTGTATCCGCGGTAGTAAACGGATCATCCGATAACTTTACAATCAAGATCAAGGAGACCAGCGCAGCCAGCGAGGCAGTCCTCAAGGCTCTTCAGGCTCAGTACGGAGATGTTTCAAAGATCATGTACTTCCCTATGGACATTTCCCTCTACGATGCATCGGGAGATAAGCTGATCACCGATACAACAGGACTTACAGTTACCATTACCTTACCTCTTCCGGATTCACTTATCCCTTACGGCGGTAACAACAAGGTAGCTGCGGTTGTAAATAACCAGATTGATTCACTGACTCCTAAGTTTACGACCATCAATGGTGTTGACTGTGTAACCTTTACATGTACACACTTCTCACCTTACGTTATCTACGTTAACACCGAGCAGATCGGCGTTCTCGGCGATAACACTAATGGTCCCAGCGATGCAACTCCCAAGACAGGAGACTTCAGCCCGAAGTGGTTCCTTGTTATCGGACTTGCTGCAATCGGCGTATTCTTCTTCGCCTGGACCGACAAGAAGAAAAAGAAAGTTGTAGCTTAATAAGGACAACAATATGAGAAAACTACGAAAGCTGCTAGGCGCTATAATGTTAATATTATCGGTTGTAGTCATGCAGCTTCCGGCTTTTGGGGCGGAGGCAGCGGAAACGACTGCCTCCGTTTCTGAGTTTGTGGTGGACAGTGACGGCGTACTTACAAAGTACAACGGAACCTCATCCAGCGTCATCGTCCCTGCAAACGTTGTAACCATTGGCACCGATGCATTCAGAGACAATTCAAAATTAACAAGCATTGTTATTTCAGATAACGTAAAGTACATTGAACCTTACGCTTTCTGGAATTGCAGCAACTTGACCATGGTATCCATCGGCAAAGGGCTGACCGAGATAGGAGACTTTGTATTTGCAAACTGTAAGAGCCTTGCCAGCGCAAATATTCCATCCAATATTACAAGGATCGGAATTTATGCCTTCCAGGATGATATCAGTCTGACTGATATCACTATTCCCATCGAGACCATGGATATCCACAAGACTGCTTTTGACGGATGCTATAAACTTGTCATTCATGCTATGGAGGGTTCGTATCCTTGGAAGTATGCGGAAGAGTTTTATGAGCGCCAGAAGGAGTTTCCTGAGTACGAAGATGTTCCGACTTATGGTCCCGATGGAAATACGGATAATAACGGTAACGGAACAGGAGACAATAACGGATCCGGTGACGGAACAACCGATAATGCAGATAATTCTGTAATTATTTCTGATGAAGTTATCAAGGATATCTCCAGCGTTCATGTTGTAGGAAACAAAGCTGTCATCTTTATGAACGGCACAAGCCCCAATGTTTACTTTGGCGGACAGAACGTAAATGTAGAGAATATCGCTGATGGAGAAGGAGACGGAACAGGCTCCGGAACCGGAATTGATGCGGGCGCTTCTGTTGGCAATGCAAGCGGTCTTCCCAAATACACCATCGTTGATGGAACAGTAGTAGCTGATCAGGCTTACTACATGAACAACACCCTTTCCTATGTTGCTCTTCCTGAGACAATTAAGGAGATCGGAGAGTTCTCCTATGCAAGAAGTTCCATCAGCTCAATTGTTCTTCCCGAAGGACTTGAAAAGATCGGATACGGTGCATTTTACCATGCTGACGATCTTGGATATGTTACTATTCCTGATTCCGTTAAGAAGATCGAACCCAATGCTTTCGAGCATACAAAGTGGGTAGATGACTTCAGAAACGGAGAGGGCGACAGTGACTTCCTTATCAGCGGCGGAGCACTCATCGCCTACAGAGGAAGTGCTGAAGAAGTTGAAATCCCTGATGGAGTTAAGCTTATTGCAGCAAAGGCATTTGAGAATCATACAGAGATAAAGTCAGTTAAGTTCCCTGAGAGTCTTGTAACCATCGGAGAAGATGCTTTTGCAGGATGCAAGAAACTTGCTTTTGTTAATCTTGAAGAGACCGGACTTTATTCCGTTCTTGACAGAGCTTTTTACAATACGGCTCTTAAGGAAGTAACCCTTCCCGAAACCTTTGTTTCTTACGGAATCAATGCGTTTGATCCTGACTGCAATATAAGCTTTAACGGAACCATTACTCCCACCATGACTCACGAGTCTACAGCTGAGAGATTATCCAATGGTGATTACAGAGAGAACGCATACAAGACTGATCTTACGGAAGTATCCGTATCGACCGGAGAGGTTGGAGTTAATGTATCGGGACTTGATGGCGTCAAAGCAATGCTGGAAGGTGCGACCAAGCCTTATTATCTCTACATCACCAAGCTTGAAAATGATCAGGAATTAAGCGATGCTCTTAAGAGGGCAGATAAGTTCATCGAAGGAAGAGTCCTTTCTGAGCCTCTTTACTACGATATCGAACTTACCGATAAGAGCGGAATTTCAATCACAAGACTGGGACATCAGGGACTGACAGTTGCGATCCCCGCACCTGACGGATACATATCCGAAAAGATGACCCTTCTTACTGTGGACAGGAACGGACAGCTTGAAGAAATAAAGCCTAATCTTGTTAAGACGGGGGAGGGACAGTTCATTACCTTTACCACATACCATCTTTCCACTTTTGGTATCTTTAAGACGGGAGAGATGTTAACCGATGGTGATATCCTTACAGCGGAAAATGTTCTTGAAGCACATGCGGCTCCGCCGGAGGCTAAGCAGAGCATTGAGGAAGTTTTCCTTAACTGGCTAAAGGCAAAGAGATTCAGGATAATCCCTGCGGCAGCTCTTTTGATAACCGGATTTGTATTGATTATTTACAAAAAAAGACGGATTTAAAATATATTTTTGTAGATATTTATATTTAAAATAACTTGTGATATAATAAAAGCGCTATTCCAATGAGTAGCGCTTTTTTCATTGCATTTTTGTTAAATAATGCAGTGAGAGATTCATCTATATTTTTCAGAAGGACGTTGTAGAAAGTAATGGATTATCGTCGCAAAAAGATCAGGATCGGTGACCTCTTAGTTCAAGCAGAAGCTCTTACTGCCGAGCAACTCGCAGAAGCACTTGAAAAACAGCACGGAACAGGAAAAAAGCTCGGTGAATTCCTCGTAGAAAACAACATCATAACGGATGAAAAATTAGCTCAGGCTCTTTCAGATCAGCTTGGGTATGAGATGGTTGACCTTCAGGCCATCCAGATCGACCAGAACGTTACAAAGCTGGTTAAGCCTGAGATCTTAAAGAGAAATAAGTGCTTTCCTTTTGCAATTGATGAGAGGACCAATGCGATTAAACTTGCTATGTCCGATCCTCTTGATATCAATGCTCAGGACGACGTTTCCATCGTTACCGGATTTAATGTTGACCCCTGTGTAGCAACGGAGAGAAGTATTCTTCTTGCCATCGACCGTTTCTTTGGTCAGGGCGAAGTTGCGGATGCTCTTGATGCTTACGCTAAAGAGAAGAACCTTGGTGAGCAGGAAGATGCAGAGAGCCAGGAAGAGATCAACAATTCCCCTATCGTTGTAATGGTTAGGGATATGATCGACAACGCAGTACGTCAGCGTGCTTCCGATATTCACGTAGAACCAATGGAGAATCGTATCAGAGTCCGTTACCGTATCGACGGTGCGCTCTATGAGAGAGGCTCCTACAATATCAACGTTCTTTCCGCAATCATTGCCCGTATTAAGATCATCGGCGGAATGGATATTTCTGAGAAGCGTAAACCTCAGGACGGTCGTATTACCCAGGTGGTAGACCGAGTTGAGTACGATATTCGTGTATCAATCCTTCCTACGGTTTACGGCGAGAAAGTCGTTATGAGACTTACCGCCAAGATGGCTCTTACAAGAGAGAAGAGTCAGCTTGGTCTTAAACCCAATGAACTTAAGCAGTTTGATTATATATTAAGCCATCCCAACGGAATCCTTCTTGTTACGGGACCTACAGGATCAGGTAAATCAACTACTCTTTATACCGCTTTATCAGAGCTTAACAAAGAAGATGTTAACATTATTACAGTCGAGGACCCTGTAGAGGCTAACATCGACGGTATCAACCAGGTACACGTTAATCCCAAGGCTAACCTTACTTTCGCGTCAGCTCTTAGATCCATTTTGCGACAGGACCCCGATATCATCATGATCGGTGAGATCCGAGACGAGGAGACAGCAAGAATTGCGGTTCAGGCGTCAATCACCGGACACCTGGTTGTATCAACACTGCATACAAACTCCTCGGCAAATACCATTACCCGTCTTGAGGATATGGGAATTGAATCCTACCTTATTGCTGACTCCGTTATCGGCGTTATTGCTCAGCGACTTGTTCGCAGGCTCTGCCCTTATTGCAGAAAACCCAAGCAGGCAACAACAGAAGAGAAGGAGTACATGGGCGTAAATCCTAATCATGATGTAACTATCTACGAGCCCTGCGGATGTAATAAGTGTGACAACACCGGTTACAAGGGACGTATCGGTGTATACGAGATCATGGTTGTAACCGATGAGCTCAAGCAGATCATCGCTCACAAGGAAGGCGCTTCAGCCATCAAGGCTCAGGCTCTTAAAGACGGAATGCATACCCTTCATATGTCCGGTTCAGAGTACGTTCTCGACGGAACCACCAGCTACTCCGAGATGTGCAGAATTTCTTTCGACTCATAATAGAAAATATGTTTATTGTATGGCCATCCGAGTTTCCTTGGGTGGCCATTTGGTTAGAATTAATAAAATTTGGGACGAATGGCGTGTTTTTGTGACGAAAGTTACAAAAAAATATTTCACACATACATATAGTGTGTTATAATTCAAGTGTTATGGGTTTCCATATAAATGTTAAATGAGAGTTTATATATTGTTTAGATTTATATCGGAAGAACGCATATAAAGATTTTTGGGTGAGTGGAGGATTTACAAAAGTGTCCAGTTTTGCGTACGAAGCGATTGACAGTGTCGGCAAGATCGTTAAGGGCTCCATCGAGGCAGATAATGAGGAAGGCGTAAAGGCTGAACTCAAAAGACAGAATCTGACTGTTATATCTGTTAAGACTCAGAGTGTTTTGAACAAAGACCTTAACATCGATATTGGCGGCAAACCTTCTACCCGAGATTTATCTGTATTTTGCAGACAGTTCGTGGCTATGTTCAGAGCCGGCGTTTCTATGATCGACGCCCTCAAGATGCTCACAGAAGCCACCGATAATAAAAAGCTCCGAGCAGCCTGCGATGAAGTAAGGATCGCGGTAGAGAAGGGCGAATCCCTTTCTATGGCTTTCAAGGAGCATGACAAGATTTTCCCGCCTATTATGGTTAATATGACTGCAGCCGGCGAAGCATCGGGTTCCCTCGATGTAGCTATGGACCGTATTGCGCTGCAGCTTGAAAAATCAAATAAAACCAAGGCGACCATCAAGAAGGCTATGATGTACCCCATCATCGTACTTATCGTTATGTTGGCGGTTGTTGTAGTAATGCTTGTAAAGGTTATTCCGGCATATTCAAATATGTTTGCGGATCTTGAGACTGATCTTCCCGGTATTACTATAGCGGTACAGCACATAAGTGATTTTCTTATAGATTATTGGTTTATTGTTATTCCTGCAGTAATTGCTATCGTTGTTGGAATTGTTGTGTTTAATAAAACCGACTTGGGTAAGCATGTAACAGGTAAAATTGCTATTTCGTTACCGGCTATTAAGAATCTTACAATTAAGAGTGCTTCAGCACAGATGGCAAGAACCTTATCCACACTTGTTGGAGCGGGTATCCCTCTTGTTGAGGCAGTTGAAATCGCCGGAAACGTTATGGGAAATGTTTACTTTAAGGAGGCAATGTACAAGTGCCGTGACGATATCATGATCGGTCAGCCTCTTTCAAGACCTCTTGAAGATTCCGGAGTTTTCCCTCCCATGGTTTACAACATGGTTAAGATCGGAGAGGAAACCGGTAAGACGGAAGACATGCTTGAAAAGCTTGCTGAATACTACGAAGAAGAAGTTGACGCTGCAGTTCAGACAATGATGGCAGCTCTTGAGCCTATGATCATCATCTTACTTGCTGTTATAGTCGGAACTATCATCGCAGCATGTATGGCGCCTATGGTTAAGATGTACACAGCACTTGATCAGTTGTAATCAATGAATTAATCGCAAGGGAGTAGGGCCCAAGCGTTTAAGATAAAATAATTTACAAAGGAGAATTCTATTATGAAAAAGAATGCAAACAAAGGTTTTTCACTTGTAGAGCTTATCATCGTAATTGCGATCATGGCTGTACTCGTAGGTGTACTTGCACCTCAGTTCGTTAAGCAGGTAGAGAAGTCTAAACAG
>JAEEOO010000021.1 GCA_016284315.1 Lachnospiraceae bacterium | reverse complement strand
GGATATGATCATATTTTGTACAAACTGTATCTGCGTCGCCAAGGATACCGCTGTCATCTGCTCCTGCGCCACGCGCCCCAGCATCAGTGCATCTCCCGCCGCCACTAAAGCCAGCATCAGGCTCTGGATCATAATCGGGATCGACAGCTGCCAAAGCTTTTTATAGAATTCTTTTTTATCAAAATATATCTTCATCCGTTTTATTTCCTTGTAAGATACAAAATGTATGTATCGTTAAACACGATCCTGTCTCCTGCCTCTATAACAGCTTTTTTCAGGTTTGCAAAGAACTCATTACGAATAGGGTCTGGGATCACGATATGATCACAGTGCGTTCCGGAAAACTCTACATATTCATCAGCGGTGAATACTCTCTTTCCTTTAAACTCATACCTTTCAACATCCGAATAACCGTACCCGGGGGCTGCGGTATAGGTGAATTTCCCATAAGTGTACGCTATCTCCGGCTTATAATACTTTTCATAAAGCGCCTGTATCTTTTCATACAAGGGCTCATTGTCCGACCTGTATTCAGACTTAGTCAGCATCATTGCCAGAGTTCCACCGGGCTTTAAAAGCTCAAATATTTTGGAAAACGCGATCTCCTCAGGAATCCACTGGATCGTGGCTGCCGAATAAATCATATCAAATTTCAGATCACCGAAATCATGGGTAATGAAATCATCATTTACTATATGGAAATTAGGCAGCATTCCGTACTTTTCATTCATTTTACGGCACAGGTGCTCACCCAGTTCAATGGCATGATATTCGCAGCCTGTTCGAAGCACCGGCTCAGTAGCCTGCCCTGTTCCCGGCCCGATCTCCAGCACTCTCTTACCCGGTCCGATCTCGGCATTTTTATTCAAGAATTCAAACAATTCCTCACTGTATCTCGGACGGAATCTGTCAAACTGATCCGGTATCGTATCAAAAACCCTGCGAAATTCGTCCTGCTCCAGCTCGCTTATATCATCATCTGTAACAGGATGAAGCTCTCTATGGTCTGCGCGGTAGATATTTCCCACAACGTCTATCCTGCCACCTTTGATAAAGAAAGCACTCATATCCTCCATAGCATATACAGTGCGGGTTTCAGACATTTTTAGCGTTTTCTCATATCGCCAGATATCCTGTGGATCGTGATGACAGCTCACGGTAATATTTGTAAAACCAAGCCCGGAAAAAGGCTCCATGGACTCAAAGAAATCCACCGTGTTTCGAGCCATATTCATAGATCCCGCGCTCACGCCAAAGATGGCCGCATGGCAGTCAAGCAGAGCCTCGTAACAGCCCTTTTCTTTTATCAAGTCAAGCTGTTCTTTACAGACACCCCCGCCCATAAGAAAGATGCAGTCCGCGTTTTCTACAAGTTTCTTTGCATCCAAAGGATCAGTGCGTCGGTCGATCACGCAATGCTCCTCAAATGGTAAGCCCTGCTCAGCAAACATTTCGTGCATACCGTCGCAATCGTCGTCATTTTGAGCGTATTCATCCGGACATGCAGTGATAAATACAATGCTCTTACGCACAGTCAGTTCTTCTCGAAGCCGTTTTGTGATCTCTTCCGGAAAATGATGATCCGGAAACCCACTGAATACACCCAATAATTCTTTTCTCATCCCCAGATCTCCTTTTTATTTTATGACCCACGGGGACGGAGTCATCGGTCCATTGTCTGACTTTTCTGAAAATGACCCCTTGACTCCGTCCCCATGGGTCTTATCTACGATTGCTTTTTCATATGTATTTGTTGGAAATTGTCATTTTTCCATCCCCATAATTTCCCCATATATCGTAACTGCGTTGCGGACACACTCTTCACATGGGCATAATGGCTTTCCATCTGTCATTGTTTTTAAGTCCTTACACTTTATGGCTCCGCATCTATCACGAAAGGTCTCTTGAATCTGCCTCGTTATACCAAGAGTTCCCTTACCTTCCGTCTTAAGACCTGCTATCATACCGGCACCAATCAGTGCACCGCAAGTAGCCTCTAAATTTCCCATGCCTGCGCAAAAACCTGCTGTTATGTGCTTTAACTGTTCATCTGTTAAGTCTGTCTGATCGGCAAGAACAGCCGTAACTGCCTGCGAGCAATTATAACCACCGGACAACTTTAATTCGACTGCCTTATCGGCTCTTTCTTTTAATGTCATAGAATTCTCCTCTCTAGCTTAAAGAATAAACGGCAATAACATTAACCCTATCGTAATGTTTTCTCCATAATTATCTCATCCTCATCTTCTTCGCCTGTGAGATGAAATCCGAGTTTTTCATAGAGATTCTTAGCTGCGTCGTCTCCGTCAATAAAACATAAAACCACCTTGTCATATTTTCCGTCAGCCTTCATCTCATCAAGAATGAGCTGCGCAGCTTTTAATCCATATCCTTTCCTTTGATAACGCTGATCTATAAAAAACTGGCTGAAATCATAAGCTCCCCAATCATCGAGATCATGATACATAGCCATTCCAACCGGCACCTCATCATCATATATGACATAAGCCCGGCTCCGTTCTTCTCTATAAGCATACGCCCTTGCCAGCATAGAAAAACTATCCGACACAAATCTGCGCTGTTCTTCGCTTACTTTTAAACCCAGCCTCCAATTTCCCGGGTTTATACTTTCCAAATGAATCATGTTAAATCTTCCTTTTCTGTAATAATATTTAGTAGACTTAACCTCAAGCAACGAGATTAAGTTGTGAAACGCTTACTATCTGTGAATATACAATCTCGTCTGCTCGGGTTCATCATCTCCCTGCGCCATACAGAAAAATTCCCATCCGTAGCGCTCATAGAATCCGGTATGATCCGTTACAAGATAAAGAGGCGACACACCTTTTTTCTTCATGTCATCCACCACAAGATTCAAAAGCTCTCCGGCTATTCCTTTTCCGCGGTGCGCCTCTTCGGTATATACCGCGCAAACGTTGGGCGCTAAATCTTTTCTGTCGTGGAAATCATTATCAATTACGCCCATTCCGCCAACAATTTGATTTCCGAACATACACAGATACCATCCGTTTTCTGTTTCCTTGTTAAGATATTCATCCATGCATTCAAGATATGCCTCTTTGGGGACGCCCCACTTTTGGTGGAACCATTCTGCAGCAATATCTTTTAATTCAGGTTTTTCTCTTAATTCAAAATAGTTGTATTCCATACTTAAGCTCCTTATTTTCAATAATAAGTTTCCCCGCTATCCGCTACCTTATGAAACCCGCAAAATTCCGTTGATAGTTTGAATTATGAAAAACGGAACTGCCGCCCCCACCAACAGGTATCTCATTCGACATATTCATGATCGGATTTGACACAGGTTTTATCAACGGCATAACCATATATGGAATTTCCTGTATCGCAAATGCTGCTATACCTATAAATGATATTCCCAAATAGTAGTTTTTGAACAAATGTAAAAACTTCAACATGCTAATTTATAACTCTCATAATACTAATTCATTCTTTCCAAAAACGTGATTGTTTCGACGTCGTTTACGGAGCGCAACAAGAGAGTCAAGTGTTATCTTTATTAACATTTTCATCACCATATTTCATGGCTATGAACGAAACTATATTAAAATCTAATACAAATCAGACATCTTAATGACAAGAACATTATTGAATACCTTCATATAACCCTCCTCCGGATATATTGGCATTTGTTTAACATCATCAGTACTTACTATTTCAGAATAAATATCAACCCCACATATAGGAATAGAAGTTCCACACATTGTCTCTGTTATACCAATCCAGGTGACCATATTATTTCTAGGATCCGTACTCCACCTTCCAAACTGGGCATATTCATTTGCCATCTTGTAAGCATCGCTTTTATAAAAAAAAGGATTCTCTGCCGTCCTTCCCACAAAAGCAACACACTGAACTTCAGATAATAAATCCTCAGAATAAATCTCTGTCAAGACATTTTCAGTCATATTGCGAGTAGCTACCATTCCTTCACGCAAAGCAATCTGGTCGTTTTCCACAGCAGATACCAAATACCAAGCCAACATAATATAAGAAATATTTGCTATAATTTTTACATACTTCTTCTCGTCTATCATCAAGTAAAAAAGTAAAATCCCTAGAAGAATTCCCATTGCCATAAGGCCTGAAATTTGGTTTCCCGGTGCAATAATGCAAATACACGAAGCAGCCACCGGCAGAAATAAAAAAAGAAGACTAATCGGAAGTATATTCGACTTGTTTTCCTTAATAGTACTAATTAATGTAACAACCAATATTAACAACAAAGCCAAGCATACAAGTATTATCATGATTCCGGAAAACTCAAGCTTTGCATTCAATCTATCGGTTATAAAGTATCGATATGTTTCTCGATATGTCGATGTAAAACTTGTCGGAAGGTTTTTAATAATATTCAAAAAGCCTGCATTATCTGCCCCTTTATAAGAAGCCAATCCTACGTCAGCCCGAAGCAACAATAATTTGGTGATAATGAAGTAAATCAATCCACCGAATATAAACACCAATAAACACATGCCACCAGTCTTAAGGCTTTCTTTCGTATTCTTGTCTTTCTTGAGCAATATAAGAACAAAGAAAACGCATAAGACTGCGTATACACATATATACGCCTGATAAAAGGCCATCGAAATTGCCAAACACAATGAAGGCAGAGCAACACCTATCATTATTCTCCTTATGAGTTGTTCTTCACGCATATACGAAATAAAGTAAAAAGCTATAACCGAAAATAAGTAAGCACATGCAAAGTTCACAGACATATAACTATAAGATAAAGATTCCGACAAAACAGGATTAGCAATGGAAATAAAAACGAAAACATATGAGAAAAAGCTTCTCTCAATCCGGAATTTTTTTATAATGAAGCAATCTGATATTCCAAACAGTGCAAAAACCAAAATCGAATTCCACGGATTGGAAACCAAACCGAATCTAGCTCTGTCTGCATACCGTTGTAATCCTCTGCCCAAAGAAATCTCCCAATCACCTGCAATAAAGTTGGAAAGATGCCAGATACCATCAATATTATTAACGAGATGATTAGCCATTAAAGAAAAATAAATCAACACACCAGTCAATAGTGCAAATAAGAAATAAATATAATAAACCGAATCAATTCTTATAAATCTACATCTGTCTGTCTGTCTGTCTGTCTGTCTGTCTGTCTGTCTGTCTGTCTGTGAAATCATTTCGTTTCGCTCCTTTTTTGTCAAGTAAAACCTAAAAATATTATACTATCCTTCAAATCATCCGGAAATACTTCTGACCTACTTTGGTTACTCTATAACTCCCTAGCAATTATCATATTGCATCTGCACCAAGATTCTTCTTTATACTTGAATGCATCAAGAGTATTTCGTCTTATTTTAAAACCAACACCCTCATAACATCTTTTGGCTATTACATTCTCAGAAAACACATTAAGCTGCACAGCCTTTGCCCCCGGATCAGAAAAAGCATTTCGAACAGCAAGCCTGATCATTTCTTTACCGATTCCTTTACCACGAACAGATGCATCCACAATGACAAACTTTAGCATGCCTTCATGAGTCTCATGATTAAGTGAATAACTTTAAAAACCGATAAGACGTTCTTCATCATCTAATGCAGCAAAAGATTCATCCCCATATTTTTCTGCCATATCAGAAAGGATTCTTCTGAAACTATCCTTATCCATTGGATATGGAATAAGGTTAGCACACCACATCGCATGCGTCCGTTCATCCTCTATCCAATTGCTGATATATTCATAGTCTTTGTCTATTTCAAATGAACGAATCAACATATAATTCTCTCCCCCGTGTTTATCCAAGCCCATCGAATTCGACGGGTTTAAAATCCCTTTGAATGAATCGTTCCTTTACTAACAGTTTTTCCACTGATACTTGCCTAGGTCAACCTTCCCATCAACAACGATGATTCCTTCTGCTTCCAGCAGTTTTGCCTGTACTCCGGAACCGCCAAAAGCAAATTCCCCTGCCAGTTCTCCTTTTGCATTTACAACGCGGTAACAGGGAATATTATCCGGATCGGGATTCTTATGAAGAGCGTTACCAACCGCTCGTGCCATTTTCTTATCTCCTGCAATCTCCGCAACCTGTGCGTAAGTAGCCACATGGCCATAAGGAATCTTTTTTACTGCTTCATAAATCCTCCTTGAGGGGGAATCGCTGATAAGATCATAACTCTCCGCAATCATAAGCTTAATATCTTCATCCGGGATACTGCCATCAAGAATTATTGTAATCCAGTGTTCCTTATTCTGATGATATCCCGGAATCACCGACTTATAAATATCTCGCCAAAAATATGCCTTCTCCGGATCAGCTTTCACATTCAGGTTGATAAAACCATCCTTTTCGTATGTCCAAAGAAATGCTTTCTTATTTCCTTTATATCTGACCAGCTGCCAATTTTGATCATGAAACGGCGCCTCCTGATATGTGTCAGGAAAAGACAGACCGTATTTTAGTGCTTCTTCTCTTGTTTTCATCTTAGTCTACATTTATAAATATACTATTTTCCAATATCTTCCTATCGTCATTTTCAGAGTAGGTGCAAAAAGAGATAGGTTCTGCCTATCAAAATTATTTATTATTTTCATTTATCACACTCACATAATACTCGTAGAAAATAATTGCTGTTTTATAGCGGGTTCTAAAATTTATGCGACTTTAATCTTTCACAGGACAAATCATCTGAAGATCAAATGGTTCTTCTTCAGCAATTTCTTTTATGGGATTACTTGCTAGGTTACTTCCCATTGCTCTGTAAAATGCTATCGTCTCCTCAGAAGAACAAGCAGATATGTACAAAGCCTCCGCACCGGCCTTTCTCGCTTCCACTTTTCCTGCTTCAAATAATTTTCTGCCAATACCTTGTCCTCTAAATTCAAAAGATACCTGCATCATATCAAGGATCATGTACGGACCACTAAGTTTCCTTAACAGTCCTATAAAACCGACCACTTTATCATTTTCTAAAGCAATGTACGTGATATATTCATCACTGCATATTTTCTTTGCTACAGAACGCTTTTTGTTCAGGTCCCAATCTTCGGTATATTTACATTCTACTAATACATATTCTCCGTCTATTCGGCGATATACCTTATTCACATTCTGTTTTCTGTTGTATGAATCTAATGAATTCAAACAGAAATTTGTTTCCGATAATAATTCAATTCTAATCAAATGATAATTCTCCTTATGCTACACATCTTTGATCCTATAGTAATCCTCGACATCCAAACCAAGATTTACATGAGATTTCGATCTAGTAAAATTTTTTCCCAAAAGTACGACCGTCTCGACGTTCGGTCATGCGAACAATAAAACGTTCACTTTTCCTTTTTCCAAAAACTCCAGTGCAATCCCTTTCCATATCCGATCTTCTCATAGAAAGGATCACCTCCGCCTGTCATATGTGTCGCCCCAAGCGCTTTCATCCTGCGGTAATGAACGGTTAATGCCGCCGCGGCAAGGCCTTTTCTCCTATGTTCAGGTGCAGTACAGAGAGGTTCCATATATGCCAGATGGTTCTCCGGCACCCACCACATTCCCGAAAAGCAGACATATTCGCCCTGCTCATCGGCTATGATAATGTCATATTCATGTGTTGCATGCGGGAGCGGCGCCATGATATTACCAAGACAATCTTTATAGGATTTTTCCGGAGTCCAGTCAAAGGATGCATCCTGTTTGTCCCAGTTTACAAACTCTCCTTTATCCCCATGATCAAACCCGTACCAACATAGTTTTCCGATCTTTACGGGATCTATGTCTTCAGGTTCAACAAAATGGTACCCCTCCGGCAATTCGTAATTCAGCTCGTTTTTGAAATCAAAGAACCTGTCCTCATATTCAAATACTTTATTAAATCCGCGCTTCTTTGCGGCTTCCATAAGATATTCCTGACCGTTAAACAAAACAAGCTGTTGAGCACCTTCCCAATCCGGCATGGTTGTCATGGCATAGTCTATCAGTTCATCCGCAAGATACTCATATCCCTTGCGTACACTGAAATAGATATCCGTTGCAGGCGCTTCATAGAAAACAAAGGCTACAACCGTATCTCCATCAAACCAGAATCGGTTCAGATAAGAATACGAATTGTCCATCCATGATGCAAGGATCGCATGTTCAAAGAAAGGTGCAGCGACTCCGCTCCCATTCTTACGATCATAGATATCCGTCAGGAAATCCCATACGAGATTAATATCTGTCAGTATTTGAAATTGCTTTGTTATAAGATTTTTCATAAATTATTATTCTTTTGTCACCCAAGAATATTACCGTCACGGATCACTATATGATCACCTCTGAAACTGTTTGCCGAAGTTTTTCAAATAATATCCGTACTCATCTTTATTTGCAAAGATAAACGCATAGTGAGCATTCTTCTTTTCTTTACGGAGCATTGATAGATAGTTTCTTCCGCATATTACATGGAAACCATGGTCTTCAAATAAAATAATAAGAGGAACTTCTCTGTAGTTTTCTTCCTCCGCATTGTCCACATTTTCCCCTTCATCATCTATAAGACGTAACGGTATCCTTATAAGTTCAGACAAAAAGTAACTATCACCGTCGGGCATTTCCACACCGACGGAATCAAGATAGATGCGTACCCATTCTTCTCCCAGTCCGGCATTTGAATATTGCCCTGCGGAATAAACAGATGGAGAGTACTCCGGAAGACTCACTTTCTTTCCGTACACGATCTTTTTTATGGTTTCGGGAGAAAGAAAAAACTCCTCGGAAATCTCCATGATCGATGCCCCTGCCGAATACCGGCTAAGTATCGCACTGTTTCTTTTATTCAGTTTTCCACGATAACCGGACGCTTCTCCCCAGCCTTCCCTTTTGGTGCGTTTAGGGATGTAGATAGCCTTTCCTTCCACAAACTTCTGCACTTCTTCAAGCAGGCTTGCAGGGAGAATGTCCTTGGCATTTTCGTATTGCATTTTAATCCGCCAGTTTATTCATTCGGTCTTCAAGTTCATTTATGGACCTTGTAATGGATTCACAGGATTCCAGATCATCTATGGAAGCATGCCACATCAGAGTGTGGAGTCCCTTAAAATACGCCATACACAGGAAACGCTCCTTGAAGTTCTTTATCTCGATGTTTTTCTTTTTAGCATAATCAAATAATTTCTCAGGGACCAGCAGATAGGGCTTATTGAGATCAAGTATCGCAAAATCCATCAAAAAATCCATGATCCCTGCCCGTCCCCAGTCAGCGCAATATGTCTTTCCCGCATCATCTACCAACAGGTTGCAAAAGAAAGTGTTGTTGTTTGCCAGAAATCTTTGGTTTTCGCAGAAATCCGCATACTGCATGACTTTTGCATAGATCTTGTCGAAATAATCCTTCTTTAGGAAAGTTGTTTCAAACATCTGTGTCCAGTTATGCCAATAGCCTTCCTGGTTTTCATTAAAAGTTTCTTCTACGAACTCTTTAAAGGTCTTATAGGGAGCTTCGTTGTTTTCGTCAAATTCTCCGTATCCGGCAATACCTGTTATATCAGTAGCCGCTATCTCAAAGATCATCTCAAAAAACTTCTCGTAGTTCTCTTCAAACTCCTCTGCCGACAGCTCGTTGGCGGTTCTACCCTTGGGACTCAGTACAATCCTGTCCCCTGTCAGGTTTCTTATAAAAATATCTCTGTTCATGATAGTATCCTTTCATGTATACGTTTTTTTGTTTCTTCAGGCGCCTTACATGAAAAGCATAACAGAAGACCCTGCCGCCACAAATAGACAGAACTTTTATAATCAAAGAATACCTACCCGTTTTCTTCTATTTCAATCTATTTTGCGTCTTTGATCCTGTAGTAGTCCTCAGCATCGATGCCAATCTGAACATAATCCTTCGCATTTTTAATCCGTTCGATCAACGCGATGGTTTCGCAATGGTTGGTCCAAGGGAACTGGTCGACGCAGCAGATCTTCCGGGCTTCGTAACCATTGGCGATGAAGATCTCAAGATCTCTTGCAAGGCTGGTGGGCTTGCATGAGATATACAGGATATACTTTACGCCGTAGTCAATGATCTTTCCGATGGCCTTGGGATGGATTCCGTCTCTGGGAGGATCAAGGATGATCATATCCGGCTTTTCCTCAATATCGTCGATAACCTTAAGAACGTCTCCTGCAATGAATTCGCAGTTCTTAAGTCCGTTCTTTTCTGCATTCTCTTTTGCGGCTTCAACTGCCTCTTCGATAATCTCAACACCGATGACTTTATTAACCGATGGTGACATCAGCTGTGCAATGGTTCCTGTTCCGGAATAAAGATCATAAAGCACTCCGCACTCGGTCTGAGTATTGTCTGAACCCGCATCATCTGAAGCGCAGCTTTCTTTACTCTCTCCCATTTTAGAAAGCGCTTCCTTTGCAAACTCCCTAGCCTTGGTGTAAAGCACTTCGCAGCTGTGAGTGTTTGTCTGGAAGAAAGAGAACTCAGTTATCCTAAATGAGAGTCCAAGTACCTCTTCATTGATATAGTCTCTTCCGAAAAGAATCTCTGTCCTATCCGACTGTACTGTATCCGCCTCCGAATCGTTAAACGTATGAAGGATACTTACTATCTCACCATCGGTTACAAGACCTTTTAGCATTTCTACATAAGGCTTCATGTCAAAATCAATCTGAGTTGTTGTAACAATGGCCACCATGATCTCTCCGGTCTTGGCTGCTTTTCTTACAAGAAGATGCCTTAAATAGCCTTCATGGCGAAGTCTGTGATAGAAAGGAAGACCCGCTTTTGAAAAGAACTCTCTTGTAGAATTAAGGATCTTTCTGTAATCTTCGTCAACGATCCTGCATTCGGAAACATTTACGATATCATAAAAGCTGTTTCTCTTATGCATTCCGAGAGCAAGAGGTCCGCCCATATATTCATCACCAAAGGTGAATTCCATTTTGTTTCTGTAGCCATAAATAACAGGGCTACCGCAGATATCTTCCCAAGAATATTCCGAAGACTGGGCATCAAGAACAGGCTCCAAAAGTTTATGAACCTGCTGATTTTTTAACTTTAGTTCTTCCTCGTAGGGAAGTGAAATATAGCTACATCCTCCGCAGATTCCAAAGTGAGGGCAGCTTTCTCCTTTCTCCATTGGTGATTTCTCTAAGACCTCAAGTAAGCATCCTTCTGCCTTGCCGTGACGAAGCTTATTGATCCTTGCACGTACCTTCTGACCGGGAATTGAGTTTTTAACAACAATTCTCTCCCCTTCCTCAGTCTCAACTATTCCGATATTTGGGAACCTTATATCAACTACTTTTCCTTCTATTTCCTGTCCTTTTTTCATCTAATACTCCATAAATTTTTCTATTCAAAATAAAATTACTCTCACACAAAAATTAGGGAACGCAAAAATTGCCTTCCCTAATGAATGATCTAAAATACAAATACTAAATTATATTATTCTTCGTCCTCGAAAAACTCGTCATCATCATCGAAATCAGAATCAAAGTCATCAAGATAATCAGGCTTTTTCTTATAACGATAGAAGAGATATCCAACGAGGCATCCGATAGCGATAACGCCGATAACAGCAAGGATGATAACCCACACCTTAACCTTACGCTCTTCCTCTACCTCTTCCATGATTTCTTCTGCTTCCTTCTTTTTAAGGAAATTCTTAAGTTTGATGTTCTCTTTCATCTCCTCAAACTTCACGGGAGCTTCTGATTTGATTACGTCGATATAATCTTCAAACTTACTCATTTCTCTCCTGCCTTTCCGGGCAATCCCTTTAAAAAAGTTTTCTTAATTTTATCACAGCTGTCAGACTTTTTCAAGTTTCGCAAAGGATGCATACATTATTTTCTGACCATATGCATCAAAGTCCACAGTGACTTTATAGTCCCTGGGTTCCTTCTGTACACTGATAACTGTACCCTGTCCGAACTTTCTGTGGCGAACCACATCTCCTGTGCCGTAATCAAGGCCTTCAAGTGGCGTAGCAGGGGCTCCTTTTGTTAGTCCTGCAATAGCATTAAGATTCTTGATCTCGTTCTGCATAGCCGGTTTGCGGGCTTCGGGAGTTGCGTAACTCTTGAGTCTAGCAGAAGGTCTCGGCGCAGGCGCCCCATATGAACCATATGAGCCTTCGCTATATCCGCTTCCTGAGCCATAACTTCTGTCAGAGCCGTAGCTTCTCTCGGAATATGAATCTCTTCCGCCTCCGCTAAAGCCTCTGTCATAGCGGGTATCATAATCCTCTACATACTGCTTGCTTCTCGGAACCATTCCGTCTATCAGTTCAGTGGGGATTTCTTTTACAAATCTGCTTACGGGATTGAACTGTGTCTCTCCGTGTAGCATTCTCATCTTGGCGCAGGTAAGAGTAAGGTATTCTCTTGCTCTTGTAATTCCTACATAAGCAAGACGTCTTTCCTCTTCCATATCCTCTCTGTCGCCGGATGAAATTGTTCCCATTCCGGGAAAAAGTCCGTCTTCCATTCCGGCAATGAAAACTCTGGGAAACTCGAGTCCCTTTGCGCTGTGAAGGGTCATAAGAAGAACTCTTCCGTCACCGTTATCAATATTGTCGATATCTGAAACCAGGGCTACTTCCTCAAGGAATCCTGTAAGAGAAGGCTCATCCGCATTCTCTTCGTAAGCGGTCGCCTTGGTAACAAGTTCATCTACGTTGCTGATCCTGTCATCCGCAGTATCTTCGTCCTGATCTTTCAAGTAATCATAATAGTTCGTTGCATCAAGGATCGCGTTAAGAACACCTGCTATACCGATAACAGGAAGCTCTTTCCTAAGGTTGGTAATAAGATTAACGAACTGAGTTATCTTTACAGCAGTCTTTCCAAGGCCGGAGATCTGGTCTGCATTCTCCATGGCTCCGAAAAGCGTATCGTCGGTGATCTCTGCAAAATCCATGAGCTTGTCTATGGTAACGGCTCCAATGCTCCTCTTTGGAACATTTATGATTCTTCTAAGAGCAACCTCATCCTGACCGTTTTCGATAGTCTTAAGATATGCGATCATATCCTTGATCTCGGCTCTTGCATAGAAGTTTGTACCGCCGATAACGTTATAAGGAATTCCTCTTAAAACAAGGCGCTCCTCTATAAGACGGGCCTGGGCATTGGTTCTGTAAAGAACAGCGAAATCATTATAGGATGCATCGTCTCTTCTGACGGCACTGCTGATCTCATCAACGATGGTTTCAGCCTCATCATACGCATTATCAAGCTGCATGAAGCGAATCTTGTGTCCTGCGCCTTCAGCAGTCCAAAGGCTCTTATTCTTTCGTGACACATTATTCCTAATGACGCTGTTTGCGGCATCAAGTATATTCTGGGTTGAACGATAATTTTGCTCCAGTTTAATAACCTTTGCTTCGGGATAAAACTGCTCGAAGTCAAGGATGTTCCTAATGTTAGCTCCACGGAATTTGTAAATGGACTGGTCGTCATCACCAACTACACAAAGATTCCTGTATTTATCAGCGAGAAGTCTTACAAACTCAAACTGAGCCTTGTTGGTATCCTGATACTCGTCGATACTGATGTATCTGAATCTTTCCTGATACATATCGAGTATCTCAGGGAACTGTTTGAACAGCTCAACAGTAAGAACAATGATATCGTCAAAATCAAGAGCATTGCTCTTCTTAAGTTGCTCCTGATATTCCTTATATGCTCTTGCGATAACGATCTTTGTAAAATCACCAAAGGTTGAAAGCGAATACTCGCTTACGCTTACAAGATTATCCTTAGCATTTGAGATAGCATTAAGTAGAGTCTTTTCTTTATAGCTCTTAGTATCGATATTAATTTTCTTGCAAACATTCTTCATTACGGTCTTCTGATCGTCGGAATCATAAACCGTAAAATTTGTATCGTATCCAAGCTTATCGATATGGCGTCTAAGTATCCTTATACAGGTAGCATGGAATGTCTGAACCAAGATCTGGTCAGCGCCGAATCCCACAAGGTCCTGTACCCTGTTTCTCATCTCCTCTGCAGCCTTGTTGGTAAAGGTAATAGCGAGAATGTTCCAGGGGTTAACGCCCTTCTTTTCGATAAGATATGCGATCCTGTGGGTCAGTGTCTTGGTCTTTCCCGAGCCCGCACCCGCAAGAATAAGCAGTGGGCCTTCTGTGGTTTCCACTGCTTCTGATTGTCTGTCATTTAATGTATCGTAATTAATCATATATTTCCTTTAAATCATTTCTTGTTGCCATAAAGGTCCTTGGACAATTTCATGGCACGGATTTTATCAAGTCTTGCCTTCTCCTTTTCGGACTTAAGCTTAGCTATACGCATAGCCTCCATGGTAGCTTCTTTGGCAGCCTTCTTGCGCATTTCCTCTTCGTAGGCGCTTTCTCTTTCGATAATATAATCGTTAGAGATCTCATCAACCATCTGCTCGATGATATATTTCTTTAAATAGATGTCGTAAGAAAGCTCACAGATAAAGGCAAACTTTTTGAGGTACTCTCTGTTATCTTCGTTTACATCATCAAAAGCATGTTCAACGGAAGCATAATTACGGCTTAATTCTTCTCTAAGCCTGGTCCTGGATCCCTTAAGCATATCAGCCATTCTGGAATAAATGTCCTCTATTCCAAAACCCTTCTCCTTGCGCTTTCCAAAGAAGTTCGCAGTAATGGGCGAAAGGAGGGTCTGGATATCTCCGATGGACATAAAATTCTTGAAGTAAAAAATAAACAAAAGCTCATATAAATGATCTTTGGAATACCTCTTCTTGATGGGCGGCGGAATAAGATCGTTCTTGGCGTAGTTGTTGATCATGGTCTTGGTAAGGACCTTATCTTCCGTCGGAGTACGAAGTGTACTGCGAAGTTTTGAATCCATGAAGGTGGTAAGCTGATCCATATAGAGAGGAACAGTGGGTATATCATCAACAGCGATAGGGTTGATGCCGGATATCTTTTTATCTATTTTATTGAGTATCTGATCAAGTGACTGTTCCTGCATTTTAAACCTCTCTCCGGACAATGTCCGCATATAATTATAGTTTTTTTCGGCAAAATAGGCAAGTCTACTTTACTTTATCACATCAAAGAGTTAAAATGAAATTGGTTTCATGTTTTAACGCATGAAAGCAAATAAAACGGAGGATAGATTATGAACGATAAATTAAGAACTGAAGCCACTGACACGCTCTTCAATGCAATACTTCAGCTTCGCGATTTGGATGAATGTTACGACTTTTTCGAGGATTTATGTACCGTTAACGAGTTACAGTCAATGTCACAGCGTTTCGAGGTTGCTACAATGCTCAAAAGCGATCAGACATATCTCGCTATTGCAGCTAAGACCGGTGCCTCAACCGCAACCATCAGCCGCGTAAACCGTTCTCTTTCATACGGTAACGACGGTTACGATCTTGTTCTTGCAAGACTTAAAGAAAAAGACAACAAATAGTATAAAAATAGGAGGAGCTGATAAGCTCCTCTTTTTAATGCACAAAAAAAGACAAGGGATTAATTCCCTTGTCTTGATTTATCTTAGAGATCTTCGGTTGCGATATTATCTGTATCGCCGTCTACTGCTCTGAGAGCTTCTGAAACTGCAATTGCTGCAGTCTTCTTATCTTCCTTTACAGTCTTCTTAAAAGCAAAACCCTTTCTTGCGGGTGCTTCCTGATTCATGTTAACTGCGCCCTGGAATACAGCGTTCTCATCAATGATAATAACATTGGTGGTAAGATTTCCGATTACCTTTGCTGTTGAAGTAAGCTCTGCACGCTCGGGAGAAGTAATGTCTCCTACTACTTCGCCACCGATCTGAACACCCTTAGCAAGGATGTCGCCGTTTACTTTTCCGACTGCCCCAAGAATAAGCATTCCGTCGATTTCAACATTACCGTTTACTGTACCATCGATACGGCAGCTTCCGCTACACTTGAAATCACCGTCGCAGGTGCTTCCTGCACCAATAAGTGTTGAAATCTTTATAGTTTCTTTTGCCATGTTGTCTCCTCTTTTTATCCGTTGATCTGCAAAATATCAAGCGGATTAATAAAGTCACCGTTGTTAGAAATCTGATAGCACATCTCTGTGTTATCCGCTCCGATAATGAATAAAGTCGTTCCGGGTGAAACTGAATCACCCTTTTTGACTACAGAATCACCTTTGTTTTTATAATAAGTCTTATAACCATTGGCATGGTCAATCACAACAACATTACCGTATGTCTCGTCTTCGAGTATGTCTTCTACAACACCCGAAGCTGTTGCAACCACTGTTGTTCCTTCTGAAGCAGTAAATACACATTCAGGAATGTCATCCGTATTTTCCTTGAAAGAAGCTCCTCCTGTCAAAGGAAATTCCGAAGGAATTGCCTGAGATTCGATAGCTTCCACAAGTTCAGCTTCGTTGGCCGTTTTGGTTGTAACGGTATTACTCAAAATTTCAATTGTATTGTTTAGAGAAGCGATCTCGGAATTAAGGGAATCGTTTTCCTCGTTGAGTGCTTTGATCTCCTTTTCCTGCTCTAAGATCTTGCTCTCTAATGAAATGGGTAGTTTACTCTCAAAAATAAACAGTCCTACAAATCCACCGAAAGCAAACAATATGACAGCAAATATAATAATAAATACTGAAATATTGTATTTCAAAACCTTGGGTCTTGTTTCGGTATCGTCAGACGCTAAGATTAAATGTCTGTAGGTCTTACGTTTGTGCGAACTGGGCTTGAGAGTAAATAAATATTTATTACTCAAAAAAAATACCTCCGCACCAGATTAAAAAAGGATAACATAAATTACAATATTCCGCAACTTTTTTAACAATTCTGTAATATCCGGGCCCTATTTTTGACCGTATTTAATTGCTATTTTTTCAAAAGAAAGACTGCCTCCGAAAAGATCGAGAGCACTTCCTATTGTCATATTAATTTTGGAGTTTCCGTATTTGTCCAGTATCTCCATGTCCTCGTAACTGTGGACACCACCTGCATAGGTCACGGTTTTATCGGTGTACTCGGAAAGCATTTTTACAAGCTCAGTTTCTATGCCTGAGTTTTTACCCTCCACATCCACAGCATGAATGAGATACTCATCACAATACTCGGAAAGATTTTTCAGAAGATTGAGATCTACAGTTTCATTACTGATCTTTTGCCATCTGTCTGTAACAACCTTGTATCCATCTTCTGTCTTACGACAGCTAAGGTCAAGAACAAGCCTGTCACTTCCAACGGCTTTAGAGATTTTTTTGAGATTATCATAATTGATACATCCATCTTTAAAAACATAGGATGTAACGATCACATGTGAGGCTCCTGCCTCAAGAAATTCTCCTGCAGTTTCGGGAGTTATCCCGCCTCCAAGCTGCATACCTCCCGGGTATGCCTTTAAAGCCTCAAGAGCCTGGATCTTTGTAGCTTCATAGTAAGAACTTTCCTTGGGATTTAAAAGGATTATATGTCCGCCCTTAAGTCCGTATTCCTTGTACAGACACGCGTAGAAGCCCGCGTTACGTTCCGCCACAAAATTCTCTGTGGCATGATCATTTTTATCCGTAAGCGAGCTTCCTACTATCTGTTTAACTTTTCCGTTATGAATATCAATACAGGGACGAAATTCCATTTTTTTGATCTTTATCTTTAGCCGATAAGTTCTTCGATAACATCACTCATGTCGTACATTCCGGCAGGCTTTCCGGCAAGGAACTTTGCTGCAGAAACAGCGCCGCGACCGAAAAGTGCTTTTGAATATGCGGTATGTGAGAAAGTAACCACTTCATCCTGTCCTGCAAAGATCACATCATGGTCTCCCACGATAGTTCCGCCTCTTACAGCGCTGATGCCGATCTCTTTAACAGGTCTCTTCTGTCTGCGGCTGCTTCTGTCAAATACATATTCATACTTTTCTCCCTCAGGGAATGCGGCATTTACTGAATCAGCAAGTGCAATGGCTGTTCCGCTGGGAGCGTCAAGTTTAAGATTGTGATGCTTTTCTACTACTTCAATATCGAATCCGTTGTCTGCAAGGATAGGCGCATACTCCTTTAAAACCTTCATAAGAAGATTTACTCCAAGAGACATATTTGCTGACTTCAAAACAGCTACGCTCTTTGAAATCTCAGCCACTTTATCAAGCTGTTCTTTTGAAAGTCCGGTGGTGCAAAGCACAACGGGAACGTTCTTCTCTTTACAATAACCAAGGAGTTTATCGACGGCTGATGCAGTTGAAAAATCGATAATTACATCTGCACCTGCAGGAAGATCATAAACGTCTTTAACCACCGGATATGAATTGTGTCCGTCATCAAACAGATCAACACCGGCAAGCATATTTAAATCCTTATCGGCAGCAACGATAGCTGAAATAACCTGTCCCATTTTTCCGTTGCAGCCGTTCATCACTACATTAACCATTGTCTATTCCTCCCTCATGACCAAATTAGAGAATTCCGTATTCCTTCATTGTCTTAGTAAGTCTCTCCACATTGGCAGGCTCCATCTCTGTAAGAGGAAGGCGAAGTCCACCGGGAGCAAGGCCCATAAGCTCAACTGCTTTCTTAACGGGAATAGGGTTAACCTCACAGAAAAGCGCATTGCAAAGATCAAGAGCTCTGAGCTGTTCAGCACATGCCTTCTTAGCGTCTCCGTCAAGGAATGCCTGACACATGTCATGAGTCTGCTTGGGAGCTACGTTTGCAAGCACGGAGATAACACCGATTCCACCAAGTGACATGATGGGAATAATCTGGTCATCGTTACCGGAATAAATATCAATGCAACCCTTGCTGATTGCTGCAAGATGAGCAATCTGGCTGATGTTTCCGCTGGCTTCTTTAATAGCTACAATGTTTTTGCAATCCTTTGCAAGTCTGACAACAGTCTCAGGAAGGATGTTGCATCCTGTTCTGCTGGGAACATTGTAAAGGATAACAGGGATATTGATTGCGTCCGCAGTAGTCTTGAAGTGCTGATAAAGACCGTTCTGAGTAGCCTTGTTGTAGTAAGGGCTAACGAGAAGAACTGCGTCTACGCCATAGCTTTCAGCCTCTTTAGAGAGGTATACTGCAGTCTCGGTGCAGTTAGAACCGGTTCCTGCGATAACGGGAACTCTCTTCTTAACTACATCTACACAAAACTTAACTGTCTCAAGATGCTCCTCGTGGCTCTGAGTTGATGCTTCGCCTGTAGTTCCGCATACAATAATAGCATCTGTTCCGCCTGCAATCTGAAACTCGATGAGCTTTTCAAATGCAGGGTAATCTATCTCACCATTTGACTTCATAGGTGTAACAATTGCAACACCGGATCCTGTAAAAATAGACATATAATATCCTCTTTTCGCAAAAACTTGTAAGTTATAATTAAATCAAAATGATTATAACACCATAAATATCTATCATCAACCACTTTAGCGCGCTAAATTATTGATTTTGTGCGAATCCTGCACGTTTTCTGAGCCTTGAATCAAGAAGCTTCTTTCTGATACGAAGCTTGGTAGGGGTTACTTCCAAAAGCTCATCGGTCTCGATGAAATCAAGAGCCTGCTCCAGTGAAAGGATCCTGGGAGGAGTAAGTCTCAATGCTTCATCTGCGCTGGAAGAACGGGTATTGGTAAGCTGTTTTTTCTTGCAGACATTAACTTCGATGTCTTCAGCCTTACCGGTCTGTCCAACTACCATTCCAGCGTATACTTTTTCGCCGGGACCGATGAAAAGAGTTCCTCTTTCCTGTGCATTGAAAAGACCATAAGTTATAGCCTCTCCTGCTTCGAAAGCGATGAGTGATCCCTGCTTACGATAAGAGATGTCTCCCTTGTAAGGAGCATATCCGTCGAAGGTGGTATTGATGATTCCGTTGCCCTTGGTATCGGTCATAAACTCACCACGATATCCGATAAGTCCTCTTGAAGGGATTGAGAACTCAAGTCTTGTATAGGTGCCTCCTGAGATGCTGCCCATATTTCTGAGTTCACCCTTTCTCTGACCGAGCTTCTCGATAACAGCTCCGGCAAAGTCATTGGGAACGTCGATATATGCAAGTTCCATGGGCTCAAGACGCTTTCCGTTCTCGTCCTCTTTATAGAGAACCTGTGCCTTTGACACAGCGAATTCAAATCCTTCACGACGCATATTCTCGATAAGGACTGAAAGATGAAGTTCTCCTCTTCCGCTTACCTTGAATCTGTCGGTTGAATCGGTCTCTTCAACACGAAGTGAAACGTCGGTATTTAATTCCTTTAAAAGTCTTTCTCTGATATGACGGCTGGTAACGTACTTTCCTTCCTGACCTGCAAGAGGCGAATCGTTAACAATGAAATCCATCGCTATGGTAGGCTCTGAGATCTTCTGGAAAGGAATGGGATTTACTGCATCGGGAGAGCAAAGGGTATCTCCGATATGAATGTCTGCAATACCTGAGATCGCAACGATTGATCCGATTCCGGCTTCCTTAACTTCTACCTTGTTAAGTCCGTCATACTCGTAAAGTTTGCTAACCTTAACCTTAACCTGCTTATCAGGCTCATGATGGTTACAGATAACTACGTCCTGGTTAACCTTGATGGTACCGTTATCAACTTTACCTACACCGATACGTCCGACGTACTCGTTGTAATCGATGGTGCTGATAAGTACCTGTGTACCTGCATCGGGGTCTCCCTCGGGAGCAGGAATATAATCTAAGATAGTCTCGAAGAGAGGCTCCATATCGGTTCCGGGCTCATCTGCATCAAGGGATGCGATACCTGCCTTAGCGGAAGCGAATACGAAAGGACAATCAAGCTGTGAATCGTCTGCATCGAGCTCAAGGAAAAGCTCAAGTACTTCATCTACAACTTCATTGGGTCTTGCTTCGGGTCTGTCGATCTTGTTGATACATACAATAACGGGAAGTTTAAGTTCAAGTGCCTTTCTGAGCACGAACTTGGTCTGGGGCATTGCGCCTTCAAAAGCATCAACCACGAGAACTACACCGTTTACCATCTTAAGAACTCGCTCAACTTCTCCGCCGAAATCAGCGTGGCCGGGAGTGTCGATGATATTGATCTTGGTGTCCTTGTACATAACTGCGGTGTTCTTGGAAAGGATGGTGATTCCTCTTTCTCTCTCGATATCGTTGGAGTCCATAACACGCTCAGCTACTTCCTGATTATCACGGAATACACCGCTCTGCTTTAAAAGCTCGTCTACAAGAGTGGTCTTACCATGGTCAACGTGGGCAATGATCGCAATGTTTCTTACATTTTCTCTTTTCTGTCTCATTTCTTCATAATCCTCTTAAAAAATATTATCTTTTCATTTTCCTTATTCCCCCGTGCCCTGTTTGTACTCCTGAGCTTTTTGCTTCATGTCTCCGGCATTCGCCAATGCTGCTTCCGACTCTTCGTCGCTTCCCAAAAGCCTTGCAAGCTCTGCCACAGATTCTTCACCTTCTATATATCTGACATTTGTAATGGTTGATCCTTCCGATGCCTGTTTCTCGATAACGAAATGGGCATCTGCCATTGCGGCGATCTGCGGCAGGTGTGTAATGCAAAGCACCTGATGCTTCTTTCCAAGCAGCCCCAACTGCTCAGAAACCTTCCATGCCGTTCTTCCGCTGATACCGGAATCTATCTCATCAAATATCAAAGTATCAATACTGTCCTGTGCCGCCATAACGGTCTTGATTCCAAGCATGATCCTTGAAAGTTCACCGCCGCTGGCGACGCTTCCCAGAGGCTTTAATGCCTCGCCGGGATTGGTTGAAATGAGGAATTCAACCTCATCGTAACCCTTTGCTGTGGGCTCGTTCTCGCTCCTTACGTCGATCTCAAATTCAACAGTAAGGAAGTTAAGCCCCACAAGGGATTCCTTAAGCTTTTCGCCAAGTACTTTCGCCACTTCTTTTCTCTTTTTTGAGAGGGCTTCGCACTTTTTATAAAGGTCTTTTTTAAGCGAATCCGCTTTTTCTTTCAGCCTATATATATATCCTTCATAGTCGGCATATTTGTCAAGTTTTTCCCTGGCATTTTCCGAATATTTTATAATTTCTTCAATGCTGTCACCATACTTTCTCTTGAAGTTATTGATAAGATCAAGCCTTTCGGTGATACTCTCAAATTCTCCCTCTTCAAAAGTAAGGTCGGACATATATCCTGAAAGTTCCCTGTTAAAGTCATTCATAAGGCCTTCGATATCGGCCAGCTGGCTTTCCAGGGATTCTATTTTCTTGTCATATCCGGAAACGCTTCCTACGCTCCTGAGAGCCATGCCGATAAGTTCGGCAGCATTTCCTTCGCTTTCGGATGTGGCGTTGTGAGCCTCGTTTAAGGCTTCCACGATCTTTCTTGAGTTGGACATAAGAGAATACTTTTCTTCAAGCTTCTCGTCCTCTCCGATCTCAAGAGCAGCCGCTTCGATCTCGTTACACTCGAACTCAAGAAGGGATTTTTCTCTCTCGATATCCGAGGTATCTTTTTCGTTTTCCGAAAGTTCCTTTAAAGCTTCTTTATATTCCTTGAAGCACTCTGCCACGTCCTTAAGGAGCTTATCAAGTTCCTTTTCTCCGTAGGCATCAAGTATCTCAAGGTGCTTTGACTTCTTTAACAAACTTTGATGCTCGTGCTGACCGTGGATATCGATAAGATCCTCGGCAAGAGCCTGTACCTGTTTTGCGGTAACATTCTCGCCGTTAATCTTACATGAACTCTTTCCCTGCATGAGCTTTCTTGTAAGGATGATGTTTCCGTCCTCCTCGGGCTCAATATCCATGTCCCGAAGGGTATCCAAAACCTTTTTGTCCTTACTGTTAAACACAAGCTCAACATATCCGGAATCGGCACCCTTTCTTAAAAGGGATGCATCAAACTTTCCGCCGAGAGCAAGGTTAACCGATCCGATAAGAAGCGATTTACCTGCACCCGTTTCACCGGTAATGATATTGAGGCCTTCGGTGAATTCCACTTCGGTCTCTTCTATCAAAGCCAGATTTTTAACATGTATACTTTGTAACATTTAAGGTAATTCCCCCGATGTATGTATTATTGCAGTACCATGGCTTTGATCTTTTCCATCAGTGTCCTGGTCTCACCAACGGTTCTGACTGCTGCCATAATAGTATCATCTCCCGCAATACTACCGACTATCTCGGAAAAATCAAGGGCATCGATTGCTGCCGCAACCGCCATTGCCATTCCCGAAACGGTCTTTATAACAAGGATGTTCTGTGCCATGTCAACCGACACAAATCCGTCCTTAAGTACTCTTATGAATTTGTCATTGAGATCTCCTCTCTGGGTATTGATCATAATATATTTCTGATTACCCGAAGATCCCTGTACTTTTGTGAGGCCAAGTTCTCTGATATCTCTTGAAACAGTGGCCTGGGTAACTTCGAAACCGCCCTTGCAAAGAAGAGCCGCAAGTTCCTCCTGGGTACCGATCTCGTTTGTTTCGATAAGTTCAATTAGTTTTCTTTGTCTGGTAGATTTCATATTTATTTCTCACTCATTTTCTTGTTAAGGATTTCCAAAAAGCTGTCCTTGCCGATCTTGGCAAAGCTGACCTTGGAATCCGAGCACCTGATATAAATACTGTCGCCTGTCCTGACTATTCTATTATTACTTCCGTCAAAGCTAAGCTCCATCTCCTGATTTCTGCCGTCCTTTGAGGAAGGAATATCGATTCTTATCTCATCCTTGCATGAAAGGATGATGCTTCTATGATTCAGTGAATGGGGACAGATAGGTGTCAATATCATAAGGTCCGAAGCAGGGCTGGCAATGGGGCCTCCTGCTGAAAGATTGTAACCGGTGGATCCTGTAGGCGTTGCAATGATAACACCGTCTGCAAGATAATCGGACAACTCCTGACCGTTTACCGAGATATTGAATCCCACTATCCTAAGGCCGCCGTTACGTGTAAGAACAACATCGTTTAATGCTCTTACATAATCTTCGTTTCCGACACGTCCCTCGAGAAGAAGTCTCTTCTCCACTGTGAAATCGTCATCTATAAGATTCTTTAAAGCTTTTTCAATCGATGTAGGCTCAACTTCCGTTAAGAAGCCAAGCTTACCAAGATTTACTCCGATAACAGGGCCTTTCATAAAGCCCGTGTCACGGATAGCTGTAAGGATCGTTCCGTCTCCGCCGAGGACAATGGTTACCACATCCTCTGAAAATTCACCCTCATATTCATCAAACATGGTGACTTCGGCACCATATTCCTTTAAGGTATCAACCACCTTTTTTGTGATCTCACCTTCATTATCCTTGTAAGGATTTTTAAATATAACAAACTTTTTCATTACTGTTTCCTTTAGAGCTTATGTGATCCTGAAACGATCTCTTCGATAAGGCTCTTATACTTTTCTTCAAAAGCAGCGCCCTGTTTTTCGGAAAGCATTAGGTCAAGTTTTTCCTCTGCTTCTCTTTCTTCAAGGGCAAGTATATCTTCATCGATATCTTCACGCTTAACGATGTGCATGAGATATTCGATATTTCCTTCGGGGCCTTTGATAGGTGAGAAGTCGATGGCTCTTACTTCAAATCCGATCATATCGGCGTATGTAACGATCTTGGAAATAACTTCTCTGTGAGTACTCTCTTCCCTGACTACACCGTTCTTTCCGACCTTATCTCTTCCCGCTTCAAACTGAGGCTTAATAAGACAGACCATCATTCCGCCGGTCTTTAAAAGATTACGGGCTGGGATCAGGATCTTTGTCAGCGAAATAAACGAAACATCCACGCTGGCAAAATCAAGGACGTCGGGAATGTCATCAGGCTTCATAAATCTGAAGTTGGTCTGTTCCATGACAACGACTCTCTCATCGTTCCTAAGTTTCCAATCAAGCTGACCGTGACCAACGTCAACAGAGTACACTTTTGATGCACCGTTCTGAAGCATGCAGTCCGTAAATCCTCCGGTGGAAGCACCTATGTCCATGCAGATCTGGTTTTCCAGATTAAAGCCCCAAATATCCATGGCTTTCTCAAGTTTCAGTCCGCCGCGGCTGACGTACTTGGGAGACGCTCCTCTTACTTCAACCTTAACCTTTGATGTGTCGAAGAAGCTTCCGGCTTTATCTTCCTTTTGGCCGTTAACATAGACAACGCCGCTCATTATGATGGCTTTCGCCTTTTCTCTTGAGGGTGCATATCCGTCCTGCACCAAAATAACATCAAGTCTTTCTTTCATATAAAAACCTATTTAAAAGCTATCATATAGTGTTTAAAATCTTTTCCATAACGGAGTCCGCATCGATACCGCACTGGATCTTTAAGCTGTTACAATCGCCATGCTCAACATAACCATCGGGTAGACTAATGATGAGGCACTTAACATCTGTTTCCGGATTCTCCATCTTTTCCGAATTGATAAAATCAAGAACCTTTTCGCCGTATCCTCCGCTTCTTACGCCCTCTTCAAGAGTAACGATAAGCTTGTGACATCGCATTGCTTCCCTGATGGATTCTTTATCGATGGGAGAAACAAATCTTGCATTGATAAGGCTGGCTTTATGTCCCTTTTCATCAAGTTTCTTTCTGACTGCTTCCGCAGTTTCAACCATGGAGCCCACAGCAAAAAGAGCGATCTCTTCTTCTCTGTAGATCCATTCCGCAGTTCCCAGTTTTATCTCTGAGCGGAACTCTTCAAGGCCTTCGTAAACAGCCCCTCTGGGATATCTGATTGAAATAGGTGCATCAAAATCAACTGCGAATTTAAGCATATCCGAGAACTCCCAAAGGTTCTTGGGCGCCATAACAGTCATTCCGGGAATACCGGATAAAAACGCAAGATCGAAAATACCCTGATGAGTCTCTCCGTCGTTACCAACGATTCCTGCTCTGTCCACTGCGAATACAACAGGCAGCTGCTGGAGGCAAACATCATGGATTATCTGATCGTATGCTCTCTGTAAAAATGAGGAGTAGATCGCAACAACAGGGATCATTCCACCGGCCGCAAGTCCTGCAGCAAAAGTAACTGCATGCTCCTCCGCGATACCTACGTCAAAGAATCTCTCGGGGTAGGCATTTAAGAATCTCTTCAGTCCGGTTCCGTCGGGCATTGCTGCCGTAATGGCGCATACTCTGGGGTTTCTTGCTCCCAGTTTTACCATGACAGTAGAGAAAACATTGGTCCAAGAAACAGCGGACTGCTTCTTAGGAAGACCTGTCTCTATATCGAAGGGACCTGTTCCGTGGAACCTTGCGGGATGACGGATGGCAGGCTCATAGCCCTTTCCCTTTTCAGTAATGACATGGATCATTACCGCACGGTTAATACGCTTTGCCTTTCTGATGGCGGTGCGCATTGCGTCAATATCATGTCCGTTGATGGGACCGATATAAACAATTCCCATTTCCTCAAACATCATGCCGGGTAAGTAAAGAGATTTCAAACTGTTCTTTGCACGTCTGATATTTCTTACAATGCTGTCTCCGGCAGGAGTTTTAACGATCTTGTTATATACATCATCCTTGAGATCGAGATAACCTTCGGATGTTCTTATCGAGTTAAGATACTTGGGGATTCCACCCACATTTTCGGAAATAGACATCTTGTTATCATTAAGGATGATGATAAAATTGGTGTCCAGTTTTCCTGCATTGTTGAGGGCCTCAAAAGCAAGTCCGCCTGTAAGGGATCCGTCTCCTATAACGGAAACAATGGTCCTCTTTTCTCCTGCAAGATCTCTTGCTTTTACAAGTCCGAGACCTGCTGAGATGGAAGTAGAACTGTGGCCTGTATTAAATGCATCGCATTCGCTTTCTTTCCTCTTGGGGAAACCACTCATGCCATGATACATTCTCAAAGTATCAAAGCCTTCTTTTCTTCCGGTCAAAACTTTATGCGTATAAGACTGGTGACCCACATCCCAAATGATCTCGTCCTTGGGAAGATTAAGTTCCAAATGAAGGGCTAATGTAAGTTCAACAACACCGAGGTTAGAACCCAAGTGTCCGCCGGTATGGCTGATCTTCTCTATGAGGAACTCCCTAATCTCTTCAGAAAGTACATTCAAATGCTCTGCGGGAATCTTTTTTATGTCACCGGTATTATTTATTTTTTCAAGATACATAACATACCCCGCTGGGAAATTTCGTAATCAATAAGTCCTGCCGATCAAAGAATCTATTAAAGCAAGCATAAATCCTTTGTCTCCGGGAAGTGATGAAAGAAGCTCTTCTGCTTCTTTGCTGAGGCTGAGCACTTTCTCTTTCGAAGGCTCGATGCCGTTTATCGTAACGTAAGTTGCTTTTCCGTTGGCAGCGTCGCTTCCGGTCTTCTTTCCTAACTTCTCGGTATTACCGATAACGTCAAGAAGATCATCCCGGATCTGGAATGCAACTCCAACATTCGAGCCAACTCTTTCAAGTAATTTAACCTGTTCGTCATCAGCTCCCGCAAGAACCGCACCAACCATAAGAGCTGCCTCTATAAGGCATGCGGTTTTATGTTCATGAATAAACATAAGGTCACCAATGGTTACATCTTCTTTTTCTTCAGCCTCAATATCGGCACACTGTCCTCCGATCATTCCGTATATTCCGGCTTTCTTTGAAAGGATCGCTGAAGCCTTAAGGATTCGGGTCGCACACTCGGCGTGGCAGCTGACTGATTCTTCCGCTGCCTTCATCATCATTTCAAAGGCATAATTCAAAAGTGCATCTCCGGCAAGGACTCCCATGCCGTCACCGTACATCTTCCAAGTGGTAAGACGTCCTCTTCTGTACTCGTCATTATCCATAGCAGGAAGATCGTCGTGTACCAGAGAGTAGGTGTGAATATATTCCATGGCTGCCATAAAACAGCCCAGCTTATGATCAATCTTATCGTCACATTCATGTGAGAAAAGCCTGAAGGATTCAAGGATCATTACAGGTCTGAGTCTTTTTCCTCCGGCCATTACCGAGTAGTCCATGGCTTCCATTACTGTGGCAGCCGGTCCCTCTGCCTTTGGCAAAAGTTCCTTAAGGATCTTTTCGACGTCCTCTACGTCCTTATCAAGTCTTGTTTTAAACAACTCTTTATCCATTATTCAAAATCCTCTGTCTCGCCGTTCTCAAGGAGCTTCTGAACTTTTTTCTCTACTCTGTCTATCTGCTTGTTGCATTCGGAAACAAGCTTAACACCCTTGCTGTATTCAGCGAAGGCATCCTCAAGGGAAGTATCATCATCCTCAAGCTTTTCAATGATCTCATCAAGATTATCGAGCATCTGCTCAAGAGAAAGTTTTTCGTTTGATTTTTTAGCTTTCGATTCAGCCATTTATTTCTCCTCAATACTGTCAACAGTTGCAGCAATATATCCATCGGTTAATGAAAGATTAATGTGACTGCCCTTCTTAACCTGCTTTACACTTTTTACTCTCTTGCCTTCTTCATCGGCCATATAAGCAAATCCGCTCTCAAGTTTTTTAAGAGGCGAACCGCCTTCAAGCTTTGATGCAAGAAGAACAAGTCTGTTTCTTTTGTCCTTGATCTTTAGGGACATGGAGTCATAAAGCCTGTCGGTAAGACGAGCCGTTCTTTCTCTTACCTGTCTTAGCTTGGCTTCCGGAGATAAAAGTGAAAGTTCTCTTTCATAGCGCTGAACATTCTCTCTCTTTCTTCGAAGTACCTGTTGCATATAGTAGTCAAGATTATCACGTCTTGACATGATCTCATTATCGATATCAGCGATCTCACGGACAGCAAGTTCAGCTGCTGCGGAAGGTGTTGCCGCTCTTAAATCAGCTACGAAGTCAGCGATGGTAAAATCAACTTCATGACCTACTGCAGAGATTATTGGAACGCTGCAGTCAAATATGGCCTGGGCAACAATTTCTTCATTAAAAGCCCATAGGTCCTCCATGGAACCTCCGCCTCGTCCGACGATCATAACGTCAACACCGTATTTTTCAAGGGCTTTGATACCTTTTACAATACTTGGGGCTGCATCAGCTCCCTGAACGATGGCAGGATAAAGAATAAGATTGATATATGGATTGCGTCTTTTGGATACATTGATGATATCCCTAACCGCAGCTCCTGTGGACGCCGTAACAATTCCAACAGTCTTTGCATTCTTGGGGATTGGTTGTTTGTATTCAGCCGCAAACATGCCCCTCTCTTCAAGTTCCTCTTTTAAGCGCTCGAACTTTTCGTAGAGTTCTCCGGAACCTTCCTGAGTAATCTGGTTGGCATAGAGCTGATAGGAACCGCCCTTAAGATAAACATCAACCTGTCCTGTTGCTATGACCTTCATACCATCGGTCATCCTAAATGCAAGACCGCTGCGATTTCCGGCGAACATAACGCAGTTAATACATCCGCTCTCATCCTTTAGGGTAAAGTAAATATGCCCCGAAACGTGGTATTTACAGTTACTCACCTCACCCGAAACACTTAAGTGCTTAAGGAGATAGTCCTGGTTAAATGTGTTCTTGATGTACTTATTCAGTTGTCCGACAGTGTACACATTTTCGGGCATTTTTCGGTCCCTGTAAAAATGGAAATAAAGCAGTACCGCTTTGGCACTGCTTTACTCTATTCCCCTTGCTGTTTTAATCTTTGATAAAACCGCATTGACGAATGCACCCGAGTTTTCCTGACCATATGTCTTGGCGAGCTCAACAGCTTCATCCATTGCAACGGCTACGGGTATATCATCATCAAAACACATCTCATATACCGCAAGTCGCATGATAGCCAGTTCAACTTTACCGATCCTGGTAATGTCCCATCCATCGGCATTCTCGTCAATAATAGAATCAAGCTCTGATTTGCGTCCTATGATCTTGTCGTATCTTCCGGTAACATAGTCGCTGTCCTCGGGATCTACGGTACCGTTGTCACAGTCCTCGCAAAACATCCTGATCTGTTCCGGCATTTCTTCCGGTGAATTAAATTCTATACGAAACAGGAGCTTAAAAAGCCTGTCTCGAAGCTCATGTCTGTTCATCATCTATAATCAGACCTCTACATCGATAACACGTACATTTACGCTCTTAACAGTCATACCGGTCATATTCTCAACAGAATTCTTAACCTTGTTCTGAACCTGCTGAGAAATGGCGGGAATTGAATAACCGCTCTGAATGGTAATTGCAAGTGAAACCCTAACAATGTCCTCTCTAATGTCTACTTTAACGCCCATGGTCTTGTCATGGACACCAACTTTGCTCATAAGCTCGCTGGTATATGTATTGCCTACGTTAACTACGCCGTCAGTCTCTGCTGCCGCAAGAGCTGCGATCTTTGCAACAACATCATCTGCAATAAGAATCTCCATAAAAACTCCTTTCAAAGTGCCTAAACACTTTAAGCGTATAATACTGAATAATTATAGCATATCTCGTATAAAAATAAAATAATTTAATTCTTGCTAAACTCAGTAAGAATAAGGCCTTTGTTTCTCTCCTCAGTCATGCCGATGCTCCAGGGATTAATGAATAAAAGAAGGGGATTGCCTTTCATATCCTTAACCTTCTTCATATCGGATGTACCGATAAGCTTAGCAACATCGAAGTCCTGATGATTCTCGATCCATCTGATGTGCTCGTAAGGAAGATTCTCAAGCTTGATCTCAACGTTATACTCGTTTTCTAGTCTGTACTTAAGAACGTCAAACTGAAGAACACCGACAACGCCTACGATGATCTCCTCAAGTCCGGTATTGAACTCCTGGAAGATCTGGATAGCACCTTCCTGAGCGATCTGCTCGATACCCTTAACAAACTGCTTACGCTTCATGGTATCTACCTGACGTACTCTCGCGAAATGCTCGGGTGCGAAGGTGGGGATTCCTTCGTACTTAAAGTTACTCTTGGGAGCACAAAGAGTATCTCCAATTGAGAAAATACCGGGATCGAAAATACCGATGATATCTCCTGCATAAGCCTCTGTCAGGATCTTTCTGTCATCAGCCATGATCTGCTGAGGCTGTGAAAGACGCATTACTTTATTGCCCTGTACATGACGAACTTCTGCGCTTGCGTCGTATCTTCCGGAACAAACTCTGATGAAAGCGATACGGTCTCTGTGAGCCTTGTTCATGTTTGCCTGAATCTTGAAAACAAATGCGCTGAAATCATTGGTCATAGGATCGATTTCTCCGCAATCTGCCTTTCTGGGAAGGGGTGTGGTTGCCATATCAAGGAAATGCTTAAGGAAAATCTCTACACCGAAGTTGGTAAGAGCGGATCCGAAGCATACAGGTGTAAGGTCGCCCTTCTGAACCACATCAAGATCAAAATCAGCTCCTGCTCCGTCCAAAAGCTCAAGTTCTTCAAAGAGCTTATCGGTTGCGGCATCACCAATGGTCTTTCTTAAAAGAGCCTCATCCGAAACAGGGATCTCGGTAGCAACACCTTCCTTGGTTCCCTTCTCGGTATCGGAATAGCAAATTACGCAATTCTTGTTTCTGTCGTAAACACCTTTGAAATCCTTACCGGAACCGATGGGCCAGTTTACGGGACAGGTTGCAATACCAAGCTCTTTTTCAATATCATCAAGAAGTTCAAAGGTGTCCATTGCGTCACGGTCCATCTTGTTGATAAAGGTAAAGATGGGAATATGGCGCATAACACAGACTTTGAAAAGCTTTCTTGTCTGAGCCTCAACACCCTTTGATGCATCGATTACCATGACTGCAGAGTCGGCTGCCATAAGGGTACGATAGGTATCCTCGGAGAAGTCCTGGTGACCGGGGGTATCAAGAATATTAATGCAATAGCCATCATATTCAAACTGAAGGACTGAGGAAGTAACGGAAATACCACGCTCCTTCTCGATCTCCATCCAGTCTGAAACGGCATGACGAGCCGTAGCTTTTCCCTTTACGGAACCCGCAAGATTGATGGCTCCTCCGTAAAGAAGGAACTTCTCGGTAAGAGTGGTTTTACCTGCATCGGGGTGGGAAATGATGGCAAATGTACGTCTTCTTTTAATTTCACTAACTGTATCTGACATAATTTATCTCCTATTTTTGCACATACATTCGAAATGATATCATTTTTTATGCAAAAAGTAAATATAATGAATAAAAAAGGAAACTATTTATCTTTCCGATAGTTTCCTTTAAGTAACAGTTTTGCTTTTATTTGTAGGTTTCTTCGCATTTTGAGAGAGCCGCTGCGATCACCGCATCCATGTCATAGTACTTGTACTCTCCCAAACGCCCTCCAAAGATAAATTTATCCTCTTTGTCCGCAAGCGCCTTATACTTCTCACACAAAGCGTTGTTTTCCTCATCATTCACAGGATAAAAAGGTTCGTCACCCGGCTTCCATTCAAAAGGATACTCCCTTGAAATCACTGTATTTTTGAGTTCGTTTCCTTCATCATCAAGACCATTTGTAAACCACTTATGTTCTATGACTCTGATATAAGGAGTATCTTTATCAGTATAATTAACAACAGCTCTTCCCTGATGATCTTTTTCCTCAAGTATATCTCTTTCAAAGCGAAGGCTTCTGTATTTTAGTGCCCCGAATCTGTATCCATAAAACTCATCAATTTGGCCGGTATAGACTATTTTCTCGGCCAGACCATCAAATCCTTCTTTATCGGAAAAATAATCCGTATTAAGCCTAACCTCTATTCCGTCAAGAAGATTTTCAAAAAACTTCGTATATCCGCCTTTGGGAATCCCCTGGTACTTGGAATCAAAATAGTTATTGTCAAAAGTAAATCTAACGGGAAGCCTCTTAATGATAAACGCCGGGAGATCCTTGCATTCTCTTCCCCACTGCTTTTCGGTATAGCCCTTTATGAGCTTTTCAAATATGTCACGACCGACAAGGGAGATTGCCTGCTCTTCAAGATTCTTCGGATCAACAATACCCGCTTCTCTTCGCTGCTTTTCTATCTTTGCGGAAGCTTCTTCAGGGCTTTCCACGCCCCACATTTCCTTAAAAGTATGCATATTAAAGGGCAAGGAATAAACCTCGCCCTTGTAGTTTGCCACCGGCTCATGAATATAACGGGTAAACTCAGCAAAGCGATTAACATATTCCCATACCCTTTGGTTATCGGTATGAAAAATATGTGCTCCATACTTATGAACATGGATCCCATCCACATCTTCCGTATAGACATTTCCGCCTATATGTGGTCTCTTGTCAATCACAAGGACCTTTTTACCCGCATCGTAGGCCTGACGTGCAAATACTGCTCCGTATAAGCCTGCTCCGATGATCAAATAATCGTATTTCAATTTTAAATTCCCATAATTGACTTTCTGTACCAGCTCAAGGTATCAAGATATGCCTCATATACCTTATCAACTTCGAAATGTCTCAAAAGCATTACTCTTGAAACTTCGCTCCAGTCAGCCTGCTCGTAAGCAAGAATGAATTCAAGAACGGGAGCAAGTTTTCCTTCGTGGAAAATAAGTGCCTCTTTGATGTCCTTTGAAACATGTATCAAATCGAGGGCTTCTTCCATGGGCTTGTCAAGAATAACATCGATCATTGAGAAAAGTCCCATAAGGAAAAGCTCTTCGCTCTGCATCTTAAGATCAAAGAATCCTGCGATATTTTCAGCAAATCTTGCACGAAGAAGTGTAAGACGTGTGATCTCGTTGGGCTGATCGGATGAGATCTCATTTACAACCGCCGTGTTGATCCACTTTTTAAGTTCCTTCTGTCCGATCATTGCCGCAGCATGACGGATTGTGGTGATCTCAGCGGTCTTAACGACTCTGTTAACCATCTGGAGAAGTGAAAGTGTAAGGGCAGTATCTCGTCCAATGATATCCGCTGCTTCGTTAAGTTCGAAGTCAGGATTATTAACGATCTTTAACAGCTCAAGCTGGGTGATCTTGGAAGGAGCGATTGCCTTGCTACCCTTTGTAACGGGAAGTCTGTAGAACTCACCTTCAAAGAGCTGATATCCGCCATCCGCCTTGAGTCCCTCAAAGGTTTCGTTGGTATCAATGTTACCTGCTATAAGCTGTGCATGGGGATAAAGTTTTGCAAAGAAAACCTTAGCCTTATCAATAGCGATCTTCTTATTGTTAAGGAAGACGTAATCAACAAGTTCAAGGATAGGAGCGAAAACCTGGAATTCGGAAACCGCGATCTTACGGATGGCGATCTTGAATCCTGCAGCCTTAAGTTCCTTAAGTCTGTTAACATATGCATCTACAGGCGGAACGGTACGGTCAATAAGAAGCGCCACTCTTGTATGAGGCACTTTGCACTGCTCCTCAATGTTTGAGAAAACAGAGACATTGGTTACGGGAACGAAAACCATCTGATGGGGCATAAGGGTTTCAACGCCCATGGCGTTAACCGCTTCGAGACCCTGAATGTAGGTGGCTCCGTCGTAGATACCGGTAACCTGACCGAGAGGATTAAGGAACATGTTATCCTTCTGAGTAAAGACAGAATACGCACTGACCGCAAGTTTTTCATCAAACAACGGTATAAGTGTAAGTAACATACAGACTCCTTTCCGTCCGGCACTTTGCCGTGACAAGACAAAACCCTTTTACAGTGCTCTGTCTTTTGCTGTGAGATTAGATATGACTACAAACAGTAAACCGACTCCGATAAAGACATCGGAAAGATTAAAAACCAAATTCCTTATCTTTTGAGGTTTTACATCAAGACTCGCATAATCCATAACATATCCTTTGGTTACACGATCGTATGTATTACTCATTGCTCCGCCGAGCAAGAAAGACAGGCCTGTTTTTTCAAGAACTCTTCCTCGCTTACCTGAAGTAAAAAGAAGGGCGAGGAAAGTGAGAAAAGTTGCTCCGATTGAAATACCTTTTACTTCTTGAGGATACTTCTGTCCAAGGTTTAAAAGCGCGCCTCTGTTATGATGGCGTCTGAATCTTAATCGTCCTTTTTGTACCTCATCCAAAGCGGATCCGGGGAGTTCACGGTCCATCTTGTCTTTAATGTACATATCCGTGGCTGCGATCGCTGTGGCCCCTGCAAAGGGAAGCATTGCAGCAAAAGCTGATGTCCTTTTTTTCATATAGCTTTACCCCACAAATATAATATGGAAATTTTTAAACATTCCTATAAGATATTCTACCATTTTCTGACTAATTTGAAAACTATTAGTTTTTTATACCATGTTTCTTTAAAAGTTCAGCCATTTCAGCATATTGCTTTGCGTATAAATGGAAGCCGTCAAAGGTGTATTCTTCTATCAAATAGCCCCTTTCATCAACAAAGGGAGGGTTGCAATCTATGTAAAATACAGTCTCTCCGTCTGCCAATTCTGAAATGGCCACATTCTTGTCATTGATATTTACGTTCTTATATACACCGGTCTCATCTGCTTTCTCAGCTTTTTCTGAGATTCTCAAGTTTGAAATCAGGAATATAACGGCTCCGGGCTGTTTTTCTTTGATCTCTTCTATCATATCGCTGAAGTTTGATTTAAAGTCCGCGGTTGTTCCGTAACCACAGTCATTGGTGCCAAGCATGATATAGATCTTGCCGTATTTCTTTGCCGCCATTGCCTCATCGAGCTTATACTTCTTATTGTTGTTCTGGCAGATAACGCTCTTTCCACCCTTATAATTAAAGATGCAATAACCGTTGTCACAATAAAAATCCGCCTTATCCCAGCCGGAATAATCATATATTCCAACCATTCTGGAATCGCCGATAAAGCAGGCGTCGTCATAGTAAGAGTCATCAACAGTCACATAATTGGCAACTGTATCAAGCGCGATCTTTCCGGGGTCTGAGTAATAGTAGGAGTCAGTCTCAATTGGCTCATATACAACATAATTATTTTGAACATCACCAAAGGAATAGGGATATCTTGTTACTTCGCCAAGTACTTCTCCGAGATGTCCTGCTTCCCCAATCTGTTCTCCCAATGATGAATTATTATCAGCGGCTGCATCTATTTTTTGACCGTTATCTGCATTGCCTTTACCCTCATTACCTCCATCGCTATCGGATCCGGCATTTGAGTTTTCGTTATCTTTACCTTCTACAGTATTTTCTGACGCAGTCTTATCCCCTTGTTCATCCGGCGCTCCAAGAAAGCTTTCTATAGCACCCAGTTTACTGTTTTCCTCTACAGCATGTTCTCTGGCCTGCTCAGTCTTTTCGGTCATCTTCTTTTCGTCGTGCTCTTCCTTGGCCTGTACCGCAGAATAACCCCAGAAGATAAAGACAGCGGCGATCATGAGGAAAGTGTAAGGAGCCCTTTTAATAAATCCACTCAAACTGAAACCATTTCTGCTTGCAGGCTTTTTAGGCGCAGCAGCTTTTCCTGCATTTGAAGGCTTATACGAGCTATATGCATAGTTATTTGATTTTTTATTCTTAACCAGTTTGTTACTCATTTACACATTCGCGTTTCTTAGTTGTTTATTTCCCACGCCTCAAATCAAGGTTCTAAAACTTGTAGTACATAAACACATTTCCTTTGCCCTGCATGATAAAATGCACTGCCAAAAGAAACATTACAAGGAATAATGGTATAAGCCACTTCTTTTCGGAAAACTTTTTATATAGTTTTCCCGGGAAAGGTGTCATGAAGACTACTCCACCAAGAAGAAGATACCAATAAGTTCTCAGGTATCTCACCATCTGATGTTTTGCAGGGGACGCATTTTCCAAAGGTATCCTGAACATACACATCAGATAATCCCTTAATTCAACAGGTGAATTTATTGCAAAGATCACCCAGCTGATAACGATCACGAATATAAGATAAATATTTCCAAGTACCTTAACTTTTGTAAGTTTCCCAAGAGGCGTGAATTTTTCAAGGATAATAAGCAGGCAAAGCATTCCGCTCCATATAAGGAAATTGATTCCCATGCCATGCCAGATACCGGTTATAAGCCAAACAATTGCAAGGTTTATAATGTTCCTGAATGCGCCTTTTTTGCTGCCGCCGAGAGGAATGTAAATATAATCCCTAAACCATGTTCCCAGTGTAATATGCCAGCGTCTCCAGAATTCCCCCACAGATCTTGATACGTACGGATCATTAAAGTTAGCGGGCACTGGCATTCCGGTCATTTTTCCGAGAGCAATAGCCATAAGGGAATATCCAAAGAAATCCATATAGAGCTCGATTGTATAGGTAAATGCTCCAAGCCATGCAACAGAGGTTGTGATACCATGAGCTCCTGCTATATTAATGCGGTTCCAAAGGGTAGCAAGATTATCTGCAATTACGACCTTCATGAAAAGACCGGCGGTAAAAAGCTTTAGTCCCTCTTCCACTCCGGAAAGAGTAACAAGATGCTCACTTCTGCTTTTATCAAGAGCAGGCTTAAACTCTTTGTATCTCACCATAGGTCCCATAACAAGCTTAGGGAAATAAAGAGCCATTACGCAAAAATCATCAAAGGGGATCTTTTCATCTTTTCCGTCAATGATAAGGGAAATGATCTGGAAGGTATAGAAGCTGATACCAAGAGGAAGGTATCCCAAGACTTTACATACGACAAGAAGGCCGGCATTAAAGCCAACCGCTATGATCAAAGGTAATATTTTATTTTTAACATGTGAGATCCATCTGTGAAATCCGAAATTCAATGCTACGGACGCACATAATGCTGCCACAAGATACTTCTGCCCTAAAGCATAAAAAAGTACGCCTCCAAAAATAAGAAGGATCTTCTGAAATTTTACGGGTACTACTCTTAAAGCTATTATATATAAAGGCAGAAAAATAAATAGAAAATTAATCTGCGCGAAACTCAATTCAAACTCTCCTAGTTTTGTCCACCGGGGACGGAGTCAAGGGGTCATTTTAACCCCTGCATCCATTATAAACACAGGGCCGGATTAATGCCATAAAAAAATAAAATAATTTTTTTAATTTTCTTGTTGACAACCCACCCTCTATTTGATATTATAGTCGTCGGTTGCTGAATTACGCAACACAAGCTGATGTGGCTCAGTCGGTAGAGCGTCGCCTTGGTAAGGCGGAGGTCACGGGTCCGATTCCCGTCATCAGCTCATCTAAAACCCTTGAATTTCAAGGGTTTTTTTGTTGCCAAAATATCCGTGGATAATTTTTGTCCACTTTACCCCCGTCCCGGGGACAGAAATGGCCCACTAACCCCGTCCCCGGTGGACAATCCAAAAAAATGCTGCCCTGTAAGGCAGCATTTTTAGATTTTTATCTCTTTTTGTTTCGATCTTTTTTATAGAGTTTCATGTCCTGTCCGGTTACATCACGGCGGCGCTTGCGTTCTGAAGAATCCATATAGGATCCAAGAGCAACAGCAAGCAATAAAGCTATTATCATTCCGGCCCAGACATTACTGATGACGATCCCAAGGATAACTCCCGCTACTACGCCTATGGCTATATATACTCCGAGCCAGGTAGTCTGAGGCTTGGTAACTGAATACCTCTCCTTACCCTGTCCTTCGATGGAATGGCCTTCTCTATAAACAAAGCCACTACGTTCAAGCGCATGGATAAATGCTGAATCGTCCTTGTCCGCAAATGCCTCCACCTCGTATATATTGCTGTGAAGGAATGCAAACTCTCTCATCATCTTGAGCACATTGGTTCCATTTCCTCTTCCTCTGTAAAGAGGCTGAAGTTCGATATTAACAGGAACGGTGCCCTTCTCCTTGTTGCCTTCAAAGGAAGCCCATCCTATATTTGTAGTATCCTTATCGATAAGGAAAACATCCCATTTGCAATTCCAGATATCATTTTCATCCGTAGGCCTTATAAGTATGTTTCCGGATTTGTAATCGTATTTTCCTTTTTTCATAGATTAATCCCCAAAAAATCCACCCTCATGTTCCCCGATAACCAAGGGTTAGTGTTCTGCAAAATAAGATCAGGTTACATCATTTCCGTTAACCACTCCGGCTTTTGCATCAAGCATGTTCTGAAGTGTAGTTTCAGCAATAGCCTCAAGCGCTTCCTTGGTATAGAATCCCTGGTGTGAAGTAATGAGCACATTCGGGAAGGAAAGAAGTCTTGCGGTTACGGAATGCTCCATGATCTCATCGGAGCGGTCCTCGTAAACATTACCGGTTTCTTCCTCGTATACGTCAAGACCAACGCCAAGGAACTTGTTTAAACGGATTCCTTCGATAAGTCCATTGGTATCAACAAGAGCACCTCTGGATGTATTGACAAGGATAACATCATCTTTCATCTTCTTGATGGTCTCAATATTGATAAGATGATATGTATTATCCATCAGAGGACAGTGAAGTGAAATAAGATCACTTCTCTCAAGGAGTTCATCAAATGATACATACTCAACAAAATCCTTTAAGCTGTCATTCTGATATACATCATAAGCAATTACCTTCATGCCGAATCCGCGGCAGATCCTTGCCATTGCGGCTCCGATCTTTCCGGTTCCGACGATTCCGGCAGTCTTTTCAAAGAAATTAACTCCGCGAAGTCCCTTAAGAGTGTAATCATTCTCACGGACTTTGTTGTATGCCTTGTATAACCTTCGGTTAACAGCCAGTGCAAGTCCCATAGCAAGTTCAGCTACGGACTCGGGTGAATAACCGGGTACACGCTTAACGATGATACCCAGTTCTTTTGCCTTTTCTGTATCCACGTTGTTAAATCCTGCGCATCTCATAAGGACGTACTTAACGTCGCACTTGTGGAGAACTTCAAGAGTCTCTGCTCCAACATCTGCGCTTACAAATGCACAGACACCATCATAACCGTGAGCAAGCTCAGCCGTAAGGGCATCAAGCTCCGGTTCGATATACTCGATCTCAATGTCAGGAAAACTTTCATTAACGGGTTCAAACGATTTCTTGTCATAAACCTTTGCAGCATAAAAAAGTAGTTTCATATGTTACCTCCTTTTTCTACCAAAAAGTACCTTAACAACGTGTAACCAATGTTTACTTAGATCAAAATATTTAATTACGTCTTATCTTTTTTAGTTTCTTCTTTGCTCTTTGGATCGCATTGTCAGTTTCCTTTGCGCTCTTGCCCATGATCCTGGCAACTTCAGAGCTTGTCATACCTGTAATATACAATCCAAAGCTTTCTCTTTCAAGAGGTGTAAGGTCTTCTCTGAAGGCTCTTTCCATCTCCTCTTTTAATTCTACGGTAAGAACAAGTTTCTCCGGATCCGTTTCATCGTTTCCGGGTAGCTGTTCCAAAAGTCTAAGTGGGTTTTCGTTATTCTCATCCGCTTTGGATTCAAAAAACGAAACATAATTATTTAAGAATGAATGCTTCTTATCATTAGAAGCTTTTATCGCACTGTAAACCTTTCGAGTTATGCAAAGGTCGGCGAATGTAAAAAAACCGGCGTCTCTACCAAAATCATAATCATTAACCGCCTGAAAAAGACCTATCATCCCTTCCTGGATAAGGTCCTCGCTCTCACCGCCCAGAATAAACAATGACCTGGTCTTGCTGAGAACAAGATTCTTATACTTGACCATAAGGTAATCAATGATACCTTTTTCACCGGCTCTGTATCTCTCTATGAGTTCCTCGTCGGAAACATTTTCATATTCGGTAAATCTGTCGTTTGCCGCCATATTAAGACAACCTCTGTCTCACGATCTCGTATGCAAGTACGCCTGCTGCCACCGACGCATTAAGCGAATCGATATCTCCCTTCATGGGGATTGAAGCAACCATGTCGCATTTTTCTTTAACAAGTCTTCCTACGCCTTCGCCCTCGTTACCGATAACAAGTCCGATGGCTCCCTTAAGATTAAGGTCATACATCCTTGTTCCGTCCATATCGGCGCAAACAAACCAGAGTCCCTCTTTCTTAAGTTCCTCAATAGTCTTTGCAAGATTGGTAACCTTTGCAACAGGAGTATAATTAAGAGCGCCTGCGCTGGTCCTTGCAACTGTGGCAGTAAGACCTACTGCACGATTCTTAGGGATTATGACTCCGTGTGCTCCCGCAAGGTTGGCTGTTCTGATGATGGCACCAAGATTGTGAGGATCCTCGATATTATCCAAAAGGAAAATAAAAGGAGGTTCTCCCTTTGCTTTTGCATTGTCTAAAATATCTTTTACTTCCGAATACTCATAAGCCGCACATACAGCGATAACGCCCTGATGTTTTCCGGTCTCGGACATCTGATCAAGTCGCTCTTTCGTAACAAACTTAATAAGAGTATCGAACTTTTTTGCTTCTCTTTTAATTGTCTGGATAGGGCCGTCCTGGCATCCGTCAAGTATGAAAAGCTTGTCTATTGTCTTGCCGCTTCTGAATGCTTCTATAACGGCATTACGGCCTTCTATTTTAAATTCCTGATATCCCATGTATTATTCCTTTGAATCTATAAAATCCACCGCAAGTTTTACCAGTTCCACAACTCTTTCCTGACGTCCCATAAGATACAAATATCCCAGAAGGGTCTCAAAGCCTGTGGCTTTTCTGTAATCATGAATGCTGGCATTTTTTGCTGATGTATATGACTTGGCGTTACGGCCTCTCTTGTAGATCTCCTGCTCCTCTTCCGTAAGTATGGTCTTTTCCTTAAGAAGATGTACTATGATCTCCGACTGAGCCTCTGCCTTAACATACTTAACTGTCTCTTTATGGAGCTCATTGGCGGGGCGGTTTGCTCTCTCTACAACAATAGTCCTAATGACCGTATCGTAAATGTCATCGCCTATATAAGCCAGTGCAAGCGGGGAGTATGCCGCAATGTCTCTTTCCCCGCATGCAAATGTCTCTTTTATCGCACTAAGAAGTGTTACTGAAGTTTCCACTTAACGCCCTCTCTGGTATCTTCTATTACGATTCCTTTTGAAAGAAGTTCGTCTCTGATGGCGTCTGCCTTTGCAAAATCCTTTGCCTTTTTAGCTTCTTTTCTTTCAGCGATCTTTGATTCTACGAATGCTACAAGCTCGGGATCTGCGCCGTTGTCGGCTGCGCCTTCCCCTTCAGCATCTGCCTTTAAAAGATCAAGGCTGAGAACAAGATCAAAATCACCGATGATTGCTCTCTTTGTTGCACCGTTAAGATCGGTCTTTAATACATCATAAAGGAGTGTGATACCCATAGCGGTATTTACATCATTGCCAACGGTTTCTGCAAACTTATCATGCCACTCCTTAAGAGCTGCCTCATCAACAGCACCCTCTTCCGGGATAGAAATGATCTTGTTCTTGAGTTTCTTGTATGTAGCAGAAGCCTGCTCAAGTGCATCATATGAGAAAGTCAGAGGCTTTCTGTAATGTGACTGTAAGCAGAAGAATCTGTATGCAACGGGATTGTAGCCCTTCTCTTCAAGAAGAGATACGGTAAGGAACTCGCCCTTACTCTTACTCATTTTACCGGTCTCGTCGTTAAGGTGATGAACATGGAACCAGTAGTTGCACCACTTATGTCCTGTGAAGGATTCGCTCTGGGCGATCTCGTTGGTGTGGTGAGGGAACATATTATCAACACCACCGCAGTGGATGTCCATGTACTCTCCAAGATGCTTCATACCGATGCATGAGCACTCAATATGCCATCCGGGATATCCGACTCCCCAAGGGCTGTCCCACTTAAGTGCCTGATCCTCAAATTTAGACTTGGTGAACCATAGTACGAAGTCGTTCTTATTTCTCTTGTTGGTATCCTCTGTAACGTCATCTCTTACACCGACTTTAAGATCGTCCTCTGACTGATTACCGAATACATAATAGTTCTGAAGCTTTGAGGTATCGAAATAGATATTCTCTCCTGCCTTATATGCATATCCCTTCTCAAGAAGGACTTCGATCATGTGAATGAATTCGTCGATGCAATTGGTAGCGGGTTCAACAACATCGGGAGTCTTGATGTTAAGCTTTTTGCAGTCGCTCATGAAAGCGTCTGTGTAGAACTTAGCGATCTCCATAACTGTCTTGTGCTCGCGCTTTGCGCCCTTGAGCATCTTATCTTCGCCGGTATCTGCATCTGATGAAAGGTGTCCCACGTCAGTGATGTTCATTACTCTTTTAACATCATATCCGCAGTAGCGAAGGGTCTTCTCAAGTACGTCCTCCATGATATATGTTCTGAGGTTGCCGATATGAGCGAAATGGTAAACGGTAGGTCCGCAGGTATACATTGCGACTTTACCGGGCTCATTTTCTTTGAATTCCTCGACTCTTTTTGTAAGTGAATTGTAAATGTTCATTTTCTATATATCTCCAATATTATTTATCATGTATTATTGCTGCTTACTACAGCCCGTACAGCCGGGGCAGCCTCCTTTGGAGCCGTAGATGGCGCTAAGGTGTGAATAGTCGTAGACGCTGTCTAACACGCAGATTGCCTGAGAAGAGATTCCCTCTCCGGTTCCGGTAAAGCCAAGGCCTTCTTCTGTTGTTGCTTTGACGTTTACCTGGTTTATATCAATGCCGAGGGTGTCGGCAATGTTCTTTCGCATTGTATCAATATGAGGGCGCATTTTCGGAGCCTGAGCGATTATAGTCGCATCAATGTTTCCTACGATATAGCCCTCCTGCTGAAGGAGTCCTCCCACATGGCTTAAAAGCTCAAGGGAAGAAACTCCTTTGTATGCCGGATCGCTGTCCGGGAAGTGTTTTCCGATGTCTCCAAGAGCAGCTGCTCCAAGGAGAGCATCCATTATGGCATGTAATAAAACATCCGCATCGGAATGTCCCAAAAGACCTTTTTCATAAGGGATTTCAACACCGCCGATTATAAGCTTTCGGTCTTCGGTAAGGCGGTGAACGTCATATCCCATTCCTACTCTCATCTATATTACTCCTCAAGTACAAATTTCATTAAAACAGGGTTGTGATCCGAGAACTCATAATTGTTTTCAAGGTTCTCGTAATATGTACACTTGATATTATCCGAAATGATAAAACCATCTACCGTAACGGTATATGCGGTTTCGGGATCATATACTACTCCCGCGTCCCTGCAGGTATTTGAAAGAGCCTGTTTCTTTTCACTTCCAAGTCCATCCATGGCAAAAGAAAAATGCTCCGGTAAAAGGTTTCTATCATAGAAATGAGCCCAGAACAGTGCGGGATCATCGGTTTCAAGTTTAAGATCGTGATTAAAATCACCACCGGCTATCACATAATTTCCTGCTTCATATTCCTTCTGCATTTCTTCACGAAGCATTGCGGTCTGGCCTGCTCTTACTTCTTCCGAAGAACCGTATGCTGAAAGATGAAGATTTATAAGGACCAATTCTTTTCCGTTCTTAAGAGGTATTCTGTTTACGCTGTAACACCTGTCAAGATCAATATACTTGCTAAGGCTCTCTGAAATGGGAAGGCTTCTTCTCTCGCAACTTGAGATTCCGAATCTTGACAATGTTAGGACACCGGCCTTGCTCGCTCCATGGGGTTCCAAAATAGGATAAAGCAAAAACGGCGAATCGTAATTCAATGCATATGTTGAATCATACTCAGGGAACTTCTCGGCAAGGATCTTGGTCTGATCAACATGGTAGGAACGTGTTGAATCGCAATCTACTTCCTGGAATAAAACAAAATCGGGATCATTGGACAACACAAAATCTCCGGAACCGTTAACAAGTTTCAAAACGCTTTCCTTGCTCTCAGCCCAGGAACTCTTTCCGCCGTCCATAAAGAAGGTATAATCCGGTGAATATGCACCGAATCCGATATTGTAGGAAAGGATCGTATACTCCTCTCCTGCCTCAGCCTTATCGGTCTCAACTCCGCTTATGGGCGCAGAAACTGCGATCTTTGTATGGTCCTCAATGCGATGGTATGAGATAACAACATACCAAACATAAGCAAGGGCAAGTACTACGACCGCCCCTAAAACAATACCTATTATCTTAAGTATGGATTTAAATTTATTCATAGATAACATTTTAAGGTTTTTGCGCCCTTTTTTCAAGGATTAAGCGATATTTGACTCATTTTTTCATCTGCATGTTTTTTTGACTTCCGTTTTATGCTATACTGACGAGGATGCATGCTTAAGCACGCGTTTTATCATGAAAAGGATCATTAATCCCTGTCATCTAAAGGAGAAACAAAATGGACGTTAACGAAATAGCCCTCAAAAAACACGAAGAATGGTGCGGAAAGATTGAAACCGTATCAAAGGCACCTGTTAAGAATGCCACCGATCTTTCAATCGCTTATACTCCCGGCGTTGCAGAGCCTTGCCGCGTAATCGCCAAGGATAAAGCGGCTGCTTATAAGTACACCATGAAGGCCAACACCGTTGCAGTCGTTTCCGACGGTAGCGCAGTTCTCGGTCTCGGTAACATCGGACCTCACGCAGCAATGCCCGTTATGGAAGGTAAATCCGTTCTCTTCAAAGAGTTTGGCGGAGTTAACGCAGTTCCCATTTGTCTTGATACTCAGGATACCGAAGAGATCATCAAGGCTGTTACTTATCTCGCACCTACCTTTGGTGGAATCAACCTTGAGGATATCTCAGCTCCCAGATGCTTTGAGATTGAGGAAAGATTAAAAGCAAAGCTCGATATTCCCGTATTCCATGATGACCAGCACGGAACCGCCATCGTTGTTCTTGCAGGCGTTATCAATGGACTTAAAGTTGTAGGCAAAAAGAAGGAAGAATGTAAGGTAATCGTTAACGGCGCAGGCAGCGCAGGTATTGCCATCACAAAGCTTCTTTTGAGATATGGATTTAAGAATGTTACTCTTTGCGACAAGGTTGGTATCCTCAACAAAAAGACCGAAGGCCTTAACTGGATGCAGGAAAAGATGATGGATGAGACCAATCCCGAGCAGCTTTCAGGAAGCCTTGCAGACGCTCTTAAGGGTGCTGATATCTTCGTAGGTGTTTCCGCTCCCGGAATCGTTACCAAAGAGATGGCAGCATCCATGAACAAGGACGCTATCATGTTCGCCATGGCAAATCCTACTCCCGAGATCATGCCCGACCTTGCTAAGGAAGCAGGCGTTCGTGTTATCGGTACCGGAAGAAGCGATTTCCCTAACCAGGTAAACAACGTTCTTGCATTCCCCGGAATCTTCCGTGGTGCACTTGAAGCAAGAGCAACTCAGATCACCGAGGAAATGAAGCTTGCAGCTGCCGAAGCCATCGCTTCCCTTGTTCCCGATGAAGAACTTTCAGACACCAACATCATGCCCGCAGCGTTCGATCCCAGAGTCGCAGACCTGGTAGCCGATGCAGTAAAGAAGTATGTAGTTAAATAAAAAATGACCAAACCCGTCCCCGGTGGACAAAAAGCCCCGAAGCGCGATGCTTCGGGGCTTTAGTATTTCTATAAAACAAACTGACTGACAGGAAGGCAATTATTCTGCTGCTTTTTCCTCTTCTGCGGCTTCTTCAACTACTTCGCCTTTTGATTCCTTCTCAAGCTTCTTAACAAGCTTAGCGATGGATGCTACATTCTTTGCGATGGAGTTATTGAGTTCATCGCAGTTCTTTGCAAGTGCTCCTACTTCCTGAGCAACAACGGCGAATCCTCTTCCGGCTTCACCTGCTCTGGCTGCTTCGATACTTGCGTTAAGTGCAAGGATGTTCTGTCTTTTCTGAATTCCGTCGAGCTTTTTTGAATCATTCTGGATGGCTTCAACAAGGCTCTCAATCATTTCCATATCAGTCATTGGTTGTTCCTCCGTTTATAAATGATTTATATATAGCATAAATATTCAGTATTGTTATCTTATAATATCACAATTGTATCAAAAATAAAAGATTAATCTTTATATAAACAGAATTCGTCTATAGTTCCCCATCCTCCGGACTGACACTTGACGCTCATTCCTACCGTTAATTCGTCTCCGGCCACTGCTGAAACGTCTTCTACTTCAAGCTTATGCCAATTTACCCAGCCTGTTAGATAGGAGCCTCCAAACATTGCTACGGTCTCACCGTTTTTCTTGATATAGAGCTCTACATAATGGTCTCCGGCATCACCGCCCTGGATACTTCCGAAGGCGCTGTAATTTCCGTCTTCCTCAATGGTTACGGTCTGCTCAACCCAGAAATCCTCATCCTCTGATCCGCTCCAGAAGTGGAATGCTTTTTCTCCGGCAAGGGCATCCGCAGCCTTAGTCTGGATATCTGTAGGATTCGAATCCATGCTATAACTAACAGTCCAAGGGGATAATCCATCTTCAAAGCCGGAATTTTCGAGAAGATTTGCATAGCTTACTTTAACGGTAGCATTTACAGTAGCTCCGTCCTTGATTAATCCTTTGACGTTATAATCTCCTCCGGTCCTTGTGTCGACATTATTAATATCCCCTTCATCCCAGAAAACATGTATCTCTCCGTTAAGGGATCTGTCATTATATACTGCATAAACTGTTTCAGGCATCGTAAGTTCACTGCCCTGGCTGATCTCAATTATCACCTCAGGGATCATTTCAATCTTAGGATCGACCTGATTGCCTTCGGTTAAAAACTTGGGATTAAATACCGCAAGCGAATCAAGCACATGGCCTTCATGATCAAAGAATGCCTGATTGTCCCAGGATGAACCGCCGTAGTATTTTCCGGCATCATTAGGATCATAGCTTGCAGAATATTTACTTGCCCAACCTGAGCCTTTCTCGTTCCAGATCTCCTTATTGGAATTTCCGTCGCTTCCGACAGGTATCCATGCGCCTTCCCAGTAAAATACTCCAAGGCCTCCTATCTCTGAAACGCTGTCCATTATATCCCAAACAGAGTTTGCCTGACTCTGAATGCTGCAAGTATATTCTCCTGTAATATCTCCTGCGCTTACGCTGTTTCCGAATCCGTCACCATCTTCATCAGTGTAAGGGAATGAAGTCTCAAGAACGCATACATCTTTTCCGTAAGTAGCCTTAATGGTGTTAAGAGTGTTCTTCATTCCTCTCAATTTACCGTGCCAGAAAGGATAATAAGAAATTCCAAAAATATCATAATCGATCTCGTTCTCAGAAAGCCTAAGTGCCTTCTTGGTTATCATGATGACATCGTCAACTTCCGTATAGTGAACGGCAATCTTGATATCTTTTCCTTTTTCCTTAGAAACATCCCTAACAGCTTTTGAAGCCTGTTTTAAGAGATCCATGATGTTCTCTTCTTTTGTTTCTCCCGCAAGACCGTTATTGATCTCATTACCGATCTGGACCATTCCAACATCTGCTCCCGCATCAAGGATGGTTTTAAGGCTTTCTACGGTATAGTCATAAAGTGCCTGAGCCTTTGAATCAATATCCATTCCTTTCCAAGCCTTGGGACACATCTGCTTTTTTGGATCTGCCCAAAAATCGGAGTAATGGAAGTCCACATTAAGCTTCATTCCGTACTCTGCCGCGCGCTTACCAATCTCGGCAGCGGCATTTGCATCATTATTTCCTCCGCCGTATCCATGACCATCGGCGTCATAGGGATCATTCCAGACACGGACTCTTATATAGTTGACTCCGTTATCCGAAAGGATTTTGAAAAGATCTTCCTCTTCACCATTGGCATTGTAGTATTTAACACCACTGGCTTCCTCTACAAGAATACTTGAAATATCCATTCCCCTTATGGAAGTGTCATCGTAATTTGCGATGGGCGCAATATAGATGCTTGGGTTCTCTATTGGCGCAGGCTCGGCTTTTGCAGTATCCTTTCCACAACCTGTTAATGAAGCTGTAACCATTGTCAATGCTGCCGCAAAAGCAATTAAGCGCTTGCCGATTCTTTTAGATTTATTTTTGTTTACCATATCATTTTCTCCTAAAAGGAAGTTAAATATACAATCCAAAAAAACTATATCATTTTTGCGCAACCGTTTCCACAAGCATATTTACAGTATTTCTTTCCATTTCTGTACCAATTGCATAAAAGAAAAATAAAAAAATGCAAAAAAAAGGCGTATTCCTTTCGGAATACGCCCTGTAATAGTTATGTTAAATATTATCTATTCTCCTGTACATACAGGTTTACTCTGCTCTGGATGATCTTTGCGGTATCATCTACGCTCTTTGCGCCTTCGAAGAAACCTGCGGTCTCTTCCTCGATGATCTTCTCGATCTCACCCTTGTCGTTTGATTCTATCTTTGCGTTTGCCAACATGTCAAAGAATATATCAATATCTTCCTGAGTAGCGTAGTGATAATCATAAATTTCACCATTTCCCCAGCCAACAGAAGAACCGGTCTTTGCGCCCTTTCCTTCAAGTTCCTTATCAACAAGCTTCTGGAGCTCATTTTTATTTGTAGGAAGCTGATACATATTATTTCCGGCAGGCTGTGACAATACAAACTCGACAAACTCCCAAGCTGCATCTTTATTTGCTGATGCTGTGCAGATTCCGTAAGAGCTTTCAGGTTCAATATAAGCTCTTGATTCGCCTTCTACAGAAGGATAGCCAACAATAGTGGCATTTCCGGCAAAAAGGTAATCCCTATAGAGCTGTATCTCCTCGAGGCCGTCGATCCATCCGCTTTCACAAAGAATCTTTCCGTTGGCAATTTTCTCAGTCTCTGAGGTTGTATCTCCCTCAACAGCTTCCCAGTCAATCTCTTTGGGATATGTTGCAACATATTCAAGGATCTTCTTAAATACATCTGTGTCAAACTTACACTCACCGGTCTCCCAGTTTACAAAATAATCCATGTTGCTGTAGAGACAAATATCCATGATTTCCATTCTGGATGCATAGTCAGACAAAGTTCCTTCAGGATGTGCCTTATCAAAATCGATCATCTCATCAACGGTCCAGCTGTTTTTATCTCCCCAGGTCTTGGAGCTTACGAAAAAGGTTCTTAAGCTGAAGGAATAAGGTATTGCCACAAGGATATCGTTTGTTCTGAATTTCTGAACAATATTCTGTTCAAAATCATCAAGGCTGATCACTGAAGAGTTTTCAAGATAGGGAGTCAGATCCACAAACATTCCCTGCTTTGCATACTCTACGAAATTAAGATTTTCAAGATTGATAAGATCCGGAGCATTGGTTCCGCTTGTAAGATCGTTCACCATTCTCTTCTTAGCATCTTCAATATCTGAATCCTGATTCTCCCAATCATAATAAGACTTCATGTTAAGGTGAATACCGGGATGAGTCTTATTAAACTCAATGATCATCTGCTGAAGGTCGTAGTCCTCATAAAGCGAAGCAACAACAAGTTCAGTGCGGTCTCCCACCTCTGATCTGTTCTTTTCGGTAACACGGATTATCTCAAGGCGGGCAGGGTCAGCGTTATAGTTCATGTTAAGGATCACATAACTTCCATCTGCATCTTTATTAACAGAAATTATGTTTCCTGCGCTCATGTCCGCATCTGTAAATTTAAAGATCTCGCTAAGTTCTTTCTTGGAAAGACTGTACTCATATACTTTCTCGTAATCTGCTAAAACGATATTATCATCGTCGCCTTCGACCTTTCCGATGGAATTAATGCTATCATTGGGAAGATTCTGAAACTCATTTCCAAAGGTCAGATTAACAGGATCAAATTCCGCAAGATGAGTAGTCCAGTTGCTGTCATAGGTAGAAACAAGAAGTTTTCCCGTGCTTGTAACAAACGTGCTTGAAACCTGCTGAATATCAAGGGGAGCAGCTCCAAGTTGTTCGCCATCAGATGTATATGATAAAACACCATAGCCGGTAACATCTTCTTTATACTCTGCAACAAAGATAACCACCTTATCTCCAACGGTTACAACACTCTGAGGATATGTTCTGTCGCTGTTAAACAGAGAGCTAAGATCAAATTCAAAGTTTTTTAAAATAGTTCCTTCCTTATCAAGGAAAGCGATCAGGTATTTATTTCCGTATTCCTGAGATGCCTCATCGTACCAGTACTGATTTGCGATCGTAACGATGTTTCCATCTTCGAAAATGTCAAAATAATTTACATTTACGCCGTGGCTGGCAGTCTCCTTATACTTTTCAGGGATATAATCTGTTGCATCCGCATACTCGCTGAATGCGCTAAAGATACTGATCTCATTGACAAGTTTACCGGTTGACAGATCAAATTCGCATAAAAAACTGTCTTCGATGTTGTCCTTTTTGGTATTCATAACAGTTTTTGTCATATAAACACTGTTACCCTTGACTTTGGCGCCCCACGAATCGTAGGAAACAAAGTCGGTTTCCATAATATCAAGGCTTGTGTACTCCGGAATAAAAACAGTCTCGGATAGTTCAGCGGTGCTGTTATTGGTACCTGGCTCATCCTTTCCACCGATCTTTCCACATCCCGCTAAAAGCGAGGCTGCCATTACACCGACCAAAGCAGCCGACAAAATGGACTTAAGTTTCTTGGTTACAATTCCCTTTTTCATTTTTATCTCCTCATCTATTATTAACCATTGTTTACTACTGCAAATTCCAAAATGACTTTGAAAAGATCTCCGTCAATTGCAATATCCATGGTTCCGTTCTGTAATGAAGTAAGACTAGATGCGATGGAAAGTCCGAGGCCGTTCCCTTCTGCGCCCTCCCTGGACTTATCACCTCGCACGAAACGTGCCATGAGTTCTTCGGGGGAAACATCAAGTTCCTTTGCAGAAGTGTTCTTGAATACGATACGGCATTTGCCGTTGTCCTCCTCAAGACTCATGTACACTCTCGTTCCGGGCTGGGCGTATTTGCAGATGTTGCTGAAAAGATTATCAAACACTCTCCACATACGTCTGGGATCCGCCATGATAACCAGGTCTGAATCGGCATTCTTGGTTATTAGCTCCAGCCTCTGATCCCTTAATTTGTCTTCAAACTCCCCCGCCGCTTGGTTAAGAAGCATAGCTGCTTTGCACGGCTCCAGCTTAACATCCAATGCTCCCGATTGAGCCTTGGATACTTCGATAAGATCCTCAAGAAGTCTCTTAAGACGCGTACTCTGGCGTCCCAAGACTTCGGCATATTCTTTTATATTCTCGTTCTCGCATTCCTGTTTAGAAATAAGGTCTGCGTAATTGATAATGGAAGTAAGGGGTGTCTTTATATCATGAGAAACATTGGTTATAAGCGCAGACTGAGTCTTTTCGCTTGCAAGTCTCTTCTCATTGGAGAGAACAATTCCTCCTGATATCTTTTCCAAGTTTTTAGCATGTTCCTTAAAAATAGGAAACATGAATTTTGTATTTAATTCTTTTGATAAATCACCATTGGCAAGTTCTTTTGTCTTGTTTCTAAGTTTGTTATAAACAACGGATATATAGACAATAAACGCAAGTACAGCAAATGTCATAAACCAGAACAATATCCAACCGAAAGCGCTAAACCAATCGTCAAGGATACAAACAACACTGATTGCAAAAATCACCCAGGTCAAAATATATCCAAGTACCATCTGCCAAATAGCGGGCATTGCCTTAAACATCTGAGCAAGTGCTTTACCGAGAGCGGTAAAAGCTTTTCCAAGGCCGATAAGAATAAGTCTAAGCAAACTGCTCTTCCAAAGATAACCGGTCTTAACCCTAATGGCAAACCATACGCACCAGAAAAGGAAATAAATCTCAGCCGCAACAAGAAGCAAGAATACCAACAGCATTTCCAGAAGATTTGCTCCGTGAATATTACCGAGAACAAGGAGGACAAACGCTCCTATTCCGGCAACAACCGCAAGGTTAATCTCAAATGGAATATATGATTCAAATACGGGCTTGGGAACCGTGCTTCCTTTTGCATATCCGGCGCTTGAAAGCAGAGCCACAAATATAAGTATCCAAAGGATAAGGCAAACCGCACCAATAACATAGACTGCAAATCTTAAGTCATAGCAAAACTTAATGCAATAATATAATGTCCTGTAATTGTCTCTTTCCGTTAACTGGTTGGTAAGCGCAATTTTACAGATATATCCGTCTTCGTCATTCCAGTAACAGTACTCATATGTAAATAAGGCGTCATCTGCAAGTTCTGAATTTCCGAACTCCCAAAGAACTTTTTTATTACCGGATTCAAGAGGCTGTACTACATTTGCATAAGCCACATTGCTGGTAGCGCAGTAATTATCATTTCTCGAATAATCCTCAGCCAAAACATTTCCGATTAAAAACATGGAGTCCTCGGAAAAAATTTGGCTATATGCGTCGTTTATAATCCTGTAACGGGAAGTGTTGTAAAATCCTGCTTCCTCCATGGCGATGGCACCGATAAAGCAGAAAGCAATTATGATAGCAAGAACTGTCTCAGCTACAAACCACCATACCTTGGACCAGAATCCGAATTTACAAGGCTTTTTACTTTTATCAACCTCCATGATCTTTTCTTCCATTAATTACCCCTCCAAAATGTATCCCTGGCCGAATACAACTTTAATGTATCTTGGTTCTGCGGGATCTATCTCAATCTTTTCACGAATATGTCTGATGTGAACAGCGATGGTCTTCTCGCTGGAAAGTGGATCCTCGTGCCAAACTGCTTTGTAAATATCAGCGGGAGAATATGTTCTTCCTTTGTTGACCATCAGAAACTTAAGTATCTCGAATTCCTTCGGCGTGAGAGTTACAGGTCTTCCATCGGCGATAACTGTTCTTGTCTCATTGTTAAGTTCAAGTCCGCCAACAACTATCTCGGATTTTCCTCCCATGAGATCTGCGCCAAGCCTTTTGTATCTTCTTATCATGGCTCCGACTCTCGCAATAACCTCTGCAGGATTGAAAGGCTTTGTGATGTAGTCATCAGCACCAACGTTTAATCCGAGAACCTTGTCACTGTCCTCACTCTTTGCCGTAAGTAAGATAATGGGAACATTGGAAAATTCTCTTATCTTGACCATTGCTTCAATTCCGTCCATAACAGGCATCATTATGTCAAGAAGGATAAGACTGATCTCATTGTCCTTTAAGATCTCAATAGCCTCTCTTCCGTTGTATGCTTCAAAAATTGTGTATTCGGGATTTGAAAGATAGATCTTGAGTGCGTTAACAATATCTTTGTCATCATCGCAAATAAGAATGTTTTCCATGTTCTCTCCTAATAAGCAGTGCACTGCTAAATGAAAAACCCAATAGTGAATCTCAATTTATTTCATGAAATAAAATGTGGCAGGTGTTTTCCTAACCACCTACCACATAATACCACACTAATTGTTTAAGATAATAGTACCCACCGGTTAAGATTTGTTAATAAGTTCTACGAATTTTCTTAAACAAATCGGGAAACTCAATCAAACTGATTGGGATCCTGTCCGGCCTCTTTTCTGATCTTTTTCATGTGCTCACGGATTTTTACTTCATAGCCCTGTCCGTCAGGCTTATAGAATTCACGTCCGTTAAGCTCATAAGGTAAGTACTGCTGCTTTGCATAATGGTTAGGATAATCATGTGAATACTGATATCCCGTACCATGGCCAAGCTTTGTGGCACTCTTGTAATGCGCATCCTGAAGATGCGGTGGGATAGGTAAATTTCCCGAATTCTGTACTTCACTCATAGCCTCATCAATCGCTCCATAAGCTGCATTGGATTTTGGCGCTGTAGCCACATATGTAGCCGCCTGTGAAAGAATTATCCTTGCCTCCGGCATTCCGATGCGTTCAACCGCCATACAGGCATTGGTAGCAACAACCAAAGCCTGAGGATCCGCGTTTCCCACATCCTCTGCCGCACATATCATGATCCTTCTTGCGATGAACTTTATATCCTCTCCGGCATAAAGCATTCTTGCAAGATAATAAACTGCTGCGTCGGGGTCCGATCCTCTCATGCTCTTAATAAAAGCCGAGATGGTATCGTAATGATTGTCCCCGTCCTTATCATATCTTACTGCCCTCTTCTGGATACATTCCTGGGCAACCTCAAGAGTAATATGAATAAGTCCATCGTCGCTTCGTGGGGTTGACATGACGCCAAGTTCCACGGCATTTAATGCATGTCTTGCGTCTCCTCCTGCGATATCAGCAAGGAAGCTTACTGCGTCATCATCGATAACAGCTTTGTAGGCTCCCATGCCACGCTCTGTATCCGTAACGGCTTTTCTTATAAGAGACTCGATATCTTCCTTTGGAATAGGCTTTAGTTCAAAGATTATGGATCTTGAAACAAGCGCCCCGTTTACTTCAAAATAAGGATTCTCGGTTGTGGCTCCAATAAGAATAAGAGTTCCGTCTTCCACAAAAGGAAGAAGATAATCCTGCTGGCTTTTGTTAAACCGGTGTATCTCGTCGATAAAGAGAATGGTTCTCTTCCCGTTCATTCCAAGAAGAGTCTTAGCCTTATTTACCACTTCCTCCATATCCTTCTTACCGGCTATGGTTGCGTTTATCTGAGTAAACTCTGCACTGGTGGTTCCGGCGATGACTCTTGCCAAAGTAGTCTTACCTGTTCCTGGCGGTCCGTAAAAGATAAGAGAGCTTAGCTTATCCGCTTTGATCGCCCTGTAAAGCAATTTGTCCTCAGCGAGGATATGCTTCTGTCCCACCACTTCATCAATGGTCCTTGGACGCATACGGGCTGCCAATGGTGATTCTTTTTCTTTTGTACTTGAGCTCATCATCTCAAATAAGTTTAACTGGTCCATAATTATATCTAAACTAAAATCTTACTGTCGTAAACCGTTGGTTACAGTTCTCGTACAAGCTCTGCGAATCTGTCTCCGCGGTGTTCAAAGTTTTTAAAGTAACCGTAGGATGCTGCTGCGGGTGAAAGTACGCATCCGCTTCCTTCGGGAGTAATCTCCGCTGCCTTCTTAACTGCAAGTGCAAGATCGTTTACATAGATGATCTTTCTGTCTGCCGCGGCGTTTCTGAAGGTACGATATTCATAGAAAAATTCATCGCATATCCTTCTTCCGGATTCGTACATGCAGATATAATTGAACTCTCCGTGTTCTGCCATAAACTCTTCGATAAGGTCGTAAGAGATTCCTCTGTCCATTCCTCCGATAAGGATTGTCTTAACTCCCGGGATACTGGTCAATGCTCCGACTGCAGCCTCCGGGATGGTAGAGATTGAATCGTCATACCAATCGATTCCTTTATAATTTCCGATATGCTGAAGTCTGTGAGGAAGTCCGTTAAAGCTTGCAAGGCTTGCTGTAATATCTTCGTCCTTGCATCCGAATACTTCCTTTGCAACTCGCCTTACGAAGGTTGCATTTAACTGGTTATGCTCACCAAATACCTTTAAGGGTACTTCTTTAACCTCACCTTCGGTTACTACCTCGGTCTTGGCAGGAGTATTAACCTCCGGAACATTTTCTCCCTTAAAGAAGAAGTCTCCTTCCTTCTGGAAGGTTGCGATATGACTCTTGGCGGTAAAGTATGCTTCCATCGTATGATAGTAATCAAGATGGTCCTCAAAGAGATTTAAAAATACAGCTACATGAGGTGAATACTTTGTATGCTTCATCTGATGACATGAAAGTTCAAACACTATGATGGTATCCTCTGTGATCTGGTCGCAATAATCAAAACAGGGAAGTCCAATGTTTCCCATAAGAAGAACCTTTTTTCCGGAGCACTCTGAAAGCACATGTGCCATCATTGAGGAAGTGGTGCTCTTTCCTTTGGTTCCTGTTATACCTACCACCTGATCACGGTACTGTCCTAAAAACAGTTCGGTCTGTGATGTGTATTTTTTCTTATTGATGGGCTCGTAGTCATGCATTACGATTCC
>JAEEOO010000020.1 GCA_016284315.1 Lachnospiraceae bacterium | reverse complement strand
TCACCTTACTTTCTTTGAGATGATGGGTAGCTGGAGCCTTGGAGATTACTTCAAAGAGGATCGTTGCAAGTGGAGCTACGAGCTTCTTACCGAGGTTTTCGGATTTGATGCCGACCATCTTGCAGCTACTGTATTTGCAGGTGACGAGAACGCTCCCAGAGATGAAGAGGGTGCTCAGTACCGTATCGCTTCAGGATTTAAGAAAGAGAACGTTTATTACCTTCCTGCTGAGGACAACTGGTGGGGACTTGAGTACGGACCTTGCGGACCTGACTCAGAGATGTTCTTCATAGATGAGACTAAAGCTCCCTGTGGACCCGACTGTAAGCCCGGATGCCACTGCGGCAGATATACCGAGGTTGGTAATGACGTATTCATGCAGTATGAAAAGCATCATGACGGCAGCCTTACTCCTCTTAAGCAGAAGAATGTTGATACCGGATGGGGACTTGAGAGAAACTTTGCATTCCTTAACGGTATTGATGATGTATATAAGACAGAGCTTTTTGCTCCCGTTATCGCTAAGATTGAAGAGTATTCAGGATTTAAGTATGATGCTGATGACAAGAATTCACGTTCAATGCGTATCGTTGCCGATCACTTAAGAACAAGCGTAATGCTCATCGGTGACGAGGCTAAGCTCCTTCCCGACAACAGCGGTGCAGGATACATCTTAAGACGTCTTATCCGTCGTGCGGTTCGTCACGGCAGAAGCCTTGGACTTAACGCAGAACAGCTTATTTCTGTAGCAAGTATTTATATTGATGATATTTACAGCGAGGGATATCCCCTTCTTGTAAAGAATAAGGATTATATCCTCGGAGAGCTCAAGAAGGAGATCAACCGTTTCGAGAGCACTCTTGAGAACGGTATGAAGGAGTTCAGAAAGATCCTTGATACCAAGAAGAATTCAGGTGCTAAGCAGGTTGAGGGTAAGGAAGCATTTTATCTCTACGATACTTTCGGATTCCCTTACGAGCTTACTCTTGAGATGGCTGAAGAAGAAGGCCTTACTGTTGATGAAGATGGCTTCAAGAAAGCTATGGAGCAGCAGAAGGAACTTGCAAGAAGCAATCAGAATTTCTCCGGCCGTATGAACATGAGCACTTCAGTTTTTGAGAAGCTTGATGCATCTGTTGTAAGTGAGTTCATCGGTTATGATCGTCTTGTAAGCGAGGACAGTGTTCTTGCTATGGCAGATGAGAATGCTCTTGTAGATGAGCTTAAAGCAGGGGCTGAAGGAACTATCATTGTTGCAAAGACTCCTTTCTATGCTACCATGGGTGGTCAGAAGGGTGATGTTGGTGTTATCGAGACCGCAAACGGAAAGTTCGAAGTAGTAGATACTGTTAAGCTCCCCGGCGGACGCATCGGTCACATCGGTAAAGTTGTAAGCGGATCAGTAAAGACCGGTGACAAGGCAACTCTTAAGGTTTGCAGTGTTAACCGTGCAAAGACCTGCAGAAACCACTCAGCAACCCACCTTCTCCAGAGCGCTTTAAGAGAGGTCCTCGGAGATCATGTTGAGCAGGCAGGTTCATATCAGGATCCCGACAGAACAAGATTTGACTTCTCACACGGTCAGGCACTTACCCTTGATGAGATCAAGAAGGTAGAGCAGATCGTTAATGAGAAGATTGCTGAGAATTTAACTGTTTCAACCGAAGTTATGAGCATCGATGATGCAAAGAAGAGCGGTGCTACCGCACTCTTCGGTGAGAAATACGGCGAGTCCGTTCGCGTTGTTTCCATGGGAGATTTCTCAAAGGAACTCTGCGGTGGTACCCATGTTTCTTCAACCGGTGAGATCATGAGCTTCAAGATCCTTTCAGAGAGCGGTGTTGCAGCCGGAACAAGAAGAATCGAAGCTATTACCGGAACTAACGTACTTGAGTACTTTAACAGCGTTGAGACCAAGCTTGAAGATGCAGCTAAGCTTGTAAAAGCTACTCCCGCAACTCTTCTTGACAGACTTGAGAAGATGAATGCAGAGCTTAAGGAACTTAAGAGCGAGAACGAATCTCTTAAGTCTAAGGCTGCTAAGGAAGCTCTCGGCGATGTAATGGATAAAGTTTGTGAAGTTAAGGGCGTTAAGCTTCTTGCTACCGATGTTGCAGGAGTTGATATGAACGGTCTTAGAGACCTCGGCGACCAGCTTAAGGCCAAGATCGGTGAAGGCGTTGTAGTACTTCTTTCAGAGACTGACGGTAAGGTCAATATGGTTGCCATGGCTACTGACGGTGCAGTCTCAAAGGGAGCACATGCAGGTAACCTTATTAAGGGAATCGCAGCACTTGTAGGCGGTGGCGGCGGTGGACGTCCCAATATGGCACAGGCCGGCGGTAAGAATCCTGCAGGTATACCTGCCGCAGTTGCAGAGGCAGCAAAAGTTCTTGAAGGACAGCTTTAATAAATAGGGGATAACAAGAAAACGGAGGGTATTAAATGGAGTACAGAATTCTTTACAATCGTAAGGCAAACAATGGAAGAGGTTATGAAGAATCCTTGAAAATAAAAGAGATCTTAACCGATCATGAGCTGGTATTTCAGGATGCCACCGATATTGAAGATTTAGATGCGTACATGAACAGTCTTCCCGCAGAGACAAAAGTTGTTCTCTGCGGAGGAGACGGGACTCTTAACTACTATATCAATCATGTCAGTGAAGAGACACTTAAGAGGCCCTTGGATTATTTTGCGGCAGGAACAGGAAATGACTTTTTAAGAGATCTTGAGGTTGACCGCGAGAATATCCTTCAGGATGTTCAGAAGTACTTTGTAAATCTTCCTACAGTAACCATTAACGGTAAGACTTCCAAGTTTATCAACGGAATCGGATACGGAATCGATGGTTATTGCTGCGAGGTCGGTGATCAGCAGAAGGAGAAATCCAATAAGCCTGTTAATTACACCGGAATTGCTATTAAGGGGATTCTGTTCCACTTCAAGCCTGTAACCGCATCCGTTACGGTTGATGATAAGAAATTTATCGCCAATAAGACCTGGCTTGTTCCCACTATGAAGGGTAGATTCTACGGAGGCGGTATGATGGCCTGCCCCAAGCAGGACAGAAACGACCCCGAGAAGAAAGTTTCAGTCATGACCTACAAGACCGGATCTGCCTTAAAGGCTCTTATTGTTTTCCCTAATATTTTCAAGGGAGAGCATGTTAAGAATGAGAAGGTTGTATCCATCTATTCAGGCAATAAAGTAAAGGTTGCATTTGACAGACCCTGCGCTCTGCAGATCGACGGCGAGACCGTTCTTAACGTGTCTGAGTACGAGGTCAATACTTGATGAAAATACACCTATTTGATATAATTTTATCAAATGTGTTTAAATTAGAAAGGTTTAGGATTTATTATGTCAGGACATTCAAAATTTGCTAATATCAAGCATAAAAAAGAGAAGAATGATGCTGCAAAAGGAAAGATCTTTACCATCATCGGTCGTGAGATCGCAGTTGCAGTTAAAGAGGGTGGTCCCGATCCCTCAAACAACTTTAAGCTTGCTACCGTTATAGCTAAGGCAAAGGCAAACAATATGCCCAACGATACCATTGAAAGAGGTATCAAGAAGGCTGCCGGCGAAGGAAGCGGAGTTAATTACGAGTATGTTACTTACGAAGGATACGGACCTAACGGTATCGCTATTATTGTAGATGCTCTTACCGATAACAAGAATCGTACCGCTGCAAACGTTAGAAGCGCATTTACAAAGGGAAACGGAAGTGTTGGTACTCAGGGATGCGTATCCTACATGTTTGATAAAAAGGGTCAGATCATCATCGATAAAGAAGAGTGTGACATGGAAGAGGATGACCTTATGATGCTCGCTCTTGATTCCGGTGCTGATGACTTTGCTGCAGAAGATGACAGCTACGAAGTTCTTACAGCTCCCGATGAGGCAGTATTTGAGGAAGTAAGAAAAGCACTTGAGGCTGCAAAGGTTCCCATGCTCAGCGCAGAGATCACCATGATCCCTCAGAACTACGTTACCCTTACCGATGAGGATGCCGTCAAGAGTCTTCAGAGAACTCTGGATCTCCTTGATGACGATGATGATGTACAGGCTGTATATCACAACTGGGACGAGTAATATTTAAGGTTTCAGCACCATTCTCATATTTTTTGGGCATGGTGCTCGCTTTGTGTTTATAAGTAATAAAATTTTTGGTATTTTGGAGGGGTTATGGACAGGTTAGGCATTGTAGTACCTTGTTATAACGAAGAGGAAGTATTCCCTATTTCAGCTCCCGCGCTTCGCGGAGTTCTTGATGATCTTGTTGCAAAGGGAAAGATTTCCAAAGACAGCTTCGTCATGTTCGTAAATGACGGAAGTAAAGACAGAACATGGGAGCTTATTGAAGAAGAACACGAGAAGTTCCCCACTCAGGTTTTCGGAGTTAAACTTGCAGGTAATGTGGGACATCAGTATGCCCTTACAGCTGGACTTATCACCGCAAAAGACTTTTGTGATGTTACTGTTTCAATCGATGCAGATCTTCAGGACGATGTCAATGTTATCGAAGAGATGATCGACAAGTATCATGAGGGCTGCGATATTGTTTACGGTGTTAGAAGCAGCCGTAAGACCGATTCATTCTTTAAGCGTACTACCGCTCAGGGCTTTTACAAGCTCATGTCCGGTATGGGTGTTAAGACAGTATATAACCATGCTGATTTCCGATTAATGTCACAGCGTGCGGTTCAGGCTTTTTCCGAGTATAAGGAGACCAACCTCTTTATCAGAGGTATTATTCCACTTCTTGGGTACAAGACTGATTGTGTTTATTATGAGAGACTTGAGAGAGCTGCAGGAGAATCAAAGTATCCCCTTAAGAAGATGCTTGCCCTTGCTTTTAACGGTATTTCATCCTTCAGTATTAAGCCTATCAATATGATCCTCGGAATGGGTGTGGCAATGCTCGTTATTGCATTGGGTGTTGCTATTTATTCACTGGTGCAGTTCTTTAGAGGACAAGTTGAACCCGGATGGACATCACTCATGCTTTCCATTTGGTTTATCGGCGGCATCCAGCTTATTTCATTAGGACTTGTCGGACAGTACATAGGAAAGGTATATACTGAGGTTAAACAGAGACCTCGCTATAACATTGAAAAGGTACTTTCAGATGATAGTAAAGAAGACTAATTTCAGCAATTTAATCTGGGTTTTGTACAGCGTTATGGCGCTTGCTTTTGGTGCCGTTGTTTTCTCAAATATCGCCGGATCATTTTACCTGGATGCAGGATTTGGACTTCTATTTGTACTTGCTTTATTTGTACTTTGCGTAGCTTTCGAGATCATCGGAACCAGGGAGCGTAAAGATGATGAGGTTGTTAAAGCATCACCAATGGTTCTTCTTACCGAAAAGCAGCCGAGCAGAGTTTTTAACACTGTATGCTATTTGCTTTTTGGACTTTCGGTTATTCTCGGAAGCTTTCTGAGATTAAGAAATATTTTCTTTTATGGATTTGAAAACAGCGATGGAAGCAGACTGATCCTAGGTACTGTTATTTGTATTTTACTTTCCGTTGCAATGTTTTTTGGGATCAAAAAGTCAATTGGTAACATACCTGCCGTTTTTGCATCGGTATTTATCATGATCAGTCCATATATATCCAATGAGGATCTCTTAGGGGGAGAAGAAGTAATATCTCTTGTTCTTATGGTCTTGACCTATTTATTTATCAATGAGATCTTTCCCTCTGAAGATGTTAAAGTTCCTCAATCCCTTTTTGCGGGATTGTTTATGGGAGCCTCGATAGCTACGGATAAAAGCGGAGCAGCATTTCTTTTGGTACTTCCCATGTTCTTTATTCCCGGAAGAGAAATTAAAGCGGGAAACAGTAAATATGAGATCAAGGAGTCATATCAGATAAGCTTCAGGATCGTTAATATGTTTATCTGGATCTTTTCCGGTCTTGTGGGATTTGCCGCTACCGTATTCTTATATTCAATGATAGCTAAAGTAGGCTATCTTGATATGGTGACTACCACGGTGCAGAATTTCGGCATCATGGAGACCAGGATCTCCGTTACAAGAAATATCGATCTTGTATCCGGTGGTATCATCGGAGCATTTCTTATACTTGGAATTCCTGCCGGATTTCTTCAAAAGTATAAAGATCCCGGTGTTTGCACTTTATTGATCCTTCTTGGTAATGCTATTTTGAATATGCTTGGTTTTTCACATATTCAATATGGCAAAGGAATATTTGCTTTTATTCTTCTTGCTGCTCTTGCCGGAGCAAGTATTGAGAATCTTTTGTTTAGAACTGAACCGACGGTTATACCTGAACAAGAAGAACCTGAGCAGGAAGAGCTTATACAAGAAGAACCTGAGCAGGAAGAGCTTACACAAGAAGAACCGGAGCAGGGAAAAATTCAGGATACTAATGAATCTGAAAATATTAATAAACCTGTAGATCTTGGAGTAATAACCGGATTCACGGTTCCTTTGGAAAATCCCCTCCCCATACCGGAACGAAAAGAGCGCAAAGCTTTGGATTATGACTACGAAGTTCCGGATGATGCAGATTACGATATATAGAATGTGAGGCATTAGTTTTTATGGCTTCATCAGCTAATAACAGAAAAAGAACACAGGGTTCACAGGGAAGAAGCGGTGCATCAAGACCCCGCAGAGAAACACCTGTTGAAGAAGCCCTTCGTGAGGAAAAAGAAAGAGAGATGAAAGTTGAGATCGGTACTATTGCTTTTATCGCTCTTATGGTGTTCTTATTTCTTTGTAATTTTCATATAATCGGCAAAGTTGGCGATGCTATCAGCGGATTCATGTTTGGCGTTTTCGGGCTTTTAGCCTATGTAACGCCTGTTTTTGCTGCAGTTGCACTTTTGTTTTACCGTGCTAATAACGGTAACAGATCTGCCATGAGAAAATTCTGGACTGTTATAGGTTTGTATTTTCTTGTGGGTATTATTTGTGACATGGCTCAAAAGACAGCTGTGGGCATGGAAAAGTACAACTTTGGAGAGCTCTATAAGCTTGGAAGTAAAGGAAGATGCGGCGGAGGACTTGTTTCCGGAAGCATTGCTTACCTCATTAAACATTTTCTTGGAAATGTAGGTCTTGTGCTTTTACTTATCCTTGGAATAATCATATGCTTAATTCTCTTAACTGAGAAATCCTTCATCAACATGATTTACTCTAAGGGCGCTGAATTCACTGAAAAGGGAAAGCAGTGGAATGAAGAGAGAAAAGAAAGGCGCGAGCTTGAGAGACAGGAAAGAGCTCTTATTGAAGATAAGAGAGCTCAGTCCGGCGCGATTGCTATGCCCGGTGAGACTCCTGAAAAAGCTCTCAATGTCAGAGATAAATTAAGACAGACAGATGCACAGGCTCCTCTTTTTGAGGAAGGCACTTATGTTGATATGCCTGTTCTTCCTGCAGCACCTGAACTCAATACCGGATACAAACCTAATATTAGGGAATCCATGAAGTCAAAGTTACAGGCTTCCATGGAAAAGCATGCCGAAGACAGAAAACTTCATCAGGAAGCTAGGGAGAATGAGTCTATTTTACAGGTTGCACCTCCCGAAAGCATTCCCGGTGCTGTATTCGGCAATCAAAAGGTTCAGGACATCCATGAAGTTACTTATATGGATGCTGATGTTAATTATCCTCAGAATAATGACAATGGTTATTACTCTGATCAGTATGATCCCAATTACGATCAAAACTATTCTGATGACAACGGTTATTCAGATGGCTACTATGAGGATAACGGTGAGCAGTATCCCGAGCAGCTTTCCGAAGAAGAGCAGATCAGAAGACTCAAAATTCAGAACGGCGAGACCATTGTTGATATGTATGGTCGTCCTGTTTTCAATTTTGAAAAACAGCCCATCAGATCCTCTCATAATGTGGAAGTTACCGATGAATTCGGTTCTATGGACGGAAGTAATGATGCCGGCCAGGTAGATTACTACAATGACGACGAGAATATTCTCTCTAATAATGACGATGATATTCTCTCAACATATGAAAGAAGCACCAGAGAAGCGCAGGAGCGTGAGCGATTAAAGGCTGAAAGAGAAGCCGCTGCAAGAGCTGCTGCTCTTAGAGAATCCGTTCATAACAATCCTGTTAATGTTGATACTTACGAGCAGACAAAGCTTGATATTGAAGCTGCTTATGTTGAGCCTACTCCTTCATTCTCAAGGAAAAAAGCACCGGCCTTGGACAGAAGTGAATTGACTTCTTATGACAGGCCTAAGGCTTCTCTTAGGGATGAAACCGCACAGGCTCCCGCACCTAAGCCTGCTCCTGCATATTCCAACAGACCTTACAGATTTCCTCCCATCAGTCTTCTCAATCCGGGAAGCAGAAGCGGAAGAAAGAATTCTTATGAGCTTGAAGAGACAAAGAAGAACCTTCAGAACACCCTTCATAATTTCGGTGTAAATGTAGAAATAACCGAGGCTGTTCAGGGTCCTTCCGTAACAAGGTATGAGATGACTCTCGAACCCGGAACAAAGGTTTCAAAGATCCTTGGACTTGCTGATGACATTAAGCTCAGTCTTGCAAGTGCTGATATAAGGATCGAGGCCCCCATTCCCGGAAAGTCTGCCGTCGGCATTGAAGTTCCCAATAAGGAAACATCAATGGTTACCTTAAGAGAGCTTTTTGAAAGCAGAGACTTTAAAGAAGCGGGCTCAACCTTAAGTTTTGCAGTTGGTAAAAACATCGGTGGTGATGTTATCGTGACGGATATCGGAAAGATGCCTCACGTACTTATCGCAGGCGCTACCGGTTCTGGTAAATCGGTATGTATCAATACCCTTATCATGAGCCTTATATATAAAGCCACTCCCGAGGAAGTTCAGATGATCATGATCGATCCCAAGGTAGTAGAACTTTCCGTGTATAACGGAATTCCTCACCTTATGCTTCCTGTTGTAACCGATCCCAAGAAGGCTTCAGCAGCTCTTGCTTGGGGTGTTAAGGAGATGGAAGACAGATACAAGAAGTTTGCCGATCTTGGTGTAAGAGACCTTAAGGGATACAACGATAAGGTTTCAGCCATGAGTGAAAACGAACTTAATGAAGCTCAGCTTGGCGGAATAAGCCACTTCAAACTTCCCAAGATTGTTATCATCATCGACGAGCTTGCGGATCTTATGATGGTTTGCGGAAAAGAAGTGGAGGAAGCTATCTGCCGTTTGGCACAGCTTGCTAGAGCCTGTGGTATTCACTTGGTTGTTGCAACTCAAAGACCTTCTGTTGATGTCATTACCGGTCTTATCAAAGCTAACATGCCCAGCCGTATGGCGTTTGCAGTGTCCAGTGGTGTTGACTCAAGAACTATTCTTGACTCGGTGGGTGCTGAGAAGCTTCTTGGAAAAGGAGACATGCTTTTCTATCCCCAGGGTAAACCTAAGCCCGAGCGTGTACAGGGTGCATTTGTTTCCGACGAGGAAGTATCCAAAGTTGTTGATTTCTTAAAGGATCAGAGACTTAGGAATGATTTTGCCGAAAGAGTCGGTGTCAATATTGATTCTCTTGAAAGCTCATCAGATTCAAAGGATGGCGGTTCAAGATCTTCTTCATCGGATGACGGTGACGGAAGAGATGAACTTTTTGCGGAAGCAGGAAGATGCATCATCAACAGTGGTAAGTGTTCCATCGGTTATCTTCAGCGTATGTTAAAGATAGGATTTAACAGAGCTGCAAGGATCATGGATTCCCTTTCCGAAGAAGGTGTTGTAGGACCTGAATCCGGAACAAAGGCAAGAGAGATACTTATGACGATCGAGGAATTTGAAGCATTCTTAGATTCGTAAACGAGCCATAGAATACCTTTATCAATGAGACTCGCGCAGATTTGAAAAATGTTACTGATTCTATAAAGAATTGGATATATGGGAGGATGTATGAAATCTGATATCGAAATTGCACAGGAAGCTACATTAAGCAAAATTACCGAAGTAGCGGAGTCTATCGGTGTTTCCGAGGATGATCTTGAACTCTACGGAAAATACAAAGCAAAGTTTACCGAAGAGTTTTTAAGAAAGATCGACAGTAACAAAGAAGGAAAGCTCATTCTTGTTACTGCTATCAATCCTACTCCTGCAGGAGAAGGAAAGACCACCACTACAGTTGGTCTCGGACAGGCATTCGGAAAACTTGGTAAGAAAGCAATCATTGCTTTAAGAGAGCCCTCACTCGGTCCCTGCTTTGGTATTAAGGGAGGTGCAGCCGGCGGCGGATATGCCCAGGTTGTTCCCATGGAAGAATTAAACCTTCACTTTACAGGTGATTTCCATGCCATTACTTCTGCAAATAATCTTCTCGCAGCTCTTCTTGATAATCATATCCAGCAGGGTAACGAGCTTGGCATCGATACCAGAAATATTGTTTGGAAGCGCTGTCTTGATATGAATGACAGAAGCCTTAGAAATATCGTTGTAGGTCTTGGCGCAAAGACCGACGGATTTGTAAGAGAAGATCATTTCGTCATCACAGTTGCCAGCGAGATCATGGCTATACTTTGTCTTTCAAAGGATCTTAACGATCTTAAGGAAAGACTTGCAAAGATTGTAGTCGCATATGATTTTTCAGGAAAACCCGTAACCGCCGGTGATATTAAGGCAGTTGGAGCAATGGCAGCCCTTTTAAAGGATGCTCTTAAGCCCAATCTCATCCAGACACTTGAGCATACTCCCGCTCTTGTACATGGCGGACCTTTTGCAAATATCGCACATGGTTGTAATTCTGTAAGAGCTACAAAGGCAGCTCTTAAGATGGCTGATTACTGCATTACCGAAGCAGGCTTCGGTGCAGATCTCGGAGCTGAAAAATTCTTTGATATCAAGTGCAGACAGACAGGACTTAAGCCCGATGCAGTTGTTCTTGTGGCCACCATCAGAGCTCTTAAGTATAACGGCGGAGTTGCTAAAGATAAGCTTAACGAGGAAAATCTTGATGCATTAAAAGCAGGTATCGTTAACCTTGAAAAGCATATCGAGAACCTTCAGAAATATGGTGTTCCCGTTGTTGTTACTTTAAATGCTTTTGTTACAGATACAGATGCTGAGACCTCATTTGTTGAGAAGTTCTGTAAGGACAGAGGATGTGAGTTTGCTCTTTCCAAGGTTTGGGAAAAGGGCGGTGAAGGTGGTATCGACCTTGCCAAGAAGGTACTTGAGACACTTGAAACAAAGAAGAGCGATTTCAAACTTCTTTATCCCGATGAGATGCCTCTTAAGGAAAAGGTTGAGACAATTGCTAAAGAGATTTATGGTGCAGCAAGCGTAAGTTTTGCACCCGCTGCATTAAAGCAACTTGCCAAGATCACAGAAATGGGATTTGGAAACCTTCCCGTTTGTATGGCAAAGAATCAGTATTCACTTTCAGACGATCCTACAAAGCTTGGCAGACCCGAAGGCTTTGAGATGTCTGTAAGAGAAGTATATGTATCTGCCGGCGCCGGATTTGTAGTAGTTCTTACCGGTGCGGTAGTTACCATGCCCGGTCTTTCAAAGGCACCTGCTGCTTACGGAATCGACGTAACAGAGGACGGAAAGATCACAGGTTTATTCTAATATTTAAGGAGCAAAAATGGCTAAGCTTATTGACGGAAAATTAATATCATCACAGATAAAAGATGAAGTTAAAGAAGAGGTTTTAAAGCTTAAGGAAAGCGGAGTAACAGTTTCCTTAGCTGTTATTCAGGTAGGCGCCGATCCCGCATCAAGCGTTTATGTAAGAAACAAGAAAAAAGCCTGCGAGTATTGCGGAATTGAATCTCTCTCATACGAGCTTCCCGAGGAAACGACGGAGGAAGAGCTTTTAGATCTTATAAGAGAGCTTAATAAAAGGTCAGACTGCAACGGAATCCTTGTTCAGCTCCCTCTTCCGAAGCATATAAACGAGGAGAGGATACTTGATGAGATATCACCTTTAAAGGATGTTGACGGATTCCATCCTGTAAACGTTGGTTGCTTATCCATTGGCAAGCCCGGATTTGTTTCATGTACACCGGCAGGTGTAATTGAGCTTATCAAGAGAAGCGGTTATGACATCAGTGGTAAAGAATGTGTTGTTATCGGAAGAAGCAATATCGTCGGCAAACCAATGGCTATGCTCCTTTTAAAGGAAAACGGAACGGTTACCGTTACCCATTCAAAGACAGCCGATCTTAAGGCTGTTACAAAGAGAGCGGATATCCTCGTTGTAGCTATCGGTAAGCCTAAGATGATCGATGCTTCTTACGTAAAAGACGGAGCTGTTGTTATTGACGTCGGGATCCACAGAGACGCTGATAACAAGCTCTGCGGAGATGTAGATTTTGATAGCGTAGAGCCTATTGCAGAGGCTATTACACCTGTGCCCGGCGGTGTTGGTCCCATGACCATAGCCATGCTCATGAAAAACTGCCTACATTCTGTTGAACTTCAGAAGTAGTTATGATCTAGATGTTTTATGGAGATTTAATATGAAATGTCCTTTGTGTAATGCAGAAATAAAGGAAGGCTCACTTTATTGTGAAGTGTGCGGAGAAGATATTCATATTGTTCCCGATTTCGACCCGGTTATTGAAGGCACCCATGCAACTATCGGCAACATTGCCCAGGATATCTTTGTTAATAAAGATAATAACGAGAATAAAGACAATAAAGAGAATAAAGATAACTCTGATGAGAAATCCGGTGAAGGATCCTCTGAGAATAAGGATAATGCTGATAAACATACTGTGACTTCAGATACGAAGAAACTTTCCGGTCATTCGGTTGGTGCTGTTACAGAGAAATTGCTCAGCATGCCCAAATCTGTAAACTATTCTTTGATCGGTGCAGCATTTGCCATTATTCTTGCTGTTACTGTTTTGGCATTTATTTTCTTTACTTCGGAAAATTATAAGCTTAGTAAAGCAGATCAGGCATATGCTCACGGTGAGTACAATAAAGCATCGTTCTTGTACTACGAACTTCTTCAGAAGGATTATACCAACAGCGATCTTCAGGAGAAGTATGCCAATTCACTTTATGCCAATGGTGATATAGAGAATTATGTTTCTGTTCTTCTTCAGATCTACGACAATCCCAATGCAAGGGGAAATCAGAGATCTGAAGCATTAAAGCAGCTTATTGCATATTACGATGAACAGGGTGATTTTGATAATATTCAGAAATTGATCCTGTCTTCAGGTGATCAGAATCTTATCAATGAATATCAGATGTATTTTGTAAATGCACCTATCATTGAGACTGCAGAAGGCGTTTATCAACTTCCTCAGCTTCTTATAATTAATGCTGATGAAGGTGACAAGATCTTCTACAATATCTTTTGTACAAAAGATAATTTTACAACTGTTGTAGCTGAGAATCAGGAGTACACCGGATCCATTCTTTTGGATGAAGGAGTTTACGACATCACTGCATATTGCCTGAATGAAAAAGGGGTTAAGAGTACCGAGGCTCATGCGACCATAGAGATAAAGGTCCAGCCTCCTCATCAGCCCGAGGTATTCCCTTTCAGCGGAGAGTATTATGAACCTCAGAATATTGAGATCATGAACTATACTGAAGGAACACTTACTTACTACTATACAACCGATGGTTCGGATCCCACATCAGCATCAACAAAGTATGAAGGTCCTATCATCATGTTACCCGGAGTTTCATGGTATAAGTTTATTTGTATTGATGAGAGGGGAGTATCTTCCGAGATCGTTGAAGTTAAATATAACTTTAATATAGAATACTCTTTGACCACTACCCAGGCCCATGACAGAGTCCTTGATTACATGTTTGAAAAAGGATTTACTGCAGCTCCCGACGGTCAGCTCAAAGAAGGAGGAATGGTGGATATGAAGCTTACAGCCATTATTTCCGAGACAAAGGGAGACGAAGTTTCATACAAGTATGTATTTGATGAATACATCTTTAATGAACACGGTAAACTTACTCAACTTGATAACAGCTATACTGTTGATGTAAATACCGGAGAAGTTGAAAAAATAAAGAACTAAGGAACTATCGCTTTTGCCAACACAATACTATTACTCAAAAGCGTAAGATAGGAGGAGCTATGTTTAAGATTATCAAAAAGAAGGTGCTCAACCCCACTATTTTCCTTATGGAAGTAGAAGCACCCAGAGTAGCTAAACGCTGCTTGCCCGGACAATTTGTTATTGTTCGTACAGACGACGAAGGTGAGAGAATTCCCCTTACCATTTGTGACTATGATTCTGAAAAAGGAACCGTTACCATCGTTTTCCAGATTGTAGGCGGAGCTACTGAGTTCATGTCAAAGCTTGAAGAAGGCGATTCATTCAGAGATTTTGTAGGACCTCTCGGATGCCCTTCAGAACTTCTTTCACTTCCTATTGATGAACTCAAGCAGAAGAAGATAATTTTCATAGCCGGAGGTGTTGGTACTGCACCTGTATATCCTCAGGTTAAATGGATGCATGAGCACGGCATTGATGTTGATGTTATCGTTGGATGCAAGACCAAAGATCTTCTTATCCTCGAGGATGAGATGAAGGCAGTTGCCGGAAATCTTTATATCACTACCGATGACGGATCATACGGAAGAAGCGGTATGGTTACCCAGACTCTTAAAGATCTTTATGCAGAAGGCAAGACCTATGATCAGTGCGTATGTATCGGTCCCATGATCATGATGAAGTTTGCTGTTATGCTCACTAAAGAGCTTAATCTTCCTACCATCGTATCTCTTAACCCCATCATGGTAGACGGTACCGGAATGTGCGGAGCATGCCGTGTAACCGTTGGTGATGAAGTTAAATTCGCATGTGTAGACGGTCCTGAGTTCGACGGATTCAAAGTAAACTTTGATGAAGCTATGAGACGTCAGACCCTTTACAAGACCGAAGAGGGAAGAGCTTACCTTGCTGAAAAAGAAGGAAGCACTCATCACGGCGGATGCGGTCAGTGCAGCTAAAACAGATCAAGCATAATTCGAGGAGATATAAAAATGGACGTAATGAAGAAAGTTCCTGTTAAAGAGCAGGATGCCAAAGAGAGAGCTCACAATTTTGAAGAGGTTTGTCTCGGATATACTTTAGAAGAAGCACAGGCAGAAGCTTCAAGATGCCTTAACTGCAAAAATGCAATGTGTATTAAGGGATGCCCTGTTTCCATCAATATTCCCGCTTTTATCGAGCAGGTTAAGCTTGGAGATATTGAGAAGGCATATGAGATCCTCAGCGAGAGCACTGCACTTCCCGCAGTATGCGGACGTGTTTGCCCTCAGGAGACCCAGTGTGAAGGAAAGTGCATCAGAGGAATCAAGGGTGAGGCCGTTTCCATCGGTAAGCTTGAGAGATTCGTTGCTGACTGGGCCTCAGAACATGGAATTAAGCCTAAGAAGGCTGCAGCAAGCAATGGTAAGAAGGTTGCAGTTATCGGATCAGGCCCTTCAGGTCTTACCTGTGCAGGCGATCTTGCAAAGATGGGATATGATGTAACCGTATTTGAGGCTCTTCATGAGGCCGGCGGTGTACTTGTTTACGGTATTCCCGAATTCCGTCTTCCCAAGACCAAGGTCGTTGCTAAAGAGATCGAGAATGTTAAGTCACTCGGTGTTAAGATCGAGACCGACGTTGTAGTTGGTAAGAGTGTTACTATTGACGAACTTATCAATGAAGAAGGCTTTGAGGCTGTATTTATCGGATCAGGAGCAGGACTTCCCAAGTTCATGGGAATTCCCGGAGAGAACTCAAACGGAGTATTTTCAGCTAACGAGTATCTTACAAGAAGCAACCTTATGAAGGCATTTGATGAAAATTCAAATACTCCTATCATGAATAGCAAGAAGGTTGCAGTCGTTGGTGGCGGTAACGTTGCTATGGACGCAGCAAGAACAGCATTAAGACTTGGCGCTGAGGTTCATATCGTATACAGAAGAAGCGAAGAAGAACTTCCTGCAAGAGTTGAAGAAGTTCATCACGCAAAGGAAGAGGGTATCATTTTTGATCTTCTTACCAATCCCACCGAAATCATTGCTGATGAGAAGGGCTGGGTAACCGGTATGAAGTGTATCCGTATGGAACTTGGAGAGCCCGATGCATCAGGACGTCGTCGCCCTGTAGAGGTTCCCGGATCTGAGTTCGTTATCGATGTTGATACCGTTATCATGTCTCTCGGAACTTCACCCAACCCTCTTATTTCTTCAACTACTGAGGGACTTGAAGTAAACAAATATAAATGTATCGTTGCCAGCGAAGAGAACGGTGCAACCAGCAAAGCAGGCGTTTATGCCGGCGGTGATGCCGTTACCGGTGCTGCAACCGTTATCCTTGCAATGGGAGCAGGTAAAGCAGCCGCTAAGGGCATTGATGAATACTTAAGCAAATAATTGGAGCAGTCAATGCGTGTCACTGTTATCGCAGTCGGAAAAATTAAGGAAAAGTTCTTTAGGGATGCCATTGATGAATATTCAAAAAGGCTATCGAGATATGTAAAACTCGAGGTCATAGCCGTTGATGATGAAATGACTCCCGATGGTGCCTCTGAGACGCTTATGCAGGAGATCCTTCTTAAAGAAGGAAAGCGTATCCTGTCAAAAGTTAAAGAAGATGATGTAGTCTGCACCCTTGAGATAAAGGGTAAAAAACTTACTTCTGAGGGTCTGGCAGATTGGATCGAGAAACAGGGAACCTACGGAAAGAGCAGTATCTGTTTTATCATAGGAGGTTCTCTTGGACTTCATGAAAGCGTTACAAAGAGAGCGGATATGCACCTTAGTTTTTCCGACATGACTTTCCCTCATCAATTGATGAGAGTGGTCCTTTTGGAACAGATCTACAGAAGTTACAGGATCATTAATCACGAACCATATCATAAATAATATGACTAAAAAAGAACTGGCGCTTGAAGCTATCAGGCTTTTAAAAATAGAGTATCCGGATTCCGGCTGCTCCCTTATATACGAAGAACCCTGGAAATTGCTTGTAAGCGTCAGGCTTGCGGCGCAGTGTACTGATGCAAGGGTCAATATCATTACGGAAAAGCTCTATGAAAAGTATCCAACCATGGAATCTATTGCAGATGCCGGCGCTGATAAAATAGAGGAGATCGTTAAGCCATGTGGTTTGGGGAAATCCAAGGCTAAGGATATTGTAGCATGCATGAAGATGCTGATAGAAGAATATGACGGCAAGGTCCCGGATACAATGGAGGAACTTTTGAAACTTCCCGGTGTTGGAAGAAAGAGCGCAAACCTTGTATTAGGGGATATTTACGGAAAGCCTGCAATAGTTACGGACACTCACTGCATCAGGCTTTGCAACCGTATCGGACTTGTTAAAGGGATCACTGAACCGGGTAAGGTTGAAAAAGAACTGTGGAAGATCATTCCTCCGGAAGAAGGAAATGCATTTTGCCATCGGTTAGTGGACCACGGTCGTGAAATCTGTACCGCAAGGACAAAACCTTATTGCGATAAGTGTTGTTTAAAAAGTATCTGCAAACAAGTAGGTGTATAGGTCGTTTGACCAAGGAGAAGGCTTATGAGAATGTATGATATTATCATGAAAAAGAGAAACGGTGGGGAACTCTCAAAAGAAGAGATTCGTTTCTTTATTGATGGGTATACTAAGGGCGAGATCCCTGATTATCAGGTTTCAAGCCTTATGATGGCTATATATTTTCAGAAAATGACTGCCGCTGAAACACTTGAGCTTACTTTGGCTATGGCTGACAGCGGTGATAAACTGGATCTTTCTGCCATAAACGGTGTCAAGGTTGACAAGCATTCAACCGGTGGTGTGGGAGACAAGACATCTCTTACATTAACACCAATGGTTGCTGCATGCGGCGTTCCCGTTGCAAAAATGAGCGGAAGAGGTCTCGGACATACCGGAGGAACCATCGACAAACTCGAGAGCTTTCCCGGTTTTTCAACAGGTATCAGTAATGATACATTTATCAAAAATGTAAATTCCATCGGAATTGCCATTATGGGTCAGACCGCAGATTTAGCTCCTGCGGACAAAAAGCTTTATGCTTTGAGGGACGTAACGGCAACCGTTGATAATATGAGCCTTATTGCAAGTTCCATTATGAGTAAGAAACTTGCTGCCGGCGCAGATGCCATCGTTCTTGATGTAAAAACAGGTAGCGGCGCATTTATGAAGACCGAGGAGGATTCTTTCGCTCTTGCAAAAGAGATGGTAACCATCGGAAAGAACGCCGGAAGAAAGATGAAAGCTGTTATCTCTAATATGGATCAGCCTCTCGGAAATGCAGTTGGTAATGCAATAGAGGTAAGAGAAGCAATTGAGACTCTTCAGGGTAAAGGACCTGAGGATTTCACAGAACTTTGCTATACACTTGGCTCTCAGATGCTTGTCCTTGGTGGCAAAGCGACGGATGAAAAAGAGGCGCGAGCAAAGCTTGAAGAAGCAGTTAAGAGCGGTAAAGCCCTTGAAAAACTGGCTCAGTTCGTAAAGGCTCAGGGCGGTGATGATTCATATGTATATCATCCGGAAAAACTAAAACTTGCTCCTATTGAGAAAGATATCTTAGCTTCAACCGATGGTTATATAGAACACATTGATTGTGATGAGATTGGAATCTGCTCTTTGATGCTGGGCGGAGGAAGAGAGACTAAAGAAAGCGAGATAGACCTTTCAGTCGGACTTCTTTTAAAGAAAAAAGTGGGCGACAAGGTTAGCAAAGGCGAGCCTATCGCTACTATTTATGCGTCGGATGAAGCAAAAGTTTTACCTGTAACCGAGAGATTTTTAAAAGCTTATCATTTCACGGATAAAGAAGTAGAAAAACAGACATTAATTAAAGGAATCATTTAATCGGGGGATTTTGCCTTTTTATGAACGAAGTATCACAGCAGATCCAGTTAGACAACGACAGCCTTCGTCAGATCTTCGGAACCAATGACAGCTTTATTAAAAAGCTGGAAAAGGATTTTAAAGTAGATGTTATCGACAGGAACGGAGCTGTTACTGTCAGGGGAGAAGGAAAGAATGTTAAGGGCGCCGTGTCAGTCCTTACACAGCTTAATCTTTACACTATGCACGGAAATGATATTGAGGAACAGAACGTGGATTACGCAATCAGCATGGAAAAAGAAAATTCTTCATCAATGCTTGAAGAATTGGACAAAGATATTATATGTCATACCATTAATGGTAAGCCTATTAAAGCTAAGACCGTTGGACAGAAGAAGTATGTGGATGCCATTAAGAATTCAATGGTAACCTTTGGTTTGGGCCCTGCGGGAACAGGTAAGACCTATCTTGCTATGGCAATGGCTATTACGGCATTTAAGAATGAAGAAGTTTCAAGGATCATCCTTACAAGACCTGCCATTGAAGCGGGAGAAAAACTGGGATTCCTTCCCGGAGATCTTCAGAGTAAAGTGGATCCCTATTTAAGACCTCTTTATGATGCTCTTTATCAGATCATGGGCGCAGAAAGTTTTATGCGTAATATGGAAAAGGGCCTTATCGAGGTTGCTCCTCTTGCTTATATGAGAGGTCGTACACTTGATTCATCTTTTATTATCTTGGATGAAGCTCAGAACACCACACCTGCTCAGATGAAGATGTTTTTAACCCGTATCGGTTTCGGCTCAAAAGTTGTTGTTACCGGTGATGCCACCCAGATCGACCTTCCTCACGGAACAAAGTCCGGTCTTGATATTGCCCAGAAAGTTCTCGGTAATGTTGAAGGAATTTCCTTCTGCAAGCTTACTAATAAAGACGTTGTAAGACATCCTCTTGTTCAAAAGATTGTAGAAGCTTACGATAAATTTGAAAATAAAGAAAAGTCTCATGGAAGAAAATAAGGAAAAAAAGGTTAAAAAAGAGAATAATTCAGCCCTTTGGTTTGTTCCGGAAATAGTGTCAATGGTTATAGTCCTTGTCTATATTTTTGGTCTATTCTACTTTTATGACATGCTTATTTCCGCTGCTGTCGAAAGAGCAGCATTTTCTGTTATCATGATCGCTGTTTTGGGATTTGCCGTTCGTAAGCAGTTCCCGATCATGAAGCTTAATATGGAACTTTCCGTTAAGAATCTGGGAAGATTCTGGTGGGTATTTATAGTAGGTCTTGTGGCTTCTTTGTTATCCGTATTCATTCCTTCGGCAGCTTGGCCTTTCACAGGATTTTTTGTAGTACTTGCCGTTTTCTCTAACAGCTTTTTGGGAATGCTTGGAGGAACCACGCTCCTTATCATCGCAGCCGTTACAACAGGTAGCAAAGCAGGTATCGTTATCCTTTATCTTATCTGCGGTGGAGTCGGCATAGCTGCATTCTTCCCCATTAAGGACGAGATAAAGATCTGGAGACCACTTCTTGTTACCCTTTTATCTCTCTTTACCTGCGAGACTACGGGAATAATCCTTACATCCACCAATCAGATCGCACCGGAGCAGTTTTTGCTTCCGGGATTAAACATAATCATTACAGGAATCATCATATTCCTTGGATTAAGACTTTATGCACTTAAGGTAAAGTATCCTTACAGGGATCGTTATCAGCTCTTGAATGATACGGAATATTATCTTCTTGCTCAGACAAGAGAAGATGATAAAAAGACTTATAAGCATGTTATCCATACCTCATATTTTACCGAGCGTATTGCAACAAGACTGGGACTTAATGTTGAGGCTATGAAGTGTGCCGGATACTATTACAGATTCTGTCCCGCTGCTTACGAGGAAAGAGAGGAGTTCTTCGAGAAAGAGCATTTCCCCGGAGAGGTTTGCGAGATTCTTACGGAGTATTCGGATTTTATTGCAAAGAGGACCAAGAACAGGTTAAAGAGCCGTGAATGTGCCGTGCTTTTGTATTCACACACCATCATTCATGCAGTAATCGCGCTATATGAAAAGAACCCTGATACCGATATCACAAGCCAGATCGATAAGCTTGTTGATGCAACCTTTTCAAGATATGAGAAGGCAGGAATTTTTGCATACAGTAACCTAACTTACAATGATGTAACAACCATGATGAAAATCTTTAAGGAAGAGAAGCTTTATTATGAACTTTTACGTTGATAATGAAACAGAATATGAATTCCCTTTTGATACCGATGAACTGGTTAAACAGGTTTGCTCCAAGGTACTTGAAAGAGAGAATTGCCCATTTGAAAATATTGCTGTTAACGTTCTTATAACCGACAATGAAGGTATAAAGGGCTATAACAGTGAATTCAGAAATATAGATAAAGAAACCGATGTGCTTTCTTTCCCTAACTTAGAGTTTGACGAACCCGGAGATTATTACATTCCGGAGGGAGAAGAAGCAGATTATATGGATCCCGAGACCGGAGATATCGTTCTCGGTGATATTATTTTATCAAAAGATCGTATTTTATCACAGGCTGAGGAATACGGTCACAGCATTAAAAGAGAGTTTGCATTTTTGGTAGCTCACAGTATGCTTCATTTATCCGGATACGATCATATGACGGAAGAGGAAGCTGCAGTCATGGAACAGCGCCAGAGAGAGGCTCTTGATGAATTAGGTATTACCAGAGATTAGTTACGGGTGTTTTATATGAACGACGCACTTATTGATAAAAACAGATTGGAAGGACTTGCCGTTATAGTATTTTTATCCGGCTGCCTTACATTCAGATTTCGCATAGGCGACATAGGTATGGGATATCTGCTCACCTGCTTCATGATGTATGAGGCTATGTGGGTCTTTTTTGGTGATAAGATATCCGAAGTCGTAGGAAGATTATTAAGAAGCAAGTATTCAAAGAATAAGTTTAAATCAGCAAAACTTGTTATGAAGTATTCGGCTTCCATGAACTATTTTACTGCTTTTGTTATTTCTTTGGTCATCGGATTTGTGGGATCATACATTCTTCTAAATGTTTTCAAGATAAGCCATGCTTATTATCTTATCTGGCTTTTCGCAGTGCTTTTTGTACTTCGCCTTATCAATGAAAACATTGCGGCATATCTTTGCAGTCGTAAGAATTCCATGACTGCTGTAGGCGCGGTTTCGGTTATCAGATTTATTCTTTTTGCAGCATTTGGAAATATCAGTATTACTATTCTTGCAGATTATGGAGAGAAGGTATCAAAGCTTTTAAAGCAGGATGATTTTTCTGCTGTATATTCATGTATCGGAATTTGTCTCTCAGCAATTCTTTCCGAGATCCTTGTCATGATACTTCTTCTTGTATTAAAGCTTGTTGCGAAGCAGAGTGGCAATGACTATGAAGAAGATTTTGTAGCAAGAAGAGATAATACCGGAAATGTATTTCTTCTCGTTTGGAAAAGAAGGATCCTTGATGCAATCGGTGGATTATTTGTTATTTTCCCCTTTGTAGCAGGAGTATTTCTTATTTATCATCATATTGGAAATGCCATGGTGGGAGCTGAGAAGATCGGCCTCTTTGGTGTAACCGTTTTGATACCTGCTCTTATATTTGTATCCTTTGGTTACATTATGCTTTTACCTTTGACATTGGAAATTACTTCCGATTATCGCAAGGATAAGATGAGATATGCTCAGAATGCTTTCCAGACTGGATTTCATTTATGCTTTATTTATGGAGCTTTTGGGTGCATGTACTTAATTGCTGAAAGCAGTATCATTGCCACACTTTTTGAGGGAGAAGCTAAAGAACTTGCTTCTAAGCTTTTGGTCTATGGTGGATTTTCAACGCTTTTTATGCTGGCATCCCTTTTCATGTTAAGACTTCTTGTGATGAATGGATTGACCATCCTGACATACTTTGTACAGATCCCTGCAGATGTGGTATTTGTTCTTATCATGTTTTTCTCAATGAAGAAGGCAAGCGATGTGACTATTGCTTTTTCATTGGCGCTTATGATCCAGTTCATCATCAAATTCATCGGATACCTGCTTCTTGCAGTCGTTAAGATGGAGATGAATATTGATCCAATAAGCAATGTTCTTGTACCTGTTCTTGTAGCAGCTGTAGTGTGCGTTTTAAATGTTTTGATATCAAAGGTTGTATCTCCTCATCTCGGTAATATTTTTACGCTGCTAATATCATTTGTTGAGATGGTGATCCTTTATCTCATCATACTTCTTCTTAGCAGGAACTTTAAGGAAACCGAACTTAATTACCTGCCTGCAAGCAAGTTTGTTATGTCGCTTGGACAAACATTACATGTTTTATAAACCTATCGGAGTAGAATAAATTGAAAATCGCAGTTATAGGCGGCGGTGCCGCCGGTTTAACGGCTGCTATCAGTGCAGCAAGGAAAAATGCACATGTAACTGTCTTTGAGAAGAATGACAGAGTAGGAAAGAAAATACTCATGACCGGTAACGGTAAATGTAATCTTTCCAATACGAACCTATCACCTGAGTTTTACTATTCAGGTGACAGGTCTTTTGTTTTATCTGCACTTGAGAGATTTGGGCTTAATGAAACAGTTCAATTCTTCAACAGCTTAGGACTTCTCCTTACAGAGAAGAGAGGAGGGATTTATCCTCACAGTGAGCAGGCTTCAGCTGTTCTTGACGCTCTCAGATTTGAGGCAGCTTCTTTAGGCGTAAGTTTTATGCTTAACTGTAATGTTAAAGAAGTAGAGCCCTCAGAAAAAGACAAAGGATTTGATGTTGTTTATGACTTAACCGATGGTGAGAAGCGTAAAAAAGATCAGTCCATGCATTTTGATAAGGTCATCGTTACTACAGGAGGAAAAGCAGCCCCCAAGACAGGTTCTGATGGAGCCGGTTACAGGATCGCCGGAGAACTTGGTTTAAAGATGACCAAACTATATCCTGCTCTTTGCGGAGTAAAATGTGACGGAGATTTTTGGAAGAGTATTTCAGGCGTAAGAGCCCAGGCTTCGCTATTGATCGAGTGTGAGGAATCGGGTGAAGGCTTCTCATACGGCGAACTTCAGATAACTGATTACGGAATATCCGGTATCCCTGTTTTCCAGATCAGCCGTATTATTGCAGAGATGCTTGAAAAAGGCAAAGTAACCGTTGATATAGACTTTTTCCCCGATGTTGATGAAGGCGTTATATTTAACGAGTTCATGACAAGGGTAATGTTTTTAAGCGGAAGGAATTATGAGCAGTTTCTTGGTGGATTCATCAACAAAAAACTTGCTCTTTGTGTATTAAAAAAGCTTGGTATAAAACCTTCCGAAACCATTTCTGACGACAAGGCCCTTATCGGTAAACTGGTCAATGCTCTTAAGCATTTCAGAGTAACGGTTAACGGCGTTAATTCCTACGATCAATCTCAGACTACAGCAGGAGGAATCCTATTATCAGAGATCACCGGTGATTTTGAATCAAAGACTTACCCCGGTCTTTATTTTGCGGGAGAAGTTCTTGATGCTGACGGTGTCTGCGGTGGATATAACCTTCAGTGGGCATGGACCGGAGGCTTTATAGCGGGGGAGGCGGCATCTACATGTTAAAACTTTCCCAGATAAAAATAAGTGCTGAAATTTCTGATAATGATATCGAGAACGCACTTAAAAAGAAGATCGTTAAGACATTAAACATACAGGGAAATGTCAGTGATCTTAAGATCTTAAAAAGAAGCATTGATGCAAGAAAAAAGCCTCAGATCTTTTATTCTTATACTGTGGCATTTTCTGTGAATAATGAAAAATCTGTCTTTGAAAAAAATTCAAAGAAGAAGGATATTGCAAATAATCTAAGTCTTTATAAGGAACTTAATTATGAATTCCCTTATAAGGCAAATGGTGACAATGGTTATAGGCCTGTCATTATCGGAAGCGGACCCTGTGGTCTTTTTTGTGCATATAACCTAGCAAAAGCAGGATTTAAACCCATTGTTTTTGAAAGAGGTAAGTCCGTAGATGAAAGGTCAAAGGATGTAGAGAAATTCTGGGAAACCGGAATACTTGATCCTTCTTCCAATGTACAATTCGGTGAAGGGGGAGCAGGCACTTTTTCAGACGGTAAATTAAATACACTCATTAAGGATCCTTTTGGATTAAACAAATACGTGCTTGAAACTTTTGTTGATCATGGAGCACCGGAAAAGATCCTTTATGACGCAAAGCCCCACATCGGTACCGATATTCTCAAGACTGTTGTAAAGTCTATACGCGAAGAGATCATAAGTCTTGGCGGGGAAGTAAGATTTAACAGTCTTGTTTCAGAAGTCTTAATTGATAACGGTAGAGTAAATGGCGTTGTTGTTAACGGTGAACGATTTGATAGCGATCATGTTGTATTAGCCATTGGCCATTCAGCAAGAGATACCTTTAAAGTACTATATGACAGCGGAATATCCATGGAACAGAAACCTTTTTCCGTGGGCTTTAGAGTCATCCATCCCCAGGCTCTTATAAATCTTTCACAGTATGGTACCGAAGAGAGCAAAAATCTCGGAGCTGCAGATTATAAGCTTACAGCCAAGACAGACAACGGCCGCGGCGTATTTTCATTTTGCATGTGCCCGGGAGGATATGTTGTAAATGCTTCTTCCGAAGAAGGTATGACTGCTGTTAACGGCATGAGCTACAGTAAGCGTGACGGAAAGTGCGCAAACAGCGCTATCATCTTTACCGTTGATCCATCCGATTATCCATCGGATCATCCGCTTGCGGGAGTTGAATTCCAGAGAAATTTTGAGAAGAAAGCATTTGAACTGGGAAATGGAGCCGTACCTATTCAGAAATACGGTGACTTTAAAAAAGATAATCCATACTCGAAGGAACACGATTTATCAGATGAGGTAAGAAATACATTTAAGGATTTTGCCCCCGGTATTAAAGGACACTACGAATATGCGGATCTTCGCAGTATTTATACCAAGGACATGAATGAATCCTTTGTTCAGGGAATGGAGCACTTTGATAAGATCATCCCCGGATTTGCTTATGATGAGGCTATTTTAGCCGGTGTTGAGAGCAGGACATCTTCTCCCGTAAGAATAAACAGAGATGAAGATTTTCAGAGTAATATGAAAGGTCTTTACCCCTGCGGCGAAGGAGCGGGTTATGCGGGAGGCATTACTTCTGCGGCTATGGACGGCATAAAAGTAGCTGAGCATGTTGCGAAAAACATCCTCGGGTTGTAAACTTATGATTATCTGAAATTCTATAATATATAAGGTGACAGACATGAACGAGACATTAAGAGAGAGAATTAAAGACAAAAAGAGAATAGTAGTTAAGATCGGATCATCTTCATTACAGCATGCTGAAACAGGAGATTTTGATTATATCCGTATTGAAAAGCTGATAAGAGAGCTCTGTGATATCAGAAATCAGGGTAAGGAAGTTGTCCTTGTTACCAGTGGTGCTGTTGCCGCAGGTAAGAAGGCTGTACATATCAGTGAGATCAAGGGATCCAAAGTACCTCTTACCACCGCCGAAAAACAGGCCTGTGCAGCCATCGGCCAGGGTAAACTGATGATGGTATATGAGAAGTTTTTCAGTGAATACAACCAGATCATTGCCCAGGTACTTATGACAAGAAATACTGTTGTTAATGATCTTAACAGATATAATGCAACAAATACTTTCCAGGAACTCTTTAAGATGGGAGTTATTCCTATCGTTAATGAGAACGATACCGTATCTACCTACGAGATCGAGTTTGGTGATAATGATACTCTTAGTGCATGTGTTGCTTCAATAATCGGAGCGGATCTTCTTATCCTTCTTTCCGATATTGACGGACTTTATACCGATGATCCCAGAACTTGCAAGGATGCTAAGTTTATCGAGGTCGTTGAGACCCTTGATGATGAGCATATGAACATGGGCAAGGAATCCACCGGAAGCAATGTGGGTACCGGAGGAATGGGTACAAAGCTTATTGCAGGGCAGATCGCAACAAGAACCGGCTGCGATATGATCATCTGTAACAGCAAGGATATCGGTATCCTTCACCGCATCATGGATGGAGAAAATGAGGGAACCCTTTTCTTATCACATGTTGATGAGAACTTTAAACTTCCCGAATATGTAGAGAGCCTTCACAGAAAATAGGTATTTTATGGAGCAATGGGCTAATCTTAAAAAGGAAAAGTCTTTATTAAGAAAAGAGATCATTAAAAAAAGAGATGAAATACCTGAGACCGAAAGAATTAGGGCAAGCGAAAGAATGCTTGAATTTTTCAAGAGATTGGATGTTTTGGATAATAAGACCCGGGTTCTTTCATTTGCTTCTTTTGGAAGTGAGATCGATACAGACTCCATTAACCGATATTTGCTTGATAAAGGTATTAGGGTGTTTTTACCCAAAATAGAGAATAAAGATATGGTTTTCTACGAGATAAGTTCGTTAGAAGACCTTGAAATCGGATTTAAGGGAATAAGAGAGCCGAAAGAAGGCTGCAAACCATATATATACAGCGATTCAGAAGTTGAAAACACCTTGATGATCATGCCGGGTGTGGCTTTTGATAAAGAAGGCTACAGATTGGGATATGGTGGTGGCTTTTATGACAGATTTCTTGCAGAAAGATGCGGTTTACATAAATCTTGCATAGCGATTGGCTATAAAATGCAGGAAATAGTCCATATTCCAAGAAATGAATTTGATATTAAACCTACCCGTATACTACTGTTTTAAAGGCTTTTATAAGGGAGAGACTTATGTACGATTTAGATACTATCGGAAAAAATGCCGTTAAGGCTAAATATGAGGCAGGACTTTTATCCACCGAAAAGAAGAACGAAGTCCTTTTGGCTTGTGCAGATGACCTTGTAAAGTTGTCGGACAAGCTTTTGAGTGCCAATGAAGAAGATCTTAGATCTGCTAAAGATAACGGTATCTCCGAAGGCATGCAGGATAGGCTTAGGCTTACAAAAGAGCGTATTGAAGCCATGAGCGAAGGCCTCAGACAGGTTGCGGAACTTGAAGATCCTATTGGTGAGATCATGGATGAGTTCGAACGTCCCAACGGACTTAAGCTTAAGAAAGTAAGAGTTCCCATGGGTGTTATCGGTATTATCTTTGAATCAAGACCTAATGTTACCGCAGATGCATTTGCTCTTACTTTTAAATCCGGTAATGCAGTTATCCTTAAGGGTGGTAAGGAAGCTATTCACTCCAATATCGCTATCGTTGAAGTGTTAAGAGGGGCTCTTTTAAGATGCGGAGTTAACCCTGATGTGCTTCAGCTTATCGAAGATATCAGCAGGGAAACCACTACTCGTTTCATGCAGCTTAATGAATATGTGGATGTTCTCATTCCCAGAGGCGGAGCGGGACTTATCAAGGCTGTTGTTGAGAATTCACGAATTCCCGTTATTGAAACAGGTACCGGTAACTGCCATATCTATATTGATAAAGACGCAGACCTTGACAAGTCGGTTAAAATACTGTTTAATGCTAAGACGCAGAGAATAAGTGTCTGCAATGCGGCGGAAAGCCTTCTTATCCATAAGGATGTGGCTGAGAAGTTCCTTCCTGCTTTAAAGAAAGCCCTTGATGAAAAGAATGTTGAACTCAGAGGTGATAAAGAGACCAGGGATATCCTTGGAGACTGCGTTGTTCCCGCTACCGAGGAAGATTACGGAAAAGAGTATCTTGATTACATTCTTTCCGTTAAGACTGTCGAAAGCGTAGATGAAGCAATCGCTCATATTAACAAATACAATACCCATCACTCAGAATGCATTGTTACCGAGAATATGGAAACTGCTGAGCGCTTCTTAAACGGCGTTGATGCGGCTTGTGTATATGTAAATGCTTCAACGAGATTTACAGATGGATTTGAATTTGGATTCGGAGCCGAGATCGGTATCAGTACCCAGAAGCTTCATGCAAGAGGACCTATGGGACTTAAGGAACTTACTTCCTATAAGTACAAGATCTACGGTAACGGACAAGTTCGCGGTTAAATTTGTTACTTGGCGTTAATTCGCTTATATAAATAATAATCTTTAAGGAGACTATATAATGGAGAAAATCAGAACAAGATATGCACCCAGCCCCACAGGCAGAATGCATGTTGGAAACTTAAGATCAGCTTTGTACGAGTTTTTGGTAGCAAAGCATGAGAACGGCGTATTTATGCTTCGTATCGAGGATACGGATCAGGAGAGATTCGTTGAAGGCGCTGTTGATATCATTTACAGAACCATGGAGAAGACCGGACTTAAGCATGACGAAGGTCCCGATAAGGACGGCGGATACGGCCCCTATGTTCAGTCAGAGCGTATGAAGACCGGTATCTATATGAAGTACGCAAAGGAGCTTATCGAGAAGGGCGAGGCTTATTACTGCTTCTGCGATAAGGAGAGACTTGAGTCCCTTAGAACCCAGGTAACTGAGGACGAGGATGGAGAAGGTAAGACCATTACTGTATATGACAAGCACTGCCTTGGACTTTCAAAGGAAGAGATAGAGGCTAATCTTGCTGCAGGAAAGCCCTTCGTTATCAGACAGAATATCCCTAACGAGGGAACCACCACCTTCCATGACGAGCTTTACGGAGATATCACTGTTGAGAACTCCGAGCTTGACGACATGATCCTTATTAAATCCGATGGTTATCCTACATACAACTTTGCAAACGTTGTAGACGACCACACAATGAACATCACTCACGTTGTAAGAGGTAATGAGTATCTTTCTTCATCACCTAAGTATGTTCGTCTTTATGATGCATTTGGATGGAAGGTTCCCGTATATATCCACCTTCCTCTTATTACCGATGAGAATCACAAGAAGCTTTCAAAGAGAAGCGGACATTCTTCATTTGAGGATCTTCTTGATCAGGGATTTGTTACTGAGGCTATCGTTAACTACATCGCACTTCTTGGATGGAGCCCTGAGGATAACAGAGAGATCTTCACTCTTGATGAGCTTATCAAGGAATTTGATTATCACAGGATCAGCAAGAGCCCTGCAGTATTTGATATCGTTAAACTTCGTTGGATGAACGGCGAGTACTTAAAGGCTATGGATGAGGATAAGTTCTATGAGATGGCTAAGCCTTATCTCGACAAGTCTCTTCCTGCTGATTATGATGAGGCAAAGCGTCGCAAGGTTGCGAGCATGGTTAAGACCAGAATCGAGGTATTCCCTGATATTGACGGTCATGTAGATTTCCTTCGTGAGCTTCCCGATTATGATATCGAGATGTACACCCACAAGAAGATGAAGACCAATGCCGAGACTTCACTTGAGGTCCTCAAGGATGTGCTTCCTATTCTTGAAGCAACAGACGACTATACAAATGATGCGCTTTATCAGACACTCCTTAAATACGTTGAGGAGAAGGGCTATAAGAACGGATATGTTATGTGGCCCATCAGAACCGCAGTTTCCGGTAAGCAGATGACCCCTGCCGGAGCTACCGAGATCATGGAACTTCTGGGAAAGGAAGAGTCCATCAGACGTATTAAGAAAGGTATTGAGAAGTTAAGTTAATTGAACTGTTTACAGGGTTTAAATGCTTCTCAAGAAAAAGCAGTAAAAACTATATCCGAGGCCTGCCTATTATTGGCAGGCCCCGGTTCAGGTAAAACCCATACCATTACTTCACGGATAAGATATCTTGTTCATGAAATGGGCGTCCCGCCTGAAAGAATTTTGGTCATCACATTTACCAAAGAAGCAGCCGTATCCATGGAGAAGAGGTTCCTTAATTCCGAATCTTCGGAAGGCACCTTGGGAGTATGCTTTGGTACATTTCATTCTTTTTTTTATTCTATTCTTCGGCTTAGTGCCGGATATGATTCAGGAAAACTTCTAAGCGATCCTGTGAAAACAGATCTGATCAAAAAGATCATTTCAAAAATTCTTCAAAGAACACCTTCAATCAGAAAATTAAATAGTTTGGATCAAAATTACGACGCAGGTGAATATGCATCTGAGTTTATTAAAGCTATGTCTTTTTATAAGAATTCAGGGGATGAAAAGTCAGTTTTAAAGAACTGTTCGAGCTTTATGAAAAAGCATTTTTGCGAGATCTTAGATTCTTATGAAAACATAAGGCAAAGAAAAAAGCTTTTGGATTTTGATGACATGATATTTGAATGTAATAGGGTCTTAAAGTCAGATAAAGAAATAAGGAATCAGTGGATAGAAAGATTCGATCATATCCTTGTTGATGAATATCAGGATATAAATCCTTTTCAATTTGAGACCTTGGAACTTTTAATTAGAGATGACAATGGTTATATAGTGACAAATGTTTTTGCAGTAGGGGATGACGACCAGTCAATATACGGTTTTAGAGGTTCTGAGCCTAAATTGATGAAGAGATTTGTTAAGGAGTATGATTCTGAAGTCATTAGGCTTGATATTAATTACAGAAGCGGAAGCGAGATCATTTCCTTTGCTGAAAAGGTTATTGAAGGAAACAAAGACAGATTTTCCAAAAAGCAGACACCTTTTATATCGGGAAAAATAGGAAAGGTTGCGATAAAGCAGTTTAAAGAGCAGCAAAATGAATATGAGTATTTAAGTAGATTGATCCAGGACAGAAAAGTAACTAAAGGCGTTCTGTTTAGGACTAATCTTGCCATGCAATCCTTTGCTTCTTTTCTTACGGGAAAGGGCATTTCTTATACTATAAAAGAGAAGAGCAGGTGTGTTTATGATCATCCGGTTGCCGAGGATGTGCTGTCTTATCTTGCGGTTATTGAAGATCCTAAATGTGACGGTCTTTATAAGATCATCAATAAGCCTGTAAGGTATATAAGCCGCGAAGCTCTTTATCCTGATGGGATTAGAAGCGCTATCAGGTATTACAAACTTCATAGTGACCGGTATAAGGTTAAGGATAGGTTGCGAGATCTGGAGACTCTGTACGCTGACCTTAATTTTCTTCAAGATAAAATGCTATATTTACAGGTTAAGTATATTCGGTCAAAGATTGGGCTAGAAAAGCATTATAGCTCTGAACTTAAGAGGGATCATATTCTGGAAGAATATATGGCGGTTCTTGATTTTATGGAAAAGGAATCAAGGAAGTTTGATTCTTTACAGGAATGGCTTGCGTTTATCGAAGTATACCGAGAAGAATTCGCAGAAAAGCAGAAGAAGGTTAAGGATATTGATCCCTATTTACCCCAGATTATGACTGTTCACGCCTCAAAGGGGCTTGAATTTGACAATGTCTATATCCCTTCCGTAAACGAAGGAAACTTCCCCCACGGAAGAATGCCGGATAACAAGACCATAGAAGAGGAACGTCGAATCTTTTACGTCGCCATAACCCGCGCCAAGGAAAACCTATACCTCAGCTACTCCTCCGAAACACCACCTTCCCGCTTTGTCCACCGGGGACGGGGTTAAGGAGACATTTTTGACCACCGGGGACGGGTGAGTGGACAAAAAAACAGCCCACGATCTATTTCGTGGGCTGCGTAGGTTTTATTCTTCGTCGTCATCAAAGTCGAGAGCATCAAGATATTCATCAAATGCATCTGCAACTTTCTCGTACTCGTCTTCGTCGTCGATGTAGATAAGCTCAGGCTCATCATCGGGATTTTCGGGATTCTCAGAGTATCCGTAGATCCAGACTTCATCCTCGGGGAAGCGACCGTTTGTATTGGTAGGAAGAACTACGATATAGTCCTTGTCCTCTACAGTAAGAATTGTAACAACATCACAGGTAACTTCGGTATCGTCGTCAAGAGTGATGGTTACGGTCATATCCTCATCGGGAGTATCGAATTTGTTAGCCATATATTTCCTCCATTTGAAACAAAATTCATCAGTTACCTGTTAGTATAACTTCTTGTTTATCTTTTAGCAATAAGTTATAATCTATTCTATGAGCAAAAATATTTCTTTATCAACTACAGATATCTTTAGGCTTTATCCTTGCAAGGTAATTTGCACTCCGGAAGGATGTAGATTTACTGTTAACAGTGGCAATTTCCCTAAAAATAGTAAATTAGGCGTTGCAGTATATGATAAAACCAATGGTTCGCTTGCGTTTAAGCATATGTTTACCGAAAACGAGCGCATTGGCAACGTTTATTCTGCAATTATTTCCGACTTTGATCCTAATTCCCACAGTTATTCCTATATATGCAATGATAAATATTATACCGACGAAAGAGCAGAAGGCTTTACAGATAAGCTTTCCTTTGGAGATTTCGATCCTTCAAAGGCTTTAAAAGCATGCGTTATTCCGGAATTTGACTGGAAAGATGACAAGAAGCCCACTGTTTCTTATGAAGATATGTTCTTATACCTTCTTCATGTACGTGGATTTACTATGGATCCTTCATCTGGAGTTAAGCATAAAGGTACTTTTAAGGGACTTTCTGAGAAGAAGGACTATCTGAAGAAGCTTGGCGTTACATCTATTGAACTTCAGCCGGCTTACGAATTCAATGAAAATGACAAAAAGACAGGAAGATATAACTACTGGGGCTACTGCCAAGGCCTTTATTACACACCAAAAAGCGCTTATTCTGAAAGCACAGATGCTGCGACTGAATTTGCCAACATGGTAAATGCTTTCCACAAGGATGGTATGGAGATCATCATGCAGATGTATTTCCCTGAGGATTTTCCTAAGAGGGAGATTCCTTTCATTCTTGAATACTGGGCAGTTAAGTACCATATCGACGGATTCCATGTCCTTGGAAGTAATATTCCAATGGATATCATAGATGACAGTCCTATTTTGTCAGATGTAAAGATCTTTACTGATAACCTTTGGGGGGTAAATATGCCCCAGACGGATTATTATGATTCAAAGCCTGTTACAAAGCGATACGGACTCTTCAGAGATGAGTATATGTACGCATTAAGGCGCTTTATCAAAGGTGATTCCGGCGTTCTTGCTGATGTGGTTTCAAAGCTTAGGAACAATCCCAAGGATTATGCTGTTATCAATTACCTCGATAGCTATAATACATTTACCCTTGCCGATTGCTTCGCTTATGATCACAAGCATAACGAGAATAACGGCGAGGATAACCGCGACGGTTGCGATTACAATTGCACCTGGAACTGTGGAGAAGAAGGCCCTACCAATAAACCAAAGGTTAATGCCCTCAGAAGAAAGCAGATGAAGAATGCTTTGATCCTTTTATTCCTGAGCAGCGGCGTTCCCATGATCTTTATGGGCGATGAGATGGGCAATACTCAGATGGGCAACAATAATGCATATTGCCATGACGATGAAGTAACTCATCTTGATTGGAAGGGACTTAAGAGAAAGAACAGCAATTTTGATTTTATCTCAGCCCTTGCAAAGATCAGGAGAGAACATACTTTTTATCATGATGAAAAGGAAATGAGCATGGTTGACCTTGAGGGATGCGGATTCCCTGAACTTTCTTATCATGGAGAAAGCGCTTGGATGACATCTCTTGATAGTTATAAGAACAGTATCGGTATCATGGTCAGCGAGAAAGGTGTTCTTTATTACTTTGCTATCAACATGCATTGGGAGAAGGCAGTTTTATCTCTTCCCAGAGCGCCTAAGGGATGCGAGTGGAGCATTGTTAATTCAACTGATGATGTAGAAATTTCTAAGGATGACAAGATCACACTTACAGAGAGAACCATAGCTCTTGTTGTAAGCAAGACAAAAGAAGTTAAAGAAGAAAAATCTAAGTAGAACAGGATGTAACCAATGGGTAAGTTTTGGGGCCATTTGACTACAATTACAAAACACAGATGGGCGGTTAGAAAAGGCTGTTTCAAAATTGGCCTTTATTGGCAGGGATTAACCCATGACCTTTCGAAATACAGCCCCAGTGAATTCTGGGTTGGCGTAAAGTATTTCCAGGGAGACAGAAGTCCAAACAATGCAGAACGTGAAGACAAAGGTTATTCATCTGCATGGCTTCACCACAAAGGCAGGAACAAACACCATTATGAATATTGGATCGATTATAACTCACACGGATCCGGAGGCAAGGACGACATAATGGTTCCTGCACCTATGCCGGATAAGTATATCGCTGAGATGATCATGGACCGTATTGCTGCCAGTAAGGTTTACCGCGGCAAAGATTACAAGGATTCAGATCCTCTTGATTACTATTGGAAGGGCACACAGAACGCGCCTTTACATGATTACACCAGAGAAAAACTTCTCAAATATCTCGAAATGCTGGCAGATAAAGGCGAGAAGATAACATTTGCCGAGATTAAAAGAGAACTGGTGAAGAAGAAAAAACAATAGGTCTTTTTGGCAACCGCTGGTTGTTCCTATGGAGCGGCAAGCGGTTGTAAGTGTTTATAAAGGTGATAAACATGGAGATTCAGTATAAACGACTTACAGAAGCGTACTTAGACACATTTATTCAAATGAGAATCAATCAGCTCAGAGAAGAAGGTGCTACCGAGGATTTTGATCTTGTTCCCGCACTTAAGGATTATTATGGTCGTCATATGGCAGACGGTACCTTTGTTTCATGGATTGCATTTGATGGAGACAAGATAATTGGAACAAGCGGTATGTCTTTTGTTGAGAAGCCGCCATATTTTGGATGTCCCAGTGGAAGAATAGGACTTCTTTCAAGTATGTTTACTGATCCTAATTATCGCCGTAAGGGAATAGCTATGAATCTTCTTTCGAGAGTAGTTGAAGAAGCTAAGAACTACGGATGTGGCACCGTACATATTACGGCTTCTGATATGGGAGTAAAGCTTTATACGGCATTTGGATTTAAACACAACGGAAACTTTATGGCTTATAAGCTTTAATACGTATTAAAGGTATACTTATGGGATTGTTTGACTTTTTCAAAAAGAATAATACTTATGTTCCGGAATATAAGTTTGATCCTGATAAGGAGAAGCCTGTTATTCGTGCGTCTATATGTAATGGAGAGCAGGTTGCAGGATTCAAGAACAAAGAGACAGGCGAATTCCATGAGATAATGCTCATCAGAAATTCGGAAGAACTTGAAGGTTTCAAAAGAGCATATAACCTGGATCATGTTGATAAAGAATATTGAATGAGAGATTTTGAAATGAAAAAAGAAGATAAAACAAATGTAATGAGGGTTCTTGATGGGAAGAAGATTTCCTATGAGAGCCATGCATATGAGCAGGATCAGAGCCTTACAGGTGAAGATATAGCAAGGATACTTGGTGAGGATCCCGAGAAAGTATTCAAGACATTGGTTACTCAGGGTAAGAGCGGAGCATATTATGTTTTTGTTGTTCCTGTTAAAGAGGAACTTGATCTTAAAAAGGCTGCAAAAGCCTCCGGTGAAAAGGCAATCAGCATGATCAAGCAGAAAGAACTGCTGCCACTTACGGGATATATCCATGGAGGCTGTTCACCTATCGGTATGAAGAAACAATTCCCGACTTTTATCCATGAGACTGCCATCGGTTATGATAAGATATTTGTCAGTGCAGGCAAAGTTGGATTTCAGATTGAACTTGCACCAAGTGATCTTTTGAGTGTGGTGAATTGTAAGATCGCAGATATTATTATCTGAAATGGCCACTTGACCCCGTCCCCGGGGGACAAAAATGACCACTAAACCCCGTCCCCGGGGAACAAAGAAGGCTGCCATTGGCAGCCTTAAATTATTTATAGAATTCTTTAATTTTATCAAGTCTTGAACTCATGTTGGAGATCATAAGGTCGAGAACAGTTATGGCGCACATGCTTTCCATTACGACAACGGCTCTGGGAACGATGATGGGATCGTGGCGTCCTTTTATTTGAACGGAGATCTCTTCGCCGGATTTGTTGACTGTTTCCTGCTGCCTGAAGATTGAAGGAGTGGGTTTAACATGGGCTCTGACAAGAATCTCTGAACCATCGGATATTCCGCCAAGGATTCCGCCGCTGTGGTTAGTCTTTTTGATTACCTCACCGTTTTCTATTCCAAAAGCATCATTGTTCTCGCTTCCAACAGAAGTGCTTACCTTAATTCCGTCACCAATCTCAACTGCTTTAACAGCTCCGATGCTCATAACAGCTCCTGCTAAGGAAGCATCAAGCTTATTAAATACAGGTTCACCGATTCCGGCGGGAACGCCATTTATCCTGCATTCCATAACACCGCCTACGGAGTCGCATTCTTCGCGTTTCCCGGTTATGAATTCAATAGCTTTATCGTTTGCACCCTTATCGGGCATCGCAGTGGGAAGGGAGAGAACTGCTTCGCGGCTGTAATTGCTAAGATCAGCCTCAATCTCACCGATTGACTTGGTATAAGCTTCTACAGTTATTCCCATTTCTCCAAGGATCTTTGAGCAGATGGCTCCGGCAATGACTCTGCCGATGGTTTCGCGACCCGATGAACGTCCTCCGCCTCTGTAATCCCTGAATCCATATTTCTGATCAAATGTATAATCCGCATGTCCGGGTCTGTAGTAGGACGCAATCTCGCTGTAGTCAGCAGAATGCTGGGATGTATTTCTTACAAGACAGGAGATAGGAGTACCCGTGGTTTTTCCTTCAAATACTCCGGAAAGGATCTCGACTTTGTCATCCTCTTTGCGGGGAGTTGTGACTGAGCTTGTTCCGGGTTTTCTTCTGTCTAGGAATTTCTGGATATCTTCCTCGCTTAAAGAAAGGCCTGCGGGAATGCCGTCAATGACTGCTCCGAGAGCAGGTCCGTGAGATTCGCCCCATGTGCTGATTTTGATGTTGTTACCTAAAACAGAGCCTGACATGATCCTTCTCCTTAAATGTAGATTATTCTTATTTCATATTAAATAATACATGCCATTTTTTCAAGGTTTATCTTTGTTTACATTTTCTCTTTTTATCTATTTACAAATGTGGTATTATGCTTCTGTATGAAATAGTCTGTGAAAAGGATGTGAATAATATGGCAGAAGATAAATATATTGCTTACGTTTCTTCATACACAATGGGCGACAGACACGGAATACGTATCTATGATGTCGACATGAAAGAGGGAAGATTCTACGAGAAAGATAAAGTTGAGATCACAAACTCCTCATATCTGTGTGAATCTCACAACAGAAAATATCTCTATTCAATTACCGACACTGGTGTTGAATCTTTTAAAATCTGCAAAGACGGACGCCTTGAGTTCATTAACTGGTGTTCCATCAATGGTATGAGAGGCTGCTACGTATCAACCGACTATACCGATAAATTCCTTTTTGTTGCGGGTTATCATGACGGAAAGCTTACTGTGCTTTCTCTTAATGATGACGGCTCAATCGATAAGATTACCGACGAAATTTATCACAAGGGCATGGGAAGTGCTGCAAACCGTAACTTCCGTCCCCATATTAACTGTGCGAGAATGACTCATGACAACAGATACCTTCTTGTTGCTGATCAGGGTATGGACCATGTTAATGTTTACGGCCTTGATACTTTAAACGGAAAGGTTCATCTTGTTGATATCATTCGTTCAGAGCTTGAGTCTGCTCCCAGACATATCAAGATCTCTAAGGACGGACATTTCATTTACATCCTTCATGAGCAGAAATGTTATATCGATGTTTATGAGTATGAGTTTAAAAATGAGCTTCCTTTCTTTAACAAGATCCAGACTCAGTCAATCGTTCCATGGGAATCAGGCACAAACGCAGTCAGCGCGTTTAGTTTCTCAGAGGATTACAAATATCTTCTTACTTCAATTGCAGGAGACAACTCTGTTGCAGTTTACAACGTAGATGAGAAGACCGGTAAGCTTAAGCAGAACTTCATTCTTCCTATTGCGGGAGAATATCCTAAGGATGCTGAGATCTTCCCCGGAAATAAGTTTCTTGTATCTCTTAACCATGAGACCGATACAATGACTTTCTTTAAGGTTGATCTTAAAGCCCACACCCTTATCATGAATGGAAAACCTCTTTCCGTTCATACACCTAACTGTATCTTATTCCATAAGCTTTAATTAGATTGGATTTTTATGTATTACACGAAACAGGAAAAAACAAGGCAGAAGCTTAGAAACTTTGCCCGCAAAAATTTCATATGCAGGATCATCAGCGCTCCTGTCAGATGCTTTTTCGTGGCGGGCTGTCTTTTTGGCAATCTCCTTGGAAACAACGGAAAGAAGATAGGAGTTTCATTCATCAGTCTTCTTTTGTTCCCTGTTTTCAGCAGTTTTTCTTTTGGAACTGAGGCTCCGGAAGAGGAACAGGACTGGGCCATTGATTTTGAAGCACTCGACGAGAGCGTGTTTATAGCAGACAATGCTGTTATTAATGCCGGAGATATCGCAGAGCAGGAGCAGGGTCAGGATCAGGAAGAGATAATGCTGGAAGTTGAGATAAACGAATCCGGCGATGTTTCATCAGAAGACCTTTATCATGCGGATGAGCTCAGCGAGTTCCTTGATGAGATCAGTGAAGAAGAATCGGTCCAGACCGAAAAGATCGAATTTGAAGATTATGAAAATTTTGAATTTGATCCTAACGACTGGAGACTGATCCTTATCAATAAGTCACATTTTATTCCCGATGACTATGAAGTTCCTCTCGGAACAATTTACGGAGTTCATCAGTGTGATGAAAGGATCATCCCCGATCTTGTTGATATGTTTAAGGCTGCAAAGGCTGATGGCGTAAATCTTTCTGTAAGAAGCCCTTATCGTACATCACAGCTTCAGGTCCTTCTTTATAACAATAAGATCACTAAGTTCATGGACGCCGGTATGAGCTACCTTGAGGCGTATAAGCTTGCAGGTCAGGCTGTTACCATTCCCGGTGCAAGTGAACATGAAGCCGGTCTTTCACTTGATATTGTTAGTGATACATATACTTCGCTTACCGAAGGCTTTGGTGATACCGCTGCAGGTAAGTGGCTTGCGGAGAATGCTCATTATTATGGATTTATTTTGAGATATCCCGCGGAGAAAGAGTACATTACCACCATCGAATACGAGCCCTGGCATTTTAGATACGTAGGTGTTGAGGCTGCTACCGTGATGTACAATGAAAACCTTACCCTAGAAGAATTTTGGGAGATTTATCTTGAGCAATAATTATAAGTTATTAAAAACGGAGGGGCGTGCTAAACGTGCCGAGTTCACAACAGTTCACGGCACTGTTCAGACCCCTCTTTTTATGAATGTTGGAACGGTTGGAGCCATTAAGGGCGCCGTATCTACAGAAGATCTTGAAAATATCGGATGTCAGGTGGAACTGTCAAACACCTATCATTTACACGTTCGCCCCGGCGATAAGCTTATCAAAGATTTTGGTGGTCTTCATAAGTTCATGGTCTGGGACAAACCTATCCTTACCGATTCCGGTGGATTTCAGGTTTTCTCATTGGCAGGTCTTAGAAAAATTAAAGAAGAGGGCGTTACTTTCCATTCTCATGTAGACGGAAGGATCATTTTCATGGGCCCTGAAGAGAGCATGCAGATTCAGTCAAACCTTGGATCTACTATTGCTATGGCATTTGATGAGTGCCCTCCTTCAAAGGCAGAGAAGTCCTATGTTCAGCCTTCTGTAGACAGAACAACCAGATGGCTTGAGCGCTGCAAAAAGGAAATGGACAGGTTAAACAGCCTTGAAGATACTATAAATAAAGATCAGATGCTCTTTGGTATCAACCAGGGTGCAGTGTTCCCCGATATTCGTATTGAGCATGCAAAGAGGATCTCTGAATTTGATCTTCCCGGTTATGCTGTTGGTGGATTAGCCGTTGGTGAGACTCATGAAGAGATGTACCACATACTTGAAGAGGTTGTTCCTTATCTTCCTCAGAACAAGCCTACTTACCTTATGGGCGTTGGTACACCTGCAAATATTCTTGAAGGCGTTGATAGAGGAATTGATTTCTTCGACTGCGTTTATCCTGCGAGAAACGGTCGTCACGGACACGTTTATACCAAGTTCGGAAAGATCAACATCAAGAATGCTAAATATGCAAACGATGACAGACCTATTGAAGAAGGATGTCAGTGCCCCGCATGTAAGAGATATTCAAGAGCATATATAAGACATCTTCATGTTGCCGGTGAAATGCTTGGACTTAGACTTTGTGTTCTTCATAATCTTTACTACTACAACCACCTTATGGAAGATATCAGGAACGCACTTGACGAGGGCAGGTTCGCAGAGTTTAAGAAGAATGCTTTGGCTCAGATGGAAGCGGGAGCAGATTGATTTTAATATTTTCTTTACTTTCTTTAACTTGTTTATGAAAAAAGTCTAAAATGCTTGATACACGTTTGTTTTTTGTGTATGATAATACAAGTGTGAAAAAAATAAATAAGTCACTTAGTGACTATGCTTGGAGGATTCTATGAATTATTTGGTTCTTTTAACCGAAAGTGCTGAAGCAGTTTCCGAGGAAGCTCAGGCTAAAGGCGGCAGTTGGCTCAGCATGGTAGGTATGATCGCTATCTACGGCGTTATCATCTTTGCAATGTGGTTCTTCTTTATGAGACCTCAGAAAAAAGAGCAGAAGCGCGTTAAGGAAATGCTTGATGCGATGGATGTAGGCGATTGCGTTTTAACAACTTCCGGTTTCTACGGCATTATTATTGACATCTCAGATGACACTGTCATTGTTGAGTTCGGTAACAATAGAAACTGTCGTATTCCCATGGACAAAAGTGCCATCAGCAGAGTTGAGAAAGCTGATCAGGGATCCGGATCTGAATCATAATAAATCAGACTTTTCGGGACAGTTTCGACTGTCCCCTTTTTTTACCTAAAATTATCTTTGGAGGTGCTATATGATTTTAAACATTACGTGTATTCCCGGTGACGGAATCGGTCCCGAAATCGTGACCCAGGCAAAAAAGGTGCTTGAAAAGGTTGCTTCTAAGTACGGACATGAAATGAGATTTACGGATATTCTAATGGGAGGTGCCTCCATTGATGCATGTGGTGAACCTTTAACAGATGAAGCTATTGCCACTGCAAAGGCTGCTGATGCGGTACTTATGGGATCTATCGGAGGTAATACATCAACTTCACCCTGGTATAAACTTCCACCCGAAAAAAGACCTGAGGCGGGACTTTTAAAGATCAGAAAAGCTCTTAATCTTTTTGCTAACCTTAGACCTGCTTATCTTTACGAAGAACTTGCCGCTGCTTGTCCTTTGAAAGAAGAAATCAGTAAAGCCGGATTTGATATGCTTATCATGAGAGAACTAACCGGTGGTTTGTATTTCGGAGAGAGAAAAACAGTAGAAGAAAACGGTGAACTTAAAGCAATCGATACTCTGACCTATTCAGAATCCGAGATCAGAAGGATTGCCATCAAGGGATTTGAGATAGCTCGTAAGAGAAGAAAGAAAGTAACTTCTGTTGATAAGGCAAATGTACTTGATTCTTCAAGACTTTGGAGAAAAGTTGTAAATGAAGTTGCCGAGAACTATCCCGATGTAACCGTTGAGCATATGCTTGTTGATAACTGTGCTATGCAGCTTGTTAAAGATCCTGCTCAGTTTGATGTTATCCTTACCGAGAACATGTTCGGCGACATCCTTTCCGATGAAGCAAGCATGGTAACCGGATCCATAGGAATGCTTTCAAGCGCAAGCCTTAACGATTCAAAGTTTGGACTTTATGAGCCCAGCCATGGATCGGCTCCCGATATTGCGGGACAGGATATTGCAAATCCTATTGCAACTGTACTTAGCGCAGCAATGATGCTTCGTTACAGCTTCGATCTTGATAAGGAAGCTGATGCTATTGAAAATGCAGTTCGTCAGGTACTTAAGGACGGCTATAGGACCGGAGATATTTATTCAGCAGGTACTACCAAGGTTGGTTGCAACGAGATGGGCGATCTTTTATGTGAGAGAATATAAGGAGATAGATATATGAGAAGTGATAATGTTAAAGCAGGTGTAGAACATGCACCCCACAGATCTTTATTCAATGCTTTAGGATTTACAGAAGAAGAAATGAAGAAGCCTATGATCGGTATCGTTAGTTCATATAACGAGATCGTTCCCGGTCATATGAATCTTGATAAGATAGTAAATGCCGTTAAGCTTGGCGTTGCCGAAGCAGGCGGTGTTCCCGTAGTATTCCCCGCCATCGCTGTTTGTGACGGTATTGCTATGGGACATGTGGGAATGAAGTACTCATTGGTTACAAGAGATCTCATTGCCGATTCAACAGAGTGTATGGCTCTTGCTCATCAGTTTGACGGACTTGTAATGGTTCCCAACTGTGACAAGAATGTACCCGGACTTTTAATGGCTGCTGCCAGAATCAATGTTCCTACTGTTTTTGTTTCAGGTGGTCCCATGCTTGCAGGCCATGTTAAGGGACAGAAGAGAAGCCTTTCTTCAATGTTTGAAGCAGTTGGCGCACATGCTGCAGGAACCATGACAGAAGAAGATGTTTGTGAGTTTGAGAGAAAGGTTTGCCCTACCTGCGGTTCATGCTCAGGTATGTATACCGCAAACTCTATGAACTGCTTAACCGAGGCTCTCGGAATGGGACTTAGAGGAAACGGTACAATTCCTGCTGTATATTCCGAAAGGATCAAGCTTGCTAAGCATGCCGGTATGAAAGTAATGGAGATGCTCGAGAAGAACATCCGCCCCAGAGACATCATGACTAAGGATGCTATTTTAAATGCCCTTACCGTTGATATGGCTCTCGGATGCTCAACCAACTCAATGCTTCACTTACCTGCCATTGCTCACGAGATTGGATTTGATTTTGATATAGCATTCGCAAATGAAATAAGCGAAAAGACTCCTAACCTTTGTCACCTTGCTCCTGCAGGTCCTACATACATGGAAGACCTTAATGAAGCAGGCGGTGTATATGCAGTAATGAACGAACTTGCTGAACTTGGACTTCTTCACCTTGACTGCATGACCGTTACCGGTAAAACCGTTGGTGAGAACATTAAAGGCGTTAAGAACCTTGATCCTGAGGTAATTAGACCTCTTGATAATCCTTATTCAAAGACTGGCGGACTTGCTGTCCTTAAAGGAAACCTTGCACCTGACGGATCCGTTGTTAAGAGATCCGCAGTTGTTCCTGAGATGATGGTTCATGAAGGCCCCGCAAGAGTATTTGATTCTGAGGAAGATGCTATCGCAGCTATCAAGGGCGGCAAGATCGTAGCAGGAGATGTTGTGGTTATCCGCTATGAAGGACCTAAGGGTGGCCCCGGAATGAGAGAAATGCTCAATCCTACCAGCGCTATTGCAGGTATGGGGCTTGGCTCATCTGTAGCCCTTATAACAGACGGTAGATTCTCCGGCGCATCAAGAGGAGCATCCATCGGACACGTATCCCCTGAAGCAGCCGTTGGTGGCCCTATCGCTCTCGTCCACGAAGGCGACATCATCTCAATCAACATCCCCGAGATGAAACTCGACATCAAAGTATCCGACGAAGAACTCGCCAAACGTCGCGCCGAGTGGCAGCCCATTAACAAGGGAGAGGTAACCGGATATCTTGCACGTTATCGTGAGTTAGTAACTTCCGGAAATCGTGGTGCTGTTCTTGAGTTACCTAGAAAATAATCTGAGAGGTTTATGATATGCAATTAAATGGTTCAGAAATCGTAATCGAATGTTTAAAGGAGCAGGGCGTCGACACCGTCTTCGGTTACCCCGGAGGAAGCATCCTTAACATCTACGACGCATTATACAAACACAGCAACGAGATCCGTCACATCCTTACCAGCCACGAGCAGGGCGCTGCCCATGCTGCCGATGGTTATGCAAGAGCTACAGGCAAGGTGGGCGTTTGCATGGCAACATCAGGACCCGGTGCAACAAACCTTGTTACCGGTATTGCAACCGCATATATGGATTCCGTTCCCGTTGTAGCTATTACAGCTAACGTTAACCTTCCCGCACTTGGAAAGGATTCATTCCAGGAGGTTGATATTGCCGGCGTTGTTATGCCTATTACAAAGCACAGCTTCATCGTTAAGAACATTAACGACCTTGCTGATACACTTCGTAAGGCATTTAAGATCGCTACATCAGACAGACCCGGTCCTGTCCTTGTAGATATCACCAAGGACGTTACCGCAGCAGTAACAGAGTTTGAGCCTGTTCCTGTTGTTAAAGAGAAAGAGCGCGTTAAGAAATATACCCGGAAAGAGCTTGAAGAAGTAGCTGAGCTTCTTTGCAAAGCACACAAGCCCTATATCTATCTCGGAGGCGGAGCAATTATTTCTGAGGCTTCAGAAGAAGTTAAAGAACTTTCAGAACTCCTTGACTGCCCTGTATGCGATACCCTTATGGGTAAGGGCGCTTACGACGGAAAATCAGACAGATATACCGGCATGATAGGTATGCATGGAACCAAGACTTCAAACCTTGGTGTTTCTGAGTGCGACCTTTTGATCGCTCTTGGAGCAAGATTCTCAGACAGAGTTATCGGTAATCCCAAGAGATTTGCAGAGAATGCAAAGATCGTGCACATTGATATCGATGCTGCTGAGGTAAACAAGAACATCAGAGTTGATGCGTGCCTTATCGGAGATCTTAAGGCAACCCTTCAGGATCTTAATAAGCTTATCACCAAGCAGTCACATCCCGATTGGATGGCAAAGATCGCTATGCTTAAGGCTAAGTATCCTCTTAAGTATGATGGATCAAAGCTTTCATGCCCATATGTTATCGAACAGCTTTACAAGGTAACCGACGGCAATGCTGTTATTACAACCGATGTAGGACAGCACCAGATGTGGGCAGCTCAGTACTATAACTACACCAAACCTAGAACATTCCTTTCATCCGGCGGTCTCGGAACCATGGGTTACGGACTTGGAGCTGTTATCGGTGCACAGGTTGGCCGTCCCGATGATGTCTGCGTAAATATCGCAGGTGACGGATGCTTCAGAATGAACATGAACGAGCTTGCTACCGCTTCAAGATACAATATTCCTATCGTTGAAGTTGTGATCAACAACTCAGTTCTCGGTATGGTGCGTCAGTGGCAGACTCTTTTCTATGGAAAGCGTTATTCACAGACTGTGCTTAACGATGCTGTAGATTATTGCAAGGTGGCTGAAGCTCTCGGATGTGCTGCGTTTAAGATCACAAAGCCTGAAGAAGTAGAAGAGACTTTAAGAAAGGCTATTGAATTAAGAAAGCCTGTACTTGTTGAGTGCGTAATTCCAGAGGATGATAAGGTATTTCCTATGGTTCCCGCAGGTGCACCTATCAGCGAAGTATTCGACGGCGACGACCTTGCCAAGAGAGAAAATTAATAATTATGACTAAATTTACAAAATTCTGTATATTTATTCATTAATTTTGTAATTAAATACCTTGATTTTTTATTATAGAAAAGTTATTATATTTTAAACCTATAGAACTTTAAAGTATTAAAGTGATTGTATCCAAGTATGTAATATGTAATTTTGTCCGTGAGGACTAAAATATTTGCAAGGAGGATATTTGAAAATGTCCAGAGTTTTTAACTTTTCAGCAGGACCCGCAATGCTTCCCGAGGAGGTATTAAAGGAGGCTGCAGCCGAGATGCTCGATTACCAGGGCAGCGGTCAGTCGGTAATGGAGATGAGCCACAGATCAAAGGTTTATGATTCCATTATCAAGGAAGCAGAAGCAGATCTCAGAGAGCTTATGAACATCCCTGATAACTACAAGGTACTTTTCCTTCAGGGTGGAGCTTCGCTTTTCTTCGCACAGGTTCCCATGAACCTTATGAAGAATAAGAAGGCCGGTTATATTATCACCGGACAGTGGGCTAAGAAAGCTTTCCAGGAAGCTAAGATTTACGGTGAGGCAGTAGAGCTTGCTTCATCAGCAGACAAGACATTTTCATATATTCCAGATTGTTCAGATCTTCCTATCACCGATGATATGGATTACGTTTACATCTGCGAGAACAACACTATTTATGGAACCAAGTACAAGACTCTTCCCGATACCAAGGGAAAGATCCTTGTTGCCGATGTTTCATCATGTTTCCTTTCAGAGCCTGTTGATGTAAGCAAGTATGGCGTTATCTATGGTGGCGTTCAGAAGAACGTTGGACCTGCAGGATGCGTTATCGCTATCATCAGAGAGGATCTTATCTCTGACGATGTCCTTCCCGGAACACCTACCATGATGAAGTGGAAGACTCAGGCTGATAATGATTCCTTATACAATACACCTCCCTGCTACACCATTTATATTTGCGGAAAGGTGTTCAAGTGGCTCAAGAAGATGGGCGGACTTGAGGCTATGAAGAAACATAATGAAGAGAAGGCTAAGATCCTTTATGACTTCCTTGATCAGAGTAAGATGTTCAAGGGAACCGTTGAGCCTGCTTCACGTTCACTTATGAACGTTCCTTTTGTTACAGGAAACGAAGAACTTGATGCAAAGTTTGTTAAAGAAGCAACTGCTGCAGGATTCGTTAATCTCAAGGGCCACAGAACCGTTGGTGGTATGAGAGCAAGTATCTACAATGCAATGCCTATTGAGGGTGTGAAGAAACTTGTTGAGTTCATGGATAAGTTCGAAAAGGAGAATTCATAATGTTTAAGATCAATTGCCTTAATCCTATCGCACAGGTTGGATTATCTAATCTTACTTCTAATTACACCGTAACCGATAAGTTTGAAGAGGCAGATGGCGTACTTGTAAGAAGTGCGGCAATGCATGATCTTGAACTTTCAGATAACCTTCTTGCAGTAGCAAGAGCAGGTGCCGGAGTAAACAATATTCCTCTTGATAAGTGTGCTGAAAAGGGAATCGTTGTATTTAATACTCCCGGAGCAAATGCTAACGGTGTTAAGGAACTTGTTATCGCAGGTATGTTTCTCGCAGCAAGAGATGTTGTAGGCGGAATCGAGTGGGCAAAGGATAACTCTTCCGATGAGAACATTGCAAAGACTGCAGAGAAGGAAAAGAAGAATTTTGCAGGTACCGAGATCTCAGGCAAGAAGCTTGGCGTTATCGGTCTTGGAGCAATCGGTGTTAAGGTTGCAAATACCGCTATCAGCCTTGGCATGGGAGTATACGGATATGATCCTTATCTTTCGGTAAATGCTGCATGGAGCTTAAAGAGAGAAGTAAAGCATGTTGAGAAGGTGGAAGATATCTACGCAAACTGCGATTACATCACCATCCATGTTCCTCTTCTTGATTCAACAAAGGGAATGATCAACCGCGAGGCAATCTCAATGATGAAGAAGGGTGTTGTAGTTCTTAACTACGCAAGAGACCTTCTTGTTGATGAAGCTGATATGCTTGAGGCTCTTAAGAATGGTCAGGTTAAACGCTATGTATCTGACTTCCCCAACACCACCACTGCAGGAAAAGAGGGAGTTATCCTTACTCCTCATCTCGGAGCTTCAACAGAAGAGTCCGAAGACAACTGTGCAGTTATGGCTGTCCAGGAGATTATGGATTACCTTGAGAACGGTAATATCAAGAATTCCGTTAACTATCCTGCAATTGACATGGGAGTTTGTGTAAAGGAAGGAAGAGTTGCAGTATTCCACAAGAATATCGCAAACATGATCACTCAGTTTACCGGAGTATTCGGTAAGCATGGCATCAATATCTCCGACATGGTAAACAAGTCAAAAGGAGAGTACGCTGTAACAATGTTCGACATTGAGAGCGCTGCTTCCGAAGAAGTCATCAAAGAAATGGCGGCTGTCGACGGAGTCTTCCGCGTCAGAGTTATTAAATAAGCAATATAAAACCACGGTATTAATGCCGTGGTTTTTTTGATGCTGTAATATACATGACGAAAAAACTAACATCACTTAGTTAATTATCTGTAGAGAAGAGGCGGATTTGAATCGTCGCCTTCGTTGAGATCTTTGAGAGCCTCACGCATCTTATTGTCGGATGCAACGGACGCCTCACTTGCAAGGTCCATATATTCGATGAAAACGTCGGTCAAATCGCGGCCCTGCTCCTTTGCGATTTCTTCCATAACTGGTTTAAGCGCATCAAGCTGAACGGAAACTCTTGTCTTCTGAGGGTCAATATCTCCCAGAACTTCCTCTGCGTATTTATTTATTCTCTCAAGCATTTTCTTCTGATCGTCTGTCATAATAACCTCCGGAAACTGATTTAAATATATTGTTTGAATTATTCCAACAATTTTTCTTCAAATTTAGAAACTATTTTACCATATTTTTAAACTTTATGGTAAAATAAATATATCTAGTGATTTTTTAAATGAAGATATCTATATGTTGAAGGAGTCCTTATGAATAAAAAGCTCTACAAGCTCATGAACTGGGCAGATATCGAAGAAATCATATATTCCGAGTGCGATCACCCTCAGGATCTCTTGGGGCCGCACAAACACGGAAGCAATACTCTTGTTCAGGCATATTTCCCCGGCGCTGAAGCGGTAAGCATAAAATGGGTTGCGGCAAACGGTTCTTCTCAGATAACTCCTATGGAAGTTGCTGACGAGGACGGTTATTTTGCCGTTCTTTTGCCGGAGAAAAACGTTAATAACTATGTTTATAAAGTAACCTACGAAGGAAAGGGCATTTTTAATGAGAATGCTTTTCTTGGTGATCCCTACAGACATTCAAGGATCATAAAGGCTGCAGATATTGATAAATTCAAGTCCGGAAAGCTTTTAAACGCCCAGGATGTTTTCGGAGCTCATATCATGGAGCATGAAGGTGAAGTGGGATGTCACTTTGCAGTTTGGGCTCCCAATGCAATGAGGGTCAGCGTTGTAGGAGAATTCAACAACTGGGACGGAAGAGTATATCAGATGAAACGTCTTGAAAACGGCGTATTCGAGCTCTTTATCCCCGGCGAACTTGATAATAAAAAATTCCAGTACGAGATCAAACTTAAAGGCGATAAGATCTTAAAAAAGAATGATCCCTATTCAGAGATGATAACCGATGGTGTTTCTGTTGTCTCTGATAATGTTTCCTTTAAGTGGACCGATAAAGCCTTTATGTCTAAAAAGAAAGCCGGTAAGGAGATGCTTATTTATGAAGTATCCTACGACCGTTTTTCTTCAAGCATAAAGCAGCTTAAAAAGGAGATCGCAGATCTTCTTACTGCTGTTAAGGATAAGGGATATACCTGCGTTCTTATGACTCCCGGTTCTTTGTTTGATGTTAAGGAGAGAATCAGTTCCAATTTCTTTGAGGAAAATCCTAATATCGGACATAAGAATAATCTCAAAATGATCGTAGATGCGCTTCACAGTGCTGAGATAGGCGTTATTTTCAAATGGTCACCTTCAGGATTTGGAAGGGATCTAAGCAGCCTTGAAGGATTTGACGGAACCTGTCTCTTTGAGCACCGGGATCCTCGTCAGGGTCTTTCAGCGGATGGAAAGAGATGCCTTTTCCAGTATGGCAGACCTGAAGTTATTAGCTTCTTGTTATCCAATGGTTTGTATTGGGTAAAAGAATTCCATGCAGATGGAATCTGTATTTCCAAAGTAGCACAGATGCTTTATCTCGACTACGGAAAGCAGGCCGGAGGTTGGATCCCGAATATTTATGGCAATAACGAGAATCTTGAAGCTATCGCTTTTCTGAAGGAGTATATCAAAGCAACCAAAGCTGTTAAGGCAAATGCTGTTGTTATGGCAGAAGACAGCTCAACTCACGGCGGAATGACTGTTTCACAGGATTCCAACGGTATCGGCTTTGACTATAAATGGAATGAAGGATTTATCGGGGAATACTTTGATTATATTTCCCATGATCCCATCGAAAGAGGCGGACTTCACGACAGGCTTACGGATGAACTTGTATATTCGTATGCCGAGAAATTCATCCTTCCTTTGACTGATGAGCTCCTTGTAAAGAACGGAGGCCTTCTTGATCTCTTCCCCGGAAGCGAGGATCAGAGATACAGAAGCCTTAGACTTTCAATTGCGTATTCATATATGCATCCCGGATATAAGCTTATTTCAGAGGGCTTTGACAGTGCGGCAGACAAGATCTGCGCAGCACTTAACAAGCTGTATAAAAATGAGCCGGCATTATCTATGACAAACGAAGATCCCGAGAGTTTTGAATGGCTCAGCAATCTTAACCGTCAGGGCTGCTATGTTTCATTTGTGAGAAAAACCAATGACCCAGAGGATATGCTTATCTGTGTTGCTAACTTTGCAGGTATCGAGCAGAGTATTGTTTCCGGAGTTCCTTATGAAGGAAAGTATAAGGAGATTCTTAATACAGACAGCAAGGAATTTGGCGGAAGCGGAGTCATTAACCAGCAGATAAAGAGAGCCATTGACAATCAGGCTGACGGAAGGGCTCAGTCCATAACCGTTAAGGTTGCACCTTTGTCATTATCAGTACTCAAGTTTATTCCTTATACCGAGACTGAACTTGCAAAAGTCATCGAAGAAAGAATTAGGAGAAATACTCCCATTAAGAAGAGTTCAAAAACTTCTTCAAAGACTAAGAAGTAGTGGGTTTATGATCCTGCCGGATCACAAATATTTATATCTTAGAATTATTATGTACGAGGCACGAAATGCACTTTATTTTACTTACAGAATCGGATACTGCCGCTAATGCAGCAAATAATGTTACAAACACCGTTAATGCTGTTGATTTTATAAAAGCCAATACTTTTAAGAAGTATTTTGAAGAGCTTATGCCCAAGGCTTTAAACATGGGTATAAGAATGGTCATAGCAATCGTTCTGTTTATTGTTGGACTTCAGCTTATCAAGCTTATTCGCAAGGTTGTTAAGAAAGCCATGAGTAAGGCTAAAGCGGATGTTGGTGTTAAGCAGTTTGTCGATTCATTTATCAATGCGGCACTTTTTGTGCTACTTATTCTGATGATCGCCATTGAGTGCGGAATTGACGCCGCCAGCATCGTTGCCATTATCGGTTCAGCCGGCGTGGCTATTTCCCTTGCTGTTCAGGGCAGTTTATCCAATCTTGTGGGCGGTATCCTTATCCTCCTTTTAAAGCCTTTCAATGTTGGTGATTACATTGAAGATGCAGGAAGCGGAAAGCAGGGAACCGTTACTCAGATTAAGATTTTCCACACAACCCTTCGCACCTTTGACAATCAGATCATTATTCTTCCCAACGGAAATCTTGCTAACAATGTTATAACCAATGTCACTAAAGAAGCCGAGAGAAGACTTGATATTTCTGTCGGCATCTCATATAACTCCGACATTGATAAAGCCAAAGACGTTTTGAGAGATATGCTCAAAGAGGACGTAGCTGTTCTTAAGGATAAGGAATTTGATGTATTTGTTGAGTCCCTTGGAGAGAGCAGCGTTAATCTTGATATCCGTTTTTGGGTTAAGAAAGAAGACTACTGGACAGCTAAGTTCCGCATCACCGAAAACACCAAGAAAACTCTGGATAAAAATGGGGTTACAATTCCCTTTCCACAGCTTGATGTACACCTTGATAAATAAAGCCCAAAGATTAATGAAAGCGGTTGCATTTTTCAGCTCTTACATATATAATTACAAGAGTTTGATGCTGAAATAGCTCAGTCGGTAGAGCACTTCACTCGTAATGAAGGGGTCTAGGGTTCGAGTTCCTTTTTCTGCTTTGATTTATTCGAAGATGCGGGAGTGAACTTGCACAACCAACA
>JAEEOO010000019.1 GCA_016284315.1 Lachnospiraceae bacterium | reverse complement strand
ATGTACGCAAGATCAGAGACCCTCGGCGAACTGATGATGTCGATAAAGGTCATTTACATAGGCGGATGCTTTCTGGTTTTCTTTATCCTGATGTGCGTTTTGGACAGATGTAAGATAAAACTCCACAGACTGTTCAGAGTCGGGCTCATGACGTTCAATTCCATAGTATACGCCTCGGTACTAACCATTGGCAAGTACCCTCTTTTCTATAAAAATATCACGATGTGGAAAACAGATAACAGTTTGGAGGTTTACAAGGAATACGGTCCCATGCATTCGGTCTTCATGATCATGATCATGCTGTATTTCATAGCCAGCATCATTATCCTTTTCTACACCAACTTTAATAAAAAGGATGTTTCCACCCACACCATTAAGCTCCTTGCAATTCCGGAGTTTGTTACCGTTGTGGCTTATTTCTTTGCAAAAAGGATCGGGGGCCAAATAGAATTTGTTCCTGTTGCATACATCGCATCCCAGATCGTTTATCTGATCATTGCCAACAGACTTTGCCTATACGATATAAATTCTATCAATGCAGATTCCATTATGGAGGCAGGTGAAAAAGGATTCATCTCATTGGATTTTGGATATCACTATCTTGGTTGCAACGAGACCGCCAAGAGATTTATTCCTGAACTTGCAGAGCTTCGTGTAGACGCTTCCATGAAGAAGACTGAATATTTAAAAGAAACTGTTTTGTCCTGGGCTAGGGAATTCAAGCACGATAACAGCAAGGACAAATTTATATTCCACAGAGATGACAAGATCTATAGTATCGAAGTCGTTTATCTCTACGACGGAAAGCTAAAGCGCGGCTATTGCATAAGCATTGTTGATGATACCAAGAATCAGAATTATATCGAACTGATCAACAACTTTAATGCCAAGCTTCAGGACGAAGTTGAAGAGAAAACTGCGCATATCATCGAGATGCACAACAAGCTGATACTCGGCATGGCGACCATGGTTGAAAGCCGTGACAACTCTACCGGCGGTCATATCAAGAGAACCAGCGACGGAGTAAGGATCCTTATAGATGAGATCCTTAAAGAAAATGAACTTGAACTATCGGATGAGTTCTGCCGTGACATCGTCAAAGCAGCGCCAATGCATGACCTTGGAAAGATTGCCGTCCCTGACAGCATTCTCGGAAAGAAAGGCAGGTTCGAGCCTTGGGAATATGAAAAGATGAAGGTTCATGCTCCCGAAGGAGCTAAGATCATCCACGAGATCTTAAAGGATACGGATGATGAGTATTTCAGAGAGATAGCTGAAAATGTTGCCAAGTACCACCACGAAAGGTGGGATGGCTCCGGATACCCTGAAGGACTCAAAGGAGAGGAAATACCTCTCGAAGCTCGTATAATGGCCATAGCGGACGTTTACGACGCATTGGTAAGTAAAAGAGTTTACAAGGACAGCATGTCCTTCGAAGAGGCCGATAAGATAATCATGATGGGCATGGGAAATCAGTTTGATGAAATGCTGAAGCCTTATTATGAAAGCGCAAGACCGAAACTTGAAGAATACTATAGTAGTTTAGATAATATAAGATAAAGAAACCTCCGGGGCGATGTGCCTCGGAGGTTTTGTGTCATATTATTCCTGCTGTTCTACATAGAATCCGTCACATATATCATCTCCCATCAAGTGAAGGCCTTCCACTATACAGGGCGTTGCGGGGAAAGGAGCATATCCGGTCTGATCCCCACCGGCAGGTGTATAAACCGTTATTCCATCCACCGAGTTCTCGGCCATTTCATATACCCCATAATCCCTTTGTTTAACATAATAAGGCAGAAGCAAATTGCTTTTGAAGTTTAGCACAGTCACAGTTATCTTGTAACTAAAGAAAATGACTGATACTGCCAATAATATAACTGTTCCCATTCTTTTGACTTTTCCTTCTGCGGCCCCGCCTTCCTTTCCTTTGTTTGAAAGATTAACAAGTCCAAGGATCGTATCTCCTGCCATCATAGTAGGAAGAAGAAGAATAAAACCTTGTCCATACCTTACCAATGGCGCTGATACAAGCCAGAATCCAAAAGAAAGAATAACCGTTATCTCAGGGAGATGTATTTCCTTTAATCCCTTTCGAATTATCAAACTGAACAAAAACAGAATTACCCCCGTAAGAGATGCTGTAAAAAGGACTTTCTCCGTACGTGAGAGCGTCTGTATCCAATGGGGGAACCACACCCCAAAGCTGTAAGTAGATGCTTCGCCATAGGTATATCCTCTTCCGTACGCCACTATATCTGCAGCATCAATATTGGCCATACTTTCCGGTATTTTCCACTTTGGTGAAAAAATATCGATGGAAGTAGATGGATAGAATAACCAACCCGAAAGCAAATAGTTTCTTATAAAGAAGGGCGCTGAAATTAAAATTCCTCCGCAAAGATAAACGAATATCCTCTTTACGTTCTTATCCTTTGCGAACCTTACAACCGGGACTACAGTCAATAAAACCGCCGGAACCGCTGAAAGTTTCAAAGTTATAGAATATACTGCCATCATTGCAATAAGTGCATATTCCTCTGTCTTGGTTTCATGTTCTTCCGACTCAGCAATTTCCAGTGCCTTTACCACTGAGAAAAGGAAAAATAACATTGCAAAATAATCGGATGCCGGTGATACCATTTCGTCAAAAATATTAAAGCAATAATAAGCTACTCCAATTCTTGCAAAATCCGCTACCTTAACTTCTTTTCCGATAACATGTCCCACGAGTTTAAAACAATCTAAAAGTACTATCAGGACCAGATAACCGGGAACAGCATGAAAGGACTGCCCACCCAAAAAAGAAAAACTGTAAAGAGCGCTGAGAGCAAATGACGCGCTGTTATATGCCAGTCGAACGTGCAAATTGCCAAGGCCTTTTACTACACCGTATTCCTCGATCCATCTTATGGCCTGTCCATGATAAAGATCTGAATCGTAGTGGAAAAAGCCACGGGATGATCCATATGAAACAAAAAGCACCATAAGAATGATCCCGATGGTCAGGCCTAATATCTCCGGTAATCTTCTGTCTTTAAATAAATATGAGATCCTTTGAAAAAAATGCTTCCTCAAGATCAGGACAATAGCTGCGGTAACAATTATCAATATGACATTAGCTACAAAACCGACTTTATAAAACAAGCTGAAGATTTCTGCATATACCGTAACCGCCATAATGCCAAACATGGAATACTCTATAAAGCCAAGTGTTGTCTTTCTGAGGAACGCATAACCGATGGTGGTAGTAGTGATACAAATATATAGCCATATCAATATATTAAAAAGCATTATTATCTCCTAGCGATCGTTTTATTTCTCAATGGGAAACATTTTAGGTATGAACTTCTCGGCGTACTCGCTCCAGAAGACCATATCATGGATTCCCTTGGATTCCATATAGGTGTGCTCTACGCCTTCGCTTTCAAGGAAAGCGTGGAACTTTCTGTTGGGCTCGATAAGGAAATCCTCTGTTCCGCATGCCATATAGATCTCAGGGAACTTCGCGCCCTTTTCCTTTAACTGCTTAACAAGGAATTCCGGATTGTTAACGCTCTCTTTTAGTTTTGAAGGTTCTCCGAAACACTCCCTGTAATACTCGTAGTTAGCAACATCGTTGCCTTCGCCCTCTTTCATCTCGCAAACTTCGTTGTGAATAAGAGCTGATGAAAGAGCTGCGCATTTTCCGTATATTTCAGGGAACATCAAAGCGGTATGAAGGGCTCCGAATCCTCCCATGGAAAGACCCATGACCGCGGTATCTTCCTTTGTCTTTGCAAGTCCGAAAGTATTTCTCAGATATTCAATAAGCTCTACCCCAAGTAAAGTCGCATATTTATGACCTGTGGAAATACCGTCAAGCCAAAAGCCGTTTTCCCCCGAAGGAGCAGCAACAGCCACATTGTGCTGTGCGCACTGGAAAGGATTTACCCAGATATCTCCGTCTCCGGTATAGCCGTGAAGCAGAATAAGGGTTTTCATCGGTTTTCCTGCATTGGGATTTGCGGGAGCATCCGCCCGGGGATCGTTGGGAATAAACATCTTAAAGGTGGTGTTCCTGTTAAGACAATTTGAAAAATACGTTACTGTTAAATTTGCCATGATAATACCTCCTCATAGCGATTATTATAACATATTCCCAAGCCTTATCAGTACTGCAATCTTCATCTGAAGCAAATAAAGATTTGCATCTCTCGAAATATTATTTATACTATTTCAGTAATCAGAATTAATAACATAAAGGATAAAAACTTGAGTAAGATATATTTTGCCCCCATGGAGGGGATCACAACACCTACCTACAGAAAAGTTCATAAGAAATACTACGTGGGAATAGACAAATACTTTTCCCCCTTTATCGTGGTTACAAGCACCCATCATCTCAAAAAGAGGGAGACAAGAGAATTTGATCCCTTTGAAGAAAACCTTGTACCCCAGATCCTTACTCAACGCGGAGAGGATTTTGCCTGGGCTGCAAATATGCTTAAAGGCATGGGATATAAAGAAGTTAATCTAAATCTTGGATGCCCCGCAGCAACTGTTGTAACCAAAGGAAAGGGTTCCGGGCTTTTAAGGGATAAGGATAAGCTCAGAAGATTCTTTGAAGAAGTCTTTGCTGAAAATGACCTTCCCGATATTTCTGTCAAAACAAGAAGCGGATTTATTTATCACGAGGAAGCGGCAGAACTTGCCGAGATTTTTTCAGATTTCCCTTTTAAAGAGATCATCGTTCACCCAAGAGTAAGAGAAGAATTCTACCAGGGTAACACCAACCTTGATTCATTTAACGTCATCAAAAACGGCGTTAAATGCCCTGTTATCTATAACGGAGATATCTTTGACGTCGAAAGGCTAAGGGAATGCTATGAAGCAGAAGGAAAAGAAGGGGTGATGCTTGGAAGGGGCCTTTTAAGAAATCCTGCCCTTGCGGAAGAAAAAGAATTTGACCCCGCAGATAAAAGACTGCTGCCATTCCTTGATGAATTATACGATTCCTACGCCGAAGTACTAAGCGGAGACAGGGACATCCTCTTTAAGATGAAAGAGCTCTGGACATACCTGATAACAGGATTCCCCGACAAAAAAGACGAATACAAAAAACTTCTGAAATCCACTACCGCCGCCGAATACAAAGCTGCAGTAAGAGCAATCATAGGATAAAAAACAAACCGGACTACTGAAATAAGATCAGTAACCCGGTTTAATTTATTCAATACTATTTCAATTTAATCCGGGACATTACATATCCCACCTTATCCTTAATGCAAAGATCAGCATAACTGTCTCTTGAAGTAGGGGCCATATTGATGACCACCAGCTTTTCGCCGTGGAAATAGTCAATAAGACCTGCTGCCGGATAAACAGCTAAGGATGTTCCTGCGATAATAAGGACCTGGGCTTCATGGATATACCTAACTGCCTTGGTTATTGTATTCTGGTCAAGTCCTTCCTCATAAAGGACAACATCGGGCTTTACAGGTCCGCCGCATTCATCGCATACCGGATAATCTCCCGTGGAATTCTTTATATAATCAAAATCAAAGAACTTTCCGCAATGCTCACAGTAATTTCTCATGGTGGAGCCGTGGAGTTCAAGGACTTCCTTGCTTCCCGCCTTCTGGTGAAGACCATCAATATTTTGGGTGATGACAGCCTTTAACTTTCCTGCCGCTTCCAGCTCCGCCAGCTTTTTGTGACAGGCATTTGGCTCTGCTCCCTCTATGAGCATCTTGTCTTTATAAAATCTGTAGAATTCCTTGCGGTTTCTCATGTAAAAGCTATGGCTCAGGATCGTCTCGGGAGGATAATCATACTTCTGGTTATAAAGTCCGTCAACGCTTCTGAAATCAGGGATCCCACTTTCCGTAGAAACACCGGCTCCGCCGAAAAACACGATATTATCATATTTGTTAATGATCTCGTTAAGCTCTTCAATCCTGTCCATAGACTACCTCCTTAACAGCTTACCTGCTCACCCAAACTGAATGAATAAAGTATCCTCTCTTTGACTTTAAGTCCTGTCAGCTTCTCAATAGCTTCCTCGTAATAATCAAGCTGTGTCTCATAACGTTTTACAAGGTCTGCAGTGTTTTCCACAGCATCCGTCTTATAATCCAATAATACAATAGAATCGCCTTCTTTAAAATAAGCATCTATGATTCCCTGGATGATAACACTCTCGCTCTCGGGGAACTCACTGTTTACTTTATTCGCAGGAATGCTTAGAACGAAGGGCTGCTCTCTAAAGAGCCCGCCTTTGCTTCTGCTTGACCACATCCTGTAAGCCAACTCAGACTTAAGGAAAGTCATGATCTTAAAACTGTTTACAGCCTCCACGCACTCATCGGTTATGCGGAGGTCTCTGCGCTCTTCCTCAAGATATTCTGCAATGCGCTTCTTAAGCTCATTTTCCTTTTCACCGCAGATCTTCTTAAACTCATCAAAGCTTTCGGGTCTTCCTCCGCAGACATATCCAAGGACTCGGTCAAAGTCCATGATCTCCATGACTCTGTGGTATGAGTTACCTCTGACAGTACCTGTTATACCCTGCTTTTCCCGTCTGAACTCAGGAATATATTTTTCCGTCTCCCTGCTCTCAAACTTTTCATAAGCGGTCTCATCCTCGTCAAGCATAGCCGCCATCTTAAGCTCGGAAACCGTGGTCTTGGTATAAAGCTTGCTTAAGTATTCAAAAGGATATTTATAATTAAATCTCTCCTCAATCCTTGAAAGTTCCTCTTTGTCAGCCTTTTCATCCGCCCTCTTAAGTTCGATCCTGTGGCCTTCCAAAGACAACTGTTCCGATACCCTGTTGCTTTCAATATCCTCTCCGGTCATCACAGAAACTACTGTGCTGCTGCAGCCTCCGATAACGGGAAGAACAAGATCAAAGTAAGTCTTGGCGCCGATAAACTTACTGTATGAGAGCTCCTCATCAAAACCTGCCTTTATCTTTTCAAGTTTCTTTTCTGCTTCCTTTATCTTTCCCACCATGATAAGCTTTTCTTTTGCACGGGTCATGGCAACATATAAAAGCCTCATTTCTTCAGATATGGAATCCTCAAGGATCTTCTTGGCAATGATATCTTTTCTGATGCTGTTAAGCTTGATCCTTCTGTCAAGGTCGATGTGATCGCAGCCAAGGCCCAGTTCATTATTGTGGACTATCTTGGCCTTTGTATCCATAAGATTAAAGCTCTTTCCCATACCTGCGATAATGGTGATAGGGAATTCCAGTCCCTTACTCTTATGGATGGACATAAGCCTTACAACATCGGCGCTTTCTCCGAGAACATCCGCTTCGGAGGTATTGTCCGTAGTGTATTTTTCAAGCTGATCGATGTACCTTACAAAATGATAAAGTCCGTAATAGCTTGTCTTCTCAAAGTTTGAAGCATAGGTAAGAAGCATCTCCGCATTGGCCCGCCTCTTTGCTCCTCCGGGAAGCGCCGCAATATATTCAAGATAATCATGCTCATCAAAGATCACCTGCAAGAGTTCTCTAATGCTTCTGTACGTGGCGTACTTCCTGTATCTGTTTATTTTATCGGCAAATGGAGGATAATCCTTCTTAACAGCCTCCCAAAGCCCTGCTCCGGGATTGTCCGCCTTGATCTTGGCAACATCACCATCGGTTAACCCGCCGAATACTGAGACAAGGGATCCAAATAAAGCTATATCAGAAAGGGGATTGTTTATGGTCCTCAAAAGTTGCATTATGCTCTTGATCTCGGGAGTGCTGAAATATCCTCCGCCCTGATTAATGGAAATAGGAATTCCCTCTTCTTCAAAAACTTTTCCAAGGGCATCCGCAATCCTGCTGGGGCTTCTGTGAAGGATCACGATATCACTGTATCTTGCGGGCCTAAGCCTTCTAACTTCCCCTTCTTCTGTCTTAACAGTCTCGGTTACCTTTGAATCAAGGGCCTTTCTGACTATATTGGCAAGAACAAGGGCCTCGGTTTCCTCCTCGCGATATGCTGCCGCGCTTAAGGAATATTCCCCATCCTCAGTTTCTTCAGGTTCCTCATCTTCCCCGTTTTCTTTTAATTCATCCGAAAGTTTCGAATCTATTAAAACAAGTTCTGCCTTAAAATCTTCTCCACCCTCAGGATATGATGCACCAACATAAAGCCTTGCAGCATCGTCATATTCAATGGATCCTGTCTTTGCGTGCATGATCTTTTCAAAGATCTCATTAACACTGTCAAGGACTTCACTACGGCTTCTGAAGTTCTTTGAAAGATCTATCCTTTCGCAACCATCGGTTACAAGGTAAGATGAGAATTTCTCCAGGAAAAGATCCGGTCTTGCCTGTCTGAAACCATAGATGCTCTGCTTTACATCGCCCACCATGAACCTGTCAAACTTACCCGGTTCTTTTGAAGCAATGGCATCAAGGAGAACATCCTGAACAAGGTTACTGTCCTGATATTCATCAACCATTATCTCTTTGAAATGCTCTCTGTATTCAAGAGCTGCAGGTGTAGGATTACCATCCTCGTCGATCAGTATCTCAAGGGCAAAATGCTCCAGATCGCCGAAGTCCACGATCTTCTTTTCAGCTTTTTTCTGAAGAAACCTTCTTCTGAACTCGATGGTAACATCAAGAAGCTCATTCATATAAGGCGCGCATTTATCAGAGATTTCAGCCTTCTCTTCTATTCCCGGAGTAAAGAAGTCATCAATGAGCTTTTTAACAGAAGCCTTTACTCCATCCCTAAGCCCCTTTACTTCGTCCTTGATCCCGTCCCTTCTCTCTATTTCGGAAGGGAGGACTTCCTCTCCCTTCTTACCCTTTGTAGAGTAGGAGGGAAGCTTTCCAAGGTTGTTTGCATACCTCTTTAATCCTTCTCCGATCTCGATGACCGTTTCACCCTTTGCGGCCTCCTCGAGCCTCATCTTTTCATCAATAAAGGAATTCTTATATACTGAAGGACCCCCATCGACATCGCAAAGCTTTATTGCCTTTTCGTAGTCCGAAATATATCCGTCGGTTAGTCCTTTTACAAATTTATAAAAGAACACTCCAAGAGGATCACCAGAGATCTCGCCATCCTCTACAGTGACATTGGTTATCGAAGCAAAGGTATCATCGTGATCTTTTTTTCTTTCAAGTAAAAACTTCTCCGGCCATGCAAAACTTTCCGCATACTCCTGGAGTTCCATTATGGCTGCTTCAAATTCCGAATCATCCGACCTGTTAGGGGAGAAAAATCTTGATGCTGCAAGGAACTTCTCATCTGCTTCATCATATTTTTCCTCCAATAATTCGGTTATGACATCGCGCCTTAACAGTTCTCTTTCGCCCTCATCCATTACCCTGAAATCAGGATCAAAATCTATATCCCTGAAGTGATTTTTAAGGACGTTTAAGCAGAAGGAGTCGATGGTTGTTATCATGGCGCGATGAACAAGAGCATACTGCTTTTGAAGATGCTCTGAAGCGGGATCCTCCTCCAGCTTTTCGCTTATCCTCTTGCAGACACGTTCTCTCATCTCCGCTGCGGCAGCCTTCGTAAAGGTAACCACCAGGAGTTCATCAATATCGATCTTGTTTTTTTCATCGCACACCAAGGAAACGATCCTTTCAACAAGTACCGCTGTCTTTCCGCTTCCTGCAGCTGCGCTGACAAGAACATTTTTATTTCTGGTGTCTATAACCTTTTGCTGGTCGTCAGTAAACTTAATTGCCACTGTTTTTCTCCCTCATGGCTGCTAATATCTCATCGTCTTTAAACTTTTCCGCCCGTCTTGCTTTGTATCCCGGTATCTTTCTGTCATAGGAACATGAGCCTTTGTACGCGCAGTACTTACAGCTCTCTCCCTCAATGGGATTAACGCATATATCACCTGATAGGATCTCATCTCCTAAGGATTTAGCAAGATTCTCGGTGTACGTAATAACTGCGTTTATATCATCAGCATTAAGAACTTTTGAGTGGCCATCCGGTGTTCCGTCCTGCTTATACCTAACCTTTATTACATCGGAATCGCCCTTGCCCTCCGCTAAAGCCTCATCATTCAAGCCTATTATGCGGTCGTCCTTTGCCACATATCCGCTTAATCTTGAGGCCTTTATACGTTGTTTTTCGATCTCCTCGTCTTTAATTCCGGGCTCCGCACTGATATAAGGATCCTCCACATGATAATAGAACAATCCTGCAGGCACTGCAGTCTCTCCGTCTTTACGGAGCTTACTTAATTCCTGGGATAAGTACATGGGAAGCTGCATCTGACGTCCGTCAAAAACCTTGTTTAGATCAAGAGATTTACCGGATGACTTATAATCCACGATCCTGACAAACACGGTTCCGTCCTCGTTTGCGCAGTCCACTCTGTCTATCTTTCCCCTAAGCCTTAAGACCCTCTTCTTTCCCTCGGAAGCCTTCATATCAAAGTCACGCCTGAAGGGTACTTCAAATCCTCTGGGCATGAACTTACCTTTTTTGATCTGGTATCTTATGGTCAATATGCTTGATACAAGGGCTTTTTCAAGACGTTCTATGCCCTTTCTTGCCCTTGCACTGTTCTGGAACACACTGGCACCATAAACATCGGTTATTCCCATAAGGATCTCGGAAACATTCTTCTTGGCATATTCATCATCAAATTCCGCCCAGCTTAGTTTATCTTCCTTAAGCCTTAAGGAAAAAAGCTCCAGAACCTCATGGAATACATTACCCGTATCCTTGTTTCCGACTTCAAAGCTTTCGGTCTCTTTGAGCCCAAGTCCATATCTTAAAAAGAATGCATAATGGCAGGAGGTATAAGCTTCAAGCTGACTGATGCTGCTACGAAGGATCTCCGCATCCCCTTCTGCCTCATCAGGCTCTTCACAATAAAGTTTCTTTGCAACAAGTTCATTAAGCTTATTAGGCTGATACCTTGCAAATGCCGCATCCTCTAATCTGCTTCTCTTTTCAAGAGTTTCTCCCTCTTCAAAAGCACTGTATAAAGTATATACAAGGCTCTCGCCATATGCCGGCATTTCCACATATCTTCTGAGCTCATCGGAGAGATATCGCAGACCTTCGCTTTTATTGATTATCTGGTCGGTTATCCTTTCCTTTTCGGGAATATTGACCTTGATCCCCGGGAACATCCTCTTTATCATTTCGCAGATGTAAGAAGGTCTTAAACTCTTTCCGGACGCATCAAGATCTGCCCATGAAATATAAAGCCTGTCCTTAGGCTTTGTCATGTTCATGCAAAGATATAACCGTTGGCTATACATCTCTTCTCTTGGTGTGGGTGCCAGTTCAATTCCTTTATCCCTAAGGACTTCTCTTTCAAGGTCTGAAATGATACCGCCTTTGTCGGTGCTCTTGGGGATATTTCCTTCATTAGCTCCCATAAAGAACATAAGCCTTACCGAGGGGACTCTGGTCCTTTCAATGTCTCCGATAAGGACTTTGTCTACAGTCTGGGGGATTGTTCCGATACGCACCTCTCCAAATCCCGCATCAAGGATTTCATAGAACTCTTTCAGCGTGATCTCGTCCTCTCCCATAAGAGAGATAACCTGTTCCAAAAGTTCCATGACTTTTCTATAAACTTGTCTGTATTCCTTTTCCCTTACAAGGTCGCCGGAAGCCGCAAAATCGTCTGCGTATCTGTTGAGTATTCCCGCCGAATCAATGCCCTCAAGGAAATCATATAAAGTCTCAACGAATACAGAGACCTTGCGCTTTGAGCTTTTGTCAGGGACGCCTCTCCATCCTTCGGCCACGTTATCGGATGCTTTGAAAATAAGCGAAACTTGACTCATAAAGCTTTCCCTGATGCTGTTTACGCGCCCAAGCTTCTCTTCTTTTTCACGAATCTTTTCTTTGTCTGATTCTTTCTCTTTTCCGATATCTGTTTTGTCCTCAAACACACGGCTCCATTTTTGATATCCCTTGATACCGCTTTTTCTTACAAATTCTTCAAGGACATCAATATCATCTGGCTCTATTCCGGTTATTCCGCTTCTTAAATAGCGAAATACAGATTCAGTGTCGAACTTATTTATGAACAGTCCAAGGATACCCCTGATACCTTCTATCATGGGATTCAGCCTTATTGAGTTTGTCCTGTCGATAAAGAAAGGAATTCCCATACGGGTAAATTCCCTTTCAAAATATGGAGCGTATCCTTCAAGGTCACCGGTCACAACGGCGATATTCCTGAACTGGAGAGTGGGATCTTCCCTTAACTGCTTACATATCAATAGCCCCGCCTGATGGACTTCCTCCGAAATATTGGAAGCCTCAAACATTACAAGAGATCCGTCATCTTCACCTTCAAAGCCTTTTGCGCCGGTCCTAAAGATGTTTTCTCCAAGAAAATGAATCCTCTCTGAGTTAAACACATGGGCGCAGTATTCGGACTCAAGTAATTCGGGACCACCCTTTTTAGGGTCCCCCACTAAATCCTTGTAAGTCTTTCCGCTAAGGTAAAAAAGACTCTGCATATCAAAGCAGTCTTCGATCTTTACATCCTTATCAAGGACAAGAGAGACCCAGGTTTCATCGGCTAAACTGATGATGTCTTCAATGACCTTTATCTGGATCGGGGTAAAACCCGTAAATCCGTCAAATACTACAACACTGCCGGGCAAAATAGCAGAAGAAGGCATGATCTCCCTAAGGATATCAAGCTTTTCTTCACGGGTAATGTAATTACCTTCGATATACTTTTTAAAGGCTTCGTAGATGGTCTTAAGATCCCCTAATTTCGCGTTAAGAGCCCCTCTATCCTTCATACCTTCAATTATCTTATCAATATCCGACGGTGATAGACCGTACTGCATAAATTCGGATATAACGCTCTTTACTTCATGAATATATCCCTGGCGGTGAAGCTTTCCTCCAAGGACAGGGAGCTCCTCAGATATCTCTCCCGCTACCCTTTGAAGAACAAGGCACTTTCCCGTATCATCAAGGACAGGGACTTCCTTCCATCCAACTTCAGTCATGATGCGGTGAGTAAGGCGACCAAAACTAAGGACATCGATGTTTAAAATGCCCCCGTTTTTGCTCATCTCCGAAAGAGTTCCTTGTGTCTGCATGGTAAACTGATCCGGTACAACTATAAGAAAATTCTTTTCCGGATTATTTGCCGCTCTTTCAAGCAGATCTGTATATATTTTTGTGGTTTTACCCGAGCCCGAGGGCCCGAAAATGAATTTTAGTTTTCCCATGCTTTAATTATACTCATTTCAAGTCCAATAAATGTATCTATTACCAATTCTAACAAAAAACAGAGCATCCCACAACGGAACGCTCTGTCATTATTAACCATTGTCAATATTATTATTCGTTTGCGTCGTCCTCGTCAAAGAACTCCTCAACGGTCTCGGTAGCCTCTTCTACAGCGTCTGAAGTGGTATCTTTAACCTTTGCAACTGCATCCTTTAAAGGAGTGAATGCATCTTCAGCAGCCTCTTTAACGTTACCCACTACATCCTTTACGGTCTTTCCGAGGGATACATAGGTGCGATCGTCCTCGTCGTCCTCATCCTCAAACTCATCAATGGTGATGCAGGATTTCTTCTTCTGACTATAGAAATAAGCAACAGCTGCGGCGATTCCTCCCACAACAGCGGTAGCAACAAGTACTCTGCCAAATTTCTTCATGGTAAAACTCCTTTCATATCTCCGATTTGATCATATATGATATGCGAACGATGATAACGCCCCCACATACATACATTATAATAAACAAACAGCGAAATTAAAAGCCTTAATTCCTATTTGTTGGCGCGATACCAATTGTCTGCAGGGTATCCGCCCTTAAGCTTCTGCATGCCCCTTTGGACTGCATCCTTTGAATTCTTCCAGTCAGCATCCTGATTCTGATAATCAAACTTCTCAACAAGCCAGGAAACATCCTCCTGAAGCCTGTCAAAGTTCTCTGTCATGAGGCGCTTCATCATGGAATAGAACTCATCTTTTTTATTCTCTGAAAGACTCTCATCTGCCTTTTCACAAAGGTCTCCGAAGTGGGGGATGCAAAATCCTTTGCTCCTGCTAACCTTCTCTACAAACTCCGGATCGTTGTTCCAGAGATAAAAGAAAGTGTCCAGATATCTGTTGTAGGTCTTTTCAAACTGACCACAGATATAACAGCTCTTAGATGTCTCTCTTGCCCAGTTCACAAGCGAATTGCTGCTCTCAGCTTTTTTCAGCTTATCCATAAGAGACATTTTTCCGGGACGGAAGGATTTAAATTCCTTCTCCATTTCCCTTCTCATGCTCATATAATGGGTCTTAAGGATCCATCCGTTTCCCAAAGTGTTTCCGTACTGAAACATCTTCTTGAAATGATCCCTGCAGAAGCCTTCGCTGTCCGTAATGGAACGCATATCCGCCTCCATATAGGAGGAACCGCTTCCTAAAACATAATCCAAAAGATCCTGCTCCACATTCCTTTCAATAAAGCAAAAAGGGCATTCATCATTGGCGTTCACCGCATCATTGAGCGGTATGGTATAGAGCTGCTCTTTCATGTTTTTCTCCCCGCCTTACATAAGTCTCAGGACTTATTATTCTCCGTCTTTTGCCTTAGCCTTGGCCTCTTTTACGGCATCCTTAAGATCAATTGCCTTATTCTTGAGTCTGGGATTATT
>JAEEOO010000018.1 GCA_016284315.1 Lachnospiraceae bacterium | reverse complement strand
AAAAGGTTGTTTTCTAATCAAGGGGGTGCTTATGGCGCATACTGATTATTTGGAAAAGCTTGAGAAGGTTTTAGTTTCAGTCAGAGAAAAAACTGATTTTGTTCCCAGGGTCGGACTTGTTTTAGGTTCCGGCCTTGGAGATTTTGCCAAGAATATCAATGTTTCCTTTAAACTTCCTTATAGTGAGATCGAAGGATTCCCGGTTTCCACCGTGCCCGGTCATGACGGAAGATTCATTTTTGGACACATTGGTGATGTTCCCATTGTCTGTATGAAGGGAAGAGTACACTACTATGAAGGATACGATGTATCCGATGTTGTACTTCCCATAAGGCTTATGGTTAAGCTTGGTATTAAGACTTTATTCCTTACTAACGCCGCAGGCGGTCTTAAAGACGGCTTTTCCGCCGGTGATCTTATGCTCATAACTGATCACATTTCAGTATTTGCGCCGAATCCTCTTATCGGACCCAATGATACCAAGATTGGTCCCAGATTCCCCGATATGACTGAGGTTTATAACCTTAAGATCAGGGAAAAGATCCAGGAGATAGCATACGAAAATGATATTCCTCTTGAGAGCGGTGTATACTGCCAGCTCACAGGACCTACTTATGAAACTCCTGCAGAGATAAGAATGCTTAAATCTCTCGGTGTTGATGCTGTTGGCATGAGCACTGTTGTAGAGGCTATTGTTGCAAGACATATGGGCGTTAATGTTTGCGGAATTTCCTGCATCAGCAATCTTGCTGCAGGACTTAATCCCAATCCTTTGTCACATGAAGAAGTACAGGCAGCTGCAGATGAAGCGGCACCCAGATTTACAAGGCTTGTTTCTGAAATAATTAAGACATTTTAATTTAAGTTTAGGGGAGTATATATGGGAGCATCTTTGGGTGTATCATATGAAGAGCTGATAAAATCTGCTTTCGAAGCAGCTGAAAATGCATATTCGCCCTATTCGCATTTCTGCGTTGGAGCAGCGCTTTTAACTTCGTCCGGAGAGATTTACAAAGGATGTAACATCGAGAATTCATCCTATGGTGCTACCAACTGCGCTGAGAGAACTGCGTTTTTTAAGGCTGTCAGCGACGGCGTAAGAGACTTCGAAGCCATTGCTATTGTTGGCCATCTTGAAGGTAAAGAAGCTGAAAGCTATGCTTATCCCTGCGGTATCTGCAGACAGGTCATGTCTGAATTCTGTAATAAAGAATTTAAAATAATTGTTGCCAGATCGGTTTCCGATTACAAGGTTTTTACCTTGGAGGAACTACTTCCCGAAAGCTTTGGAGCCGAAAATATTAACTGAGGTTTATATATGCCGTTTTTGATCATTATTGGGACAATTATAATTGGACTTATTGTGAGAGGCGTTTTTCTTGATAAGAAAAAGCGCCTTTCTCTTTATAATGCGCTTTTAATGGACTTTGGTAAGAAGTCTGTTAAGAAGTATAAGCATGGAAAAACTCATAGGGATGCTATCCTTAAAAGGTTTCCTTCAGGAAATATGATCGATGATATTACATGGAGCGATCTTGATATGGAAGCTGTCTATGAGAGGATTGATAAGTGTAAATCCGCTGTAGGCGAAGAGTATCTGTATTATCTTTTAAGACGTGAGCATGGCGGAGAGAGAGCTAAAGATTTTGATTATCTTGTAGACAGATTCTATGAAGATGAGGCCTTAAGGACAGATCTTTTAATGTCTTTAAGCAGACTTGGTTATGTTAAGGATCTGTCACCCTTTGATTATCTTGATCATATAACATCACAAAAAGCTGTGGTGCCGGTTAAGCATATCCTTTTTGATCTTTTATTTATTCCCGGGATTGCTGCGCTTTTCTTTAAGCCTTTATGGGGAGGAATTGCGATATTTGCAGTTATAGTTCTCAATATACTTTTGTATTTCAGGGAACTGAAAAAGTTAGACGGTCTTGTTGAGACCATTGCATTTCTTGTAAGACTTGCAAGAGAGGGCATTTATCTTAGTTCTAAACAGGTTAAATACCTTGAGAAAGATAATGACAAGTTAAGTGCTCTTCAGCCTTTGCTTAAGAGCATTAAGACAAAAGGAAGCTATTTAGCTTTATCCGGTAAGACCGGTTCATCAACCTCCGGCGGACCTTTCGAGATACTTTTAACTTACGTAAATATGGTATTTCATATTGATCTTATTCAATATGGGCTTTTATTTGGAAAACTGTCAGGTCAAAAAGAAAACTTGGAATGGCTTCTTTTATTGTTTGGAAGCCTTGATGCCGCAATAAGCGTTGCGGATTTCAGAAAGTCCTTATCCGATGTTTGGTGCAAGCCAAGATTCATACCTTACGATAGGAATGATAGAAAGACTGTTAAATTAAGGCTTGATAACGGTTATCATCCTTTGGTTGAAAAGTTTGTAAGTAACTCCATCGATACAGAAAAAGGTGTTCTTCTTACAGGCTCTAATGCTTCCGGTAAGTCAACCTTCTTAAGGATGGTGGCAATTAATGCGATCCTTGCCCAGACTATTTATACCGTTTGCGGAAAATATTATTTCGCACCTGTATTTGATATTTATTCATCCATCGCATTAAAGGATAATTTATCAGGTGGAGAAAGTTACTTTATTGTTGAGATCAAGTCTGTTAAGAGGATCCTTGAAGCCGATACGGTGAGACACCCTGTTCTTTGCTTTATAGATGAGGTATTAAGGGGAACCAATACCGTAGAAAGGATCAGCGCTTCGGAAACCATCCTTAAGTACTTCGCGGAAAGACCGATCCTTTGCTTTGCAGCCACACATGATGGAGAACTGGCTGATATGCTGGCTGATTCTTATGACAATTATCACTTTAGCGAAAGTATCGATAATAAGGACGTTATCTTTGATTATGCCCTGAAAAAAGGCAAAGCCGTATCAAGAAATGCCATCAATCTTTTAAAATCCTACGATTATCCCGAAGAAATAACGGATAACGCCGAAAAGATGGCTCATAAACTTGACTCTTAGGGCTAAAAAAACTATAATTATTATGTTTAAGTACAATATTTTTCCAAGAAAAGGGAGGATATAAAAGTGGCTAATTTTGCAGCGTTCTTTAATACATTTTTAGGATATGTTATAACCCTGTTGATCATTGTTTGTGTAGCTGCTGTTGGCTTTATCATCGGCTACAACGTAAGAAAAGCTCTTGATAAGAAAAAGGCAGGTAGTGATACGGTCACTGAGACTGCTAAGAATTAAAATGCATTAAACACCGGAACATTTAGGGGACAATGCGTCACTATGTGTTCCGGTTTTTTTGAGGGGAAATATGGCTAAGACTCTTGGACAGAAAACGAAGATCATTCACATTCTTAATCTTCTTGAGAAATACACTGACGAAACTCATTCCATCACCACTGCATTTATTCAGGATAAGCTGGCTGAAGTAGGAATTACGGCTGACAGGAAGACTCTTTATTCCGATATTGCCTGCCTTTCAGACATGGGCTACTCTATATTACAGGAGCCATCCAGGAACGGCGGAGGATGGAAACTTGTATCTAGGAAGTTTGAGCTTGCTGAGCTTAAACTTTTGGTTGATGCTGTCCAGTCGTCAAAGTTTATTACGACTAAGAAGTCCAGGGATCTTATTAAGAAACTGGGATCTTTGGTCAGTGATTATGATGCTACGAAGCTTAACAGACAGGTATATGTAGCCAGTAGGATCAAGTCGGAAAACGAATCGATCTTTTACATTGTTGATACTATCCACAGAGCTATTCAGAACAACCTTCAGATCTCTTTTACATACCTTAGTTGGAATATAAGCAAGGAACTGGTTCCCAAGGGTAAGCTTAAGAGAGTTGTGAGCCCGTGGGCTCTTATCTGGAATGATGAGAATTATTATCTCATTGCTTATGATCACGAGAAGAACGAGTTCAGGCATTATCGTGTAGATAAGATGTCCAAGGTTCAGACTACGCCTGATAAGCGCCTTGGAGCAAAAGAATTTTCACAATTTGATATGGGAAATTATGCTGATAAGACCTTTGGTATGATGGGCGGAAAGCAGGAGAGCATTACTCTTGAATTCCCGGAGGGTCTTGTAGGCGTTGTTATAGACAGGTTCGGTAAAGACATAACTCTTACACCGATGGAAAACGGTAGGTTAAGACTACGGACCAAGGTTGTTGTCAGCGGACAGTTCTACGGCTGGCTTTCCGGTCTTGGTACAAACTGCGTTATCGTTTCTCCGGAAAAAGTAAGGAAGGATTATATTGATTATCTTAAAGCTATCATCAAAAAGAATAGCTGATATAAATGTGAAAGGATGTATGAAAAAATGACCATCGAATTTGCTCAGAGAATGAAAGACTACGAAGAAGGTATTTTTCAGGTTCTAAACGAGAAGAAATTGGAACGTGAAAAAGCCGGCGGAAGAGTCTTTAATTTCTCAGTCGGTACCCCTGATTTTAAGCCTCCGCAGCACATTGTTGATGCACTTTCAGAGGCTGCAAAGATTCCCGAGAACTACAAGTATTCACTACGCGATATACCGGAACTGATCAGTGCCGTAGAGCAAAGATATGATAAACGCTATGGCGTAAAGCTTGAAGACAACGAGATCATGAGTGTTTACGGATCTCAGGAAGGTATTTCTCATATTGCTTTTACCATCGTAAATCCCGGAGATATTGTCCTTGTACCGGATCCGGGTTATCCTGTTTTTTCTATCGGTCCCTCTCTTGCAGGAGCAAATATTGTTCCTTACAAGCTTTATGAAGAAAAGGGATATCTTCCGGATCTTAATGAGATTGAGAAAGCTTACGGAGCAGGTGCTCCTGCCGGCCAAAGAGCAAAGTGCATCATTGTTTCTTATCCTTTGAATCCTGTCTGCAAATGCGCTCCGGATTCTTTCTATGATGAGCTGATTGCATTCGCCAAGAGAAACAATATATTTGTTATTCATGACAATGCTTATTCTGACATTGTTTATGACGGAAAAGTAGGTAAATCATTCCTTGCATTTGAAGGAGCGAAGGAAGTGGGCGTCGAGTTTTATTCACTTTCTAAGTCATTCAACTACACCGGCGCAAGAATGTCATTTGTTGTAGGAAACAAAGATCTTGTTGCTGCTTTTAAACGCCTTAGAAGCCAGATTGATTACGGAATCTTCCTTCCTGTACAGTATGGAGCCATCGCTGCTCTTACAGGCCCTGACGATTGCGTTAAAGAGCAGTGTAAAGAATATGAAAAGCGTCGTAATGCACTTTGCGATGGACTTACAAATATCGGTTGGAAATTTGAAAGAAGCCAGGGATCCATGTTTGCATGGACAGCGATCCCTGAAAAATACGGTAGTGATGATGTTAAATTTGTAATGGATCTCTTTGAAAAGACCGGAGTTCTATGTACTCCCGGTAGCAGTTTTGGAGATCTCGGAAAGGGACATGTTCGTTTTGCACTTGTTCTTCCTGTTGAAGTAATAGATGAAGCTGTTAATATCATAGCCGAAAGCGGAATATTAAAGTAAAGGGAAAATTATGGAATACGGAGAGGTTTTTAAGCCGAACAAACAAGTTTATATAATCAAGAAGGACGGTACAAAAGTACCTTTTGACGTTACAAAAGTTATAAATGCTGTTCGTAAAAGTGCCTTCCGTGCCATGGTGACATTTACTGAAACGGATGAGGAAAACATCTGCAAGTATGTTGTTAACCGCGTAAATGAAAGTGGAGCGGATGAGATACATATCCCTCTTATGCATAACATTGTTGAGGGGGCTCTTGAGTCTGTAAATCCCGCAGTAGCAAAGAGCTATCGAGATTATAGGAATTATAAGACAGACTTTATCCATATGTTGGACGACGTTTACAGAAAGAGTCAGTCCATTATGTACATCGGTGATAAAGAAAATTCAAATACTGATTCTGCCCTTGTCTCCACAAGACGAAGCCTTATCTTCAATGAGCTTAACAGACAGCTTTATCAGAAGTTCTTTATGACTCAGGAGGAGATCCAGGCAAACAACGACGGTTATATCTATATACATGATATGTCTGCAAGACGTGATACCATGAACTGCTGCCTGTTTGATATCGAGTCCGTATTAAAGGGCGGATTTGAAATGGGTAATGTCTGGTATAACGAGCCCAAGACCCTTGATGTTGCTTTTGACGTAATGGGAGATATCATCCTCTCCGCGGCAAGCCAGCAGTACGGTGGTTTTACTATCAGCTGTGTTGACAAGATCCTTGAACCTTTCGCCCAGAAATCTTTTAATAAATATTACAAGAAGTATCAAAGCCTTGGGGTAGATGATGAGCTTGCAGACAAGACTGCTTTTGAAGATATTTCAAAAGAATTTGAACAGGGCTTCCAGGGATGGGAATATAAATTTAATACCGTTGCATCAAGCCGCGGAGATTATCCTTTTATAACCATGACCATTGGTCTTGGCGAGAGCAGATTTGAAAAACTTGCTGCCATAACCATGCTTAATGTGAGAAAGAACGGTCAGGGTAAGAAGGGCTTTAAAAAGCCTGTACTTTTCCCAAAGATCGTATTCCTTTACGATGAAAAGCTTCACGGAAAAGGATGTCCGCTGGAAGATGTATTTGAGGCAGGAGTTCAGTGCTCTGCAAAGAGCATGTATCCCGATTGGCTTTCATTGTCCGGAGAGGGATATGTGGCTTCAATTTATCAAAAGTACGGAAAAGTTATTTCTCCCATGGGTTGCAGAGCCTTCCTTTCTCCTTATTTCGTAAAGGGCGGATTGCATCCTGCTGACGAAAATGATGAGCCTATATTCATAGGCAGATTTAATATCGGCGTTGTTTCTCTTCATCTTCCCATGATCCTTGCCAAAGCAAGAAGGGAAAGTAGGGATTTCTATGAAGTTCTTGACTATTATCTTGAGATGATACGTCAGATACATATCAGGACTTATGCTTATCTTGGCGAGATGACTGCTTCAACAAACCCTTTGGCATACTGCGAAGGCGGATTTTATGGCGGACATTTGGGACTTCATGACAAGATAAAACCTATACTTAAGGTTGCGACCGCTTCCTTTGGTATCACTGCTTTAAACGAACTTCAGGAACTATATAACGGAGAGTCTCTTGTAACCGATGGTCAGTTTGCTATAGAGGTTATGGAGCATATTAATAAAAAGGTGAATGAGTTTAAGGAAGCAGACGGTAATCTGTATGCTATCTACGGAACTCCTGCAGAGAACCTTTGCGGACTTCAGGTTACTCAGTTTAGGAATCTTTACGGAATAGTAGAAGGTGTATCCGATAAGCCCTATGTTTCCAACAGTTTCCACTGTCATGTTTCCGAGGATATTACACCTATCGAGAAGCAGGATTATGAGAAACGTTTCTGGGATTTGTTTAATGGTGGAAAGATCCAGTACGTTAAGTATCCTATAAGCTACAACTATGAAGCTATCAGAACCCTTATCAGACGTGCCATGAAGATGGGATTCTATGAGGGTGTTAACATGTCCCTTGCTTATTGTGATGATTGCGGACATGAGCAGCTTGAAATGGATGTCTGCCCTAAATGCGGAAGCAGAAATCTTACTAAAATAGACAGAATGAACGGCTATTTGTCCTATTCCCGTGTCCACGGTGATACAAGGCTTAACAGCGCCAAAATGGCGGAGATAGCCGACAGGAAATCAATGTAATGAGATACCATGATATTACAAAAGATGATATGAAGAACGGGGACGGATTAAGAGTTGTCCTCTGGCTTTCCGGATGCGATCATAAGTGCCCCGGATGTCAGAATCCCATTACCTGGGACCCTAATGACGGCCTTATCTTTGATGATAGTGCTAAAAAAGAAGTATTTGACTTACTTTCAAGGGACTACATCAGTGGCATTACCTTAACAGGAGGCGATCCTTTATTTACAGGGAACCGGGATGAAGTCCTCTTACTTTTAAAAGAGATAAAAGATAAATTTCCTCAAAAGACTGTTTGGCTGTATACGGGGTATGATTTTGAGGATATTATAAATCTGGAGCATTTGAAATATATTGATGTTTTATGCGACGGAAAATTCATAGAAGCTCTTAAGGAACTGAACATTCACTGGGTTGGAAGCAGCAATCAGAGGATCATAGATGTTCCGGAGACCTTAAAGAGTGGCGAAATTGTTTTATATTCGTAACAAAAGCAAGGAGAGAATTAATGAAAGCAGTAGCAAAATTTGAGAAAGTCTCATTTGATCAGTTTAAAGAAGGAATGAGCGATTTTAACTTTGATGAGAGCAGATTAAAAGAGATTTATGACAATATAAAGCTTCCTCACAGAGCAACAGCATACTCTGCAGGGTATGATATTTATACAACCGTTGATTTTAAGCTTAATCCCGGGGAGACTATTAAGATCCCCACAGGTATCAGATGCAGAATGGATGGAGATTACGGTCTTTTCATCTTCCCCAGAAGCGGTCTTGGATTTAAGTTCAGACTTCAGCTTAACAATACCGTAGGTGTTATAGACAGCGATTATTACGGCTCAGACAACGAAGGCCATATTTTTATCAAGATAACCAATGATTCTAACGAAAACAAAACCGTAGAGCTTAAAGAAGGCGACGCTTTTGTACAGGGGATCTTCCTTCAGTACGGCATTACAGAAGACGATGATGCCTCGGGAGTACGTAACGGAGGATTCGGCAGCACATCGGTATAGCGGTTTGTTTTTTCGGCCGTTTTATGGTATATTTTTACAGGTTTTATTTATTTTGGAGGACTTAGATTTATGTGGAAACTTTTAACCGACAGCTCATGTGATCTTCCTGTAAGCTTTTATGAGGAGAACGATATCGGACATATCAGCCTTTCTTGTCTTATTGACGGAGAAGTGGTATGGGGAAAGAATAAATCAATCGAGGCTTCGACCTTTTACCAGATGATGAGAGACGGCGCTAAGCCCACCACATCCCAGGTAAATCCCCAGGAAGCCAGAGCTTTCTTTGAAGAGTATCTTGCAGAGAGCAAAGAACTTTTATATCTCGGCTTTACATCCGGCCTTTCCGGAACTGTAAACAGTGCAAGGATCGCTGCAGAGGAGATCATGGAAGAACGCCCTGATGTTAAGATCATTGTTGTTGACTCACTTTGCGCAGCTATGGGACAGGGACTTCTTCTTTACTACTGCAACAAGCTTTGGAAGGAAGGCAAGTCAATGCGCGAGGTTGCGGACTTTGCAGAGTCCAATAAGATGAACGTTGTTCACCTTTTCACCGTTGATAATCTTTTTGACCTTTGGAGAGGCGGAAGAGTTTCAAAGACCAGCGCTTTCATTGGTACTCTAGCTGCTGTTAAGCCCCTTCTTCACGTTAACTACGAAGGAAAGCTTGTTTCAGTCGACAAATGCAGAGGAAGAAAGAAAGCCCTCAACAGCCTTGTTGATATGATGGCTGAGAAGATGGGATCCAAGAAGGATATCAATAAAGAGATGATCATGATCAATCATGGTGATTGTCTTGAAGATGCAGAGCTTCTTCGTGATATGATCAAGGAACGTTTCGGATATGAAAACTTTATGATAAACAACCTGAGCCCTGTTATCGGTGCTCACACAGGCCCCAGTCTTATCGCTTTGTTCTTTATGGGAGATGTAAGATAATATGAACAGTTATTCTGTAACTGATTCTATTCAAAGAGCAAAGGAACTTGTTTCAGAACTTGGAAATACATTAGGACGAGTTCCCACCGCGGCAGTCATAACCTTTGGTTGTCAGATGAATGCACGCGATTCCGAAAAGCTTACCGGTATTTTAATACAGGCAGGCTTTTCTATTGTTGAAGAAGAATCAGCTGATTTTGTAATTTATAATACCTGCACAGTCAGGGATAATGCCAACCAGCGCGTTTATGGGCGCCTTGGTGTTTGTGGCGGTTTTAAGAAGAAGAATCCTCATATGAAGATCGCTCTTTGCGGTTGTATGATGCAGGAACCGTCGGTTATTGAAAAGATAAAAAAGAGTTATAGATTTGTGGACCTTATTTTTGGTACCCATAATCTTTATAAATTCCCCGAGTATCTTGTTTCCGTTCTTGAACAAGACGGCATGATAATCGATGTTTGGGATAAACCGGATCAGATTGAAGAGGATCTTCCCGTAGCAAGGAAATATTCCTTTAAATCCGGTGTTAACATCATGTTTGGATGCAACAATTTCTGTACTTACTGCATTGTTCCCTATGTTAGAGGACGTGAACGTAGCAGGGAGCCCAAGGAGATCATCAGGGAATGTGAGAGACTTGCATCAGAAGGCGTTGTAGAGGTAATGCTCCTTGGCCAGAATGTTAATTCCTACGGAAGAGGTCTTGAGAATCCTATATCTTTCCCCGAACTTTTAAAGGAGATCGAGAAGATTGAGGGAATCAAGAGGATCCGCTTTATGACTTCCCACCCCAAGGATCTTTCTGATGAGCTTATTGAAGTAGTTAAGAACTCTGATAAGATCTGCAAGCATATTCATTTGCCTCTTCAGTCCGGATCCTCAAAGATCCTGAAGGCAATGAACAGATGCTATGACAAAGAAAAATATCTTGCTCTTGCCAAGAAGATCAGGGAAGAGATTCCCGATGCATCAATCACTACGGATATCATCATCGGATTTCCCGGTGAGACCCCCGAGGATGTTGATGAGACCATCGATGTTATCCGTCAGGTTGAATATGATAATGCATTTACATTTATATATTCAAAGCGTACAGGAACTCCTGCAGCAGCCATGGAGAACCAGGTTCCCGAGGAGGAAAGCCATGTTCAGTTTGACAGAGTCCTTGCTGAAGTTCAGAAGTATGCGAAGAAGCAGAGTTCAAGATTTGAAGGCCGTGTGATGGAGGCTCTCGTTGAAGAAGTTAATGAGAACGATCCCAGCCTTGTTACCGGAAGGCTTTCAAACAATATAATCGTTCATTTCCCCGGGGATGAATCCCTTATCGGAAAGTTTGTGAACGTTAAGCTTAACGAGTGTAAAGGTTTTTACTACTTAGGCGAAATTCAGTAGCCAAATATAATTGATAGCAGGTTTAGCAATGACCCAGATTGATGATATAAGTAAATTATCTCCAATGATGCAAAAATATCTCGAGACAAAAGCGGAGTACCCCGACTGTATTCTATTTTACAGGCTGGGTGACTTCTACGAGATGTTTTTTGATGATGCGGAACAGGTTTCAAAGGAGCTGGAACTCACTCTTACAGGAAAGCAGTGTGGACTTGAAGAGAGAGCTCCTATGTGTGGTATACCTTATCATGCTGTTGATTCATATCTTCCCAGACTTGTTTCCAAGGGTTATAAGGTTGCAATCTGCGAACAGGTTGAGGATCCGAAGCTTGCAAAGGGTCTTGTTAAACGTGAAGTAATTAAGATAGTTACACCCGGAACAAACACCAATGTTCAGAGCCTTGATTCCGATAAGAACAATTATTGTCTTGGCGTTTATTATTCAGAGAACAAGATTGGAGTTGCCATTTCCGATGTATCCACCGGTGATTTCTATGTTACCGAGGTGGAGGATCTTGCAAAGTTAAAAGATGAGATCTCAAAGTTTGAACCCAGTGAGATCACATGTAACGAATCTTTTTTGCTCTGCGGTGATTTTATCAACGATCTGAAGGAAAGAATGCATATTCCCTTTACAACCCTTGATAATCACCTTTTTGATGATTCTGTTTGCAAGATTTTGCTCTTAAAGCATTTTCATGCAGCGTCACTTCTCAGTCTTGGTATTGAGGATTTTCAGTACGGCATAATAGCTGCAGGATCTCTTTTAAAGTATCTTTACGACACACAGCTTACTGACCTTACTCATATTACTCATATCAATCCTTATCTTGCCAGCAAGTACATGCTCATTGATTCATCCACAAGACGTAATCTTGAGCTTTGTGAGACTTTACGCGAAAAGCAGAAGAGAGGATCTCTTCTTTGGGTACTTGATAAGACCAAGACTGCTATGGGCGGAAGACTTTTAAGATCCGTTATTGAGCAGCCACTTATCGATGTAAACGAGATGAATTATCGCTTGGATGCCATCTCTGATCTTAACGATCATTCAATTACAAGGGACGAAATCAGAGAGTATCTTAATCCTATTTACGACCTTGAGAGATTGATGGGAAGAGTTGCCTTTAAGACTGCAAATCCCAGGGATTTACTTGCATTTAAGAATTCATTATCCATGCTTCCTTCTTTAAAGATCGTTCTTAAAGATCTTTCTGCTCAGATGCTTAAGGATATTGATAACGATATCGATCCTTTGGAAGATATATCAGGTCTTATTGAGCGATCCATCAGTGAAGATGCGCCTATTTCAGTTCACGACGGCGGAATCATCAAGGACGGTTTTGATGATGAGATAGATAGACTTAAAAATGCCAAGAGTGAGGGAAAGAACTGGCTGGCTCAGTACGAAGAAGAGGAAAGACAGAATACAGGCATTAAGAATCTTCGTATAAAGTACCACAGATCCTTTGGTTATTTCTTTGAGGTTACCAATTCCTTTAAGGATATGGTCCCCGAATACTTTATAAGACGTCAGACCCTTACCAATGCAGAGCGTTTTACCACCGCTAAATTACAGGAACTTGAGGATGCGATCCTTAATTCCGAAGAAAAACTTTTAAGACTTGAAAATGAAGTCTTTAATAATATCAGGGAAGCAATTAACAGCGAAATGGAGAGAGTTCAGGTTACTGCAAAAGCGGTAGCTAAACTTGATATGATCTCCAGCCTTGCGTTTGTTTCCGAAAAGAACAGATATGTAAGACCTAAGCTCAATGAAAAGGGCGTTATAGATATCAAAGACGGAAGACACCCGGTTGTTGAACAGATGCTTGGTGGCGGTCTTTTCGTCGAAAATGATACATATCTTGATACAAAGAATAACTGTATCAGCATTATAACAGGCCCTAACATGGCTGGTAAATCAACCTACATGAGACAGAGTGCATTGATCGTTCTTATGGCTCAGATCGGTTGCTTTGTACCTGCAAAGTCAGCCAATATCGGCATCGTTGACCGTATATTTACAAGAGTAGGTGCTTCAGATGACCTTGCCAGCGGCCAGTCAACCTTCATGGTGGAGATGAATGAGGTTTCAAACATCCTTAGAAACGCCACATCGAAGAGCCTTTTGATCCTTGATGAAATCGGACGCGGTACTTCAACATTTGATGGACTTTCCATTGCTTGGGCCGTGGTTGAACACATTAGCAATACCAATATTTTGGGAGCAAGAACTCTGTTTGCTACCCACTACCACGAGCTTACAGAGCTTGAAGGAAAGATCAGTAATGTAAATAATTACTGCATAGCGGTAAGAGAATCGGGAGACGATATAGTATTCCTGCGTAAGATCGTTAAGGGAGGTGCCGACAGAAGCTACGGTATTCAGGTTGCCAAGCTTGCAGGTGTTCCCGATATGGTCATAGACAGAGCGAAAGAGATCGCCGATCAGCTCAGTGATAATGACGTTACCGCTAAGATACAAGCCATTACGGTTAATAATAATTCAGAGCATAAACCAAAGAAGGTAACAAAGCCCGATGAAGTTGACATGGGCCAGATAAGCTTCTTTGATACGGTTTCAGATGAAGATGTGCTTAAAGAATTGTCTGAGATCGATATCCAGACACTTACCCCTCTTGACGCTTTGAACACACTATATAAGCTTCAAAATAAGCTTAACAACAGATTCAGTTTTTAATGATTTAAAGGACGCTTTTTAACATGCCTATCAGAGTTCTTGACAGTGAGACAATTGATAAGATCGCAGCCGGTGAAGTTGTTGAAAGACCTGCCAGCGTCGTAAAAGAGCTGGTTGAAAACTCAATCGATGCCGGTGCTACCGCTATTACCGTTGAGATTAAAGACGGTGGTATTTCTTATATCAGGATCAGTGATAATGGTTGCGGAATCCCTGCAAATGAGCTTAGAAGCGCATTCTTAAGGCATGCTACAAGTAAGATAACATCTTCCGATGACCTTAACGGTGTTATGAGCCTTGGATTCAGAGGTGAGGCGCTTTCAAGTATTGCCGCAGTTTCAATGCTTGAAGTAATTACAAGGACCGAGAAAGACCTTACCGGAAGCAGACTGACTCTTGAAGGGGCTGTTGAAAGCAGTTTTGAAGAAGTCGGTTCACCTGTTGGAACTTCAATGTTTGTCAGGAACATTTTCTTTAATACTCCTGTAAGAAAGAAGTTTTTAAAGTCTGCATCGACTGAAGCAGGATATGTTTCAGACCTTATGGAACATCTTGCTTTATCACACCCCGGTATTGCATTCCAATTCACCATTGGTTCTCAGACTCGTTTCCATACTTCCGGAAACGGAGATTTAAAAGAAGTAATTTACAGGATCTACGGCCGTGAAGTTGCCAATGCCATTATCCCTATTGATGTTGAGAACAATGGAGTTCGTATCAAGGGATTTTTAGGAAAGCCTGAACAGGTTCGCTCCAACAGAAACTTTGAGATATATTTCATAAACGGAAGATTTATAAAGAGTAATTTAATCGCAGGGGCCATTGAAGAGGGCTTTAGGGAGTATTTGATGCTCCATAAGTTCCCTATTTGTTTCCTTCTTCTTGAGACAGATCCGGAAAATGTGGATGTTAACGTCCATCCCACTAAGATGGATGTTAGGTTTTCAGATGGACCCGAGTTCTTCAAGATCCTTTCGGAGTCAATTTTTATGACCTTAAAGGAAAACGAAATGATCCCCGGCCATGTACTTGATTCGAAGGCGGAGATCAAAGCAGAAGAGAGAAAGTCGTTGCAGGAAGTAAGGGCGGAGAAGAATCCTGAACCCTTATTTGTTAAGAATAACCCCGAGCCTTTGTTTGTAAAGAAGGATCCGGTTGTTTCGGTTAACAATGTATTTAATAAGCAACCTATAGTTTCAAATATAATTGAGCCTAAAAAGGAAACTGTAGTTTCTTATGCTTCAGAATTGAAGAATGATGCTGCTAAAGATTCAGCTGTTGAGGAAGAAGATTTCTTTACGGATGAAGTTGAAATAAAAAAAGCAGAGGAGCCCGTATCTATTCCGGTAGTTGTTGAGTCAACAGTTACTGCTGAAGATAAAGTCATAGCTATTCCCGAAACACCAATCGTTTCCGAAGCAAAGCAGACAAATCTCTTTGAAGATAAGATATTAACTGTTGAAAATCGTAAGAAATATCGTATAATAGGACAGGTTTTTGAAACCTTCTGGCTTATTCAGTATGACAGAAAACTCTTTATTATCGATCAGCATGCCGCTCACGAGAAAGTTAACTATGAGCGTATGATGAAGAGATTTAAGAATAAAGAGATCGTGTCTCAGACACTTCTTCCTGCCATCATTGTTTCGCTTAATGGTGCGGAGGAAAATGTTTACAAAGAAAATGCTGATGCATTTGCTGCCCTTGGCTTTGAAATAGAGGCTTTTGGCGGAAATGAATATGCTCTTCGCGCTGTTCCCGTTGACCTTTACGGACATTCCGAAAAGGAACTTTTCCTTGCGGTTCTTGATGAACTTTCCGAAGGAAACAGCAGGGGAAGTTATCTTGCCATTGAAGAACGTATTGCAGATATGGCTTGTAAGGCTTCCATAAAGGGTGGAGATATTTTATCAAGAGCTGAGATTGAAGAGCTTATTGATGAGCTTCTTACTCTTGAAAATCCTTATAACTGTCCCCACGGAAGACCTACCATCATCGTGATGACTGAAAGTGAACTTGAAAAGAAGTTTAAACGTATTGTTGATTAAAGATTTATGTCTAAAAAACCACTGATCATTATCGCAGGCCCTACGGCTGTTGGAAAAACCGATATATCCATAAATCTTGCCAAGAAGATTAATGGTGAGATAATTTCAGCTGATTCGGTACAGGTCTATAAAAGGCTTGATATCGGGTCGGCTAAAATTTCGTCTGCGGAAATGCAGGGCGTACCTCATCATTTGATCGATATTCTTGAGCCCGGTGACGATTTCAATGTAGCACTTTTTAAAGATCTGGTATATGAAGCGATGGACAAGATCTATGCTAAGGGCCGTATTCCTATTTTGGTTGGAGGTACCGGTTTCTATATTCAGGCTGTTCTTAGGAACATTGATTTTTCAGAAGGTGCATCGGATCCCGATATCCGAGTAAAATGGGAAAAGTACGCACGAGAAAACGGTGCCGAGTCTATTCATGATAAATTAAAAGAGATAGACCCTGAGAGTGCAGAAGCAATTCCTGCAGGTAACGTAAAACGTGTTGTAAGGGCGCTTGAATTCTATGAAGTAACGGGAACTAAGATCTCTGTTCATAATGAAGAACAGGCCAAGCGCGAATCTGAATTTGATCACAGATTCTTTGTGCTTAACGATGACAGGGAATATTTATATAAACGCATTGATATGCGCGTAGATAAAATGATGGAGGCAGGCCTTGTTGATGAAGTCAAGCGCCTCTATGATGAGGGCATTTCACGTGATGCGGTAAGCATGCAGTCACTTGGCTACCGCCAGATATATGATTACCTATATGGCGATTACGAACTTGATGAAGCAGTATACCAAATTAAACTGCAAACCCGTCATTTTGCCAAGCGCCAAATTACATGGTTTAAGCGCGAGAAGGATGTAATCTGGGTTGATAAGAGCCTGTTCGCTCGAGACAACGCTCGCGTACTTGAATTCATGATGAAAAATATAAATTACTAAACAGGCGAGAGCGTTGATAGGTTCGTGAGCGAACCATGTAGCGACGCCGGTACTTAACGAATACGAGCTTAGCGAAGTATGAGTTTAGTTCCGCTGCCACGAGGACCGGGAGCCGAGAGGCGTTGTCGGAATACATATATACGTAGTAGGCCCACCGTCACTAGGATATACACACATAAGAAATGGAGATATAAATGAGAAAAGAATTACACGATATGTACAGTTCGCTTGGAATTTCAGAGCAAACTGCAAAATTTGGAGAAGAGATCCTTGATTCTTTAAAAGAAAGATTTGAAAAGATTGATGAGATCGCTGAGATCAATCAGCTTAAAGTCCTTGCAGCAATGCAGAAGAATCAGGTCAGTGAAGCCTGCCTTCATGGAACCAGCGGTTATGGTTATAATGACATGGGCCGCGAGAAACTGGAAGCGGTTTATGCTGATATCTTTCATACCGAGGATGCTCTTGTAAGACCTCAGATAACTTGTGGTACACATGCCCTTGCACTTGCTTTAATGAGTAACTTAAGACCCGGAGATGAGCTCATGAGCCCTGTAGGAAAGCCCTATGATACTCTTGAAGAGGTTATCGGTATCAGACCATCAAAGGGTTCTCTTGCAGAATATGGCGTTACCTATGCTCAGGTTGACCTTCTTCCTGATGGTGGATTCGACTGGGACAATATTAAAAAAGCCATTAATGACAAAACCAAGCTTGTTACCATTCAGCGCTCTAAGGGATATCAGACAAGACATACTTTGGCAGTAAACGAGATCGGTGAGCTTATTTCCTTTATCAAGAATATTAAGCCCGATGTTATTTGTATGGTTGATAACTGCTACGGTGAGTTCGTTGAGACCATCGAGCCCAGTGATGTCGGCGCAGATATGGTAGTTGGTTCCCTTATCAAGAATCCCGGTGGCGGACTTGCGCCTATCGGGGGATATATCGCAGGTAAGAAAGAGTGCGTTGAAAATGCGGCTTATAGATTGACTTCCCCCGGACTCGGAAAGGAAGTAGGAGCATCTCTTGGAATACTTAATTCCTTCTATCAGGGACTTTTCCTTGCACCGACGGTTACAGCCAGCGCTTTAAAGAGTGCCATCTTCGGCGCAAACATTTATGAGAAACTTGGATTTAATGTCCTTCCCAATTCTACCGAGGACAGACATGACATCATTCAAGCCATTACCTTTGGAAGAGCAGACGCAGTTGAAGCTTTCTGCAGAGGAATCCAGGCTGCAGCGCCTATCGATTCTCATGTTACACCTATTCCTTGGGATATGCCCGGATATGATGCCCCTGTTATCATGGCTGCGGGAGCATTTGTATCAGGTTCATCCATCGAACTTTCCGCAGACGGCCCCATCAAGCCCCCTTATGCGGTTTATTTCCAAGGCGGATTAACCTGGCCTCACGGCAAGTTCGGCATTTTAAAATCTTTGCAATCCCTTGTGGATAATGGCATTGTTTTGTGGTAAACTTATATAGTTAAGTATTTAACTCTTTTGCCCACACCCCGAAGAAGTGTCGGGAGAGTTAATGAAGTATACAAAAAATACCGATCAGCCCTACGAAAAGTATGTAAAGTACGGGCCGGGTGCTTTGTCCGATGCTGAGCTTTTAGCTATAATACTTCGGACGGGCACCAAAGAATCAGATGCTGCTGAGGTTGCATCTGAGGTTTTATCTCTCGGAAAGTATCCGAGGGAAGGCTTACTTGGTTTGTATGATCTTTCTGTCAGCGAACTAAAGGAGATCAAAGGCGTAGGAGATGTAAAAGCCATTAAATTAAAGGCTTTGGCTGAAATCTCCATGAGGATACATAAAGCATCAGCTTTGTCCACATTTCACGCCGGAAATCCCTGCAGCGTAGCTAATTACTTCATGGAAGATCTAAGGCATCTTGACCATGAGATAGTGGTCCTTGCCGGTCTTGATTCAAAGTTTCAGCTTATGTTTCAGATAAAGATCAGCGAGGGCAGCGTCAACAGGTCTTTGATATCTCCGAGAAGAGTCTTTATTGAGGCTTTAAGCAGGAGAGCAGTTCATATCATACTGGTTCACAATCATCCCAGCGGTGACCCCACACCAAGTAAAGCCGACAGAGAACTTACGGAAAAGATCGTAAATCTCGGCAATCTCTTAGAGATCAGATTAGCCGATCATATTGTCATCGGTGACAATAAATACTACAGTTTTAAAGAACAGGGAGATTTAATCTGTTCAAGGTGAAAGGAAATTTATGAGTAACGCATTTGGAATCGATCTTGGTACAAACAATATCAAAATATATTCTTTGGCTAACGATGAGATCATGGTTCAGAAGAATCTGATCGCAATTCAGAACAAAAATACAATCTTTGCTTACGGTGATTCCGCATATGATATGTACGAGAAGGCACCTGCAAATTTCGAGATCACATTCCCTGTTAACAACGGCGTTATCTCCGATCTTAACAATATGGAGAAGCTTATAAAGTTCTTTATCAGCGATCTTCAGGAAGGACAGCCCAAGCCTGCTGATTTCGTTGTTGCTGTCCCCACGGATATTACAGACGTTGAAAAGAGAGCTTTCTATGATCTTATCAAAGAAGCAAACGTTAAAGGAAAGAAGATCCTTGTTGCCGATAAGGCAGTTGCCGATGGACTCGGCATGGGCCTTGATGTTAAGAGCACTCAGGGTATCATGGTAGTAGACGTTGGTTATGAGACCACCGAGATCTCAGTAATTTCACTTGGCGGAATAGTTCTCAACAGACTCCTTAATGTAGGCGGTCTTGCTTTTGATGAGAATATTAAATCCCTTGTCAGAAACGATTTCCATCTTCATATCGGAAATAAATCTGCAGAGTTCATTAAATGCAGCTTAAAAGAGCATGAGGCAGACGGAAGTCCTGTTACCGTATACGGTAGAGACGTTGTTACCGGACTCCCTGTTGAAAGAGATATCCCCACCGATCTTGTCCACAAATCCCTTTTGACAGAGTTTGAGAAGATCGTTGATGCGGTTAAGGTATATCTTGATCTTACCCCTCCCGAGCTTGCTGCAGATATCTATAAAAACGGAATATATCTTACAGGCGGAGCTTCACAGGTAAGTCACCTTGTGGAGGCACTGGCTAACGGTACCAATCTTAAAGTTAATGCCACCGCAAATCCTATTACAACTGTAGCCGAAGGCCTCGGAAGAATACTTAAGGAATCTTATTATCAGAGTATTGCATACTCAGTTGAAGGAATGAGTAAATGAGTCCTGTAGTTAAACCTAAAAAGGAGAAATTTACTTTACCCGGTAAATATCTCCTTTTAATTTTTTCAATAATCAGCATAGTTCTTATGATCGTAACTTATGGCACCACAGCTTTTGACAAGCCTTTTAATGCTGCCATCGGTTACGTTGTTGTGCCTTTTGAGAAGGGCATTGGAAGACTTGGGGAATGGCTTCATAACAGATCTGATGAATTTACAGATGTTAAGAGGCTTCTTGCGGAAAACGAAGAACTTCGTGATGAGATCGCACATCTTACTGAAGAGAACGCCATACTTGCTCAGGATAAATATGAGCTTAACTCACTTAGAACCCTTTTTGAACTCAGCAATGAGTATGATTCCTACAACAAAGTTGGAGCCAGGATCATTGCCAAGGATAGCGGTAACTGGTTTTCATCTTTTATCATTGATAAAGGAACAAATGACGGACTTGAGGTCAATATGAATGTTATCGCCGGCGGCGGACTTGTTGGGCATATTTCCGCTATCGGCCCCAATTGGGCAAGAGTTACTTCCATTATCAGCGACGGTACTCATGTAAGTGGACAGGTTATTTCTACCGGAGAGACCCTTGTAACCGAAGGTGACCTTGAACTCATCAACAGTAATATCATTTCATTTTCAATGCTTGAAGATGATGATAACCTGGTATCCGTCGGTGATAAAGTCGTGACCAGTAAGATCTCGGACAAATATCTTCCCGGTATACTTGTTGGTTACATTCAGTTCATTGAAAATGATAACAATAACCTGACAAAGTCCGGATATATCACTCCTGCGGTTGATTTCGAGAATCTGTCAGATGTGCTTGTTATAACAGATATGAAATTGCACGATTACGATTAATGGTGATATATGCTTAGAAAGTTGATAATGGTTGTTGGAGCATTCGTTTTATTTCTGCTTCAAAACTGTGTGTTTACAGAATTTAATACCGGCGGGATCGTTCCCAATCTCATAATGCTGATCACCACTATTTATGGCTTTATGCATGGCGAGAGAGCCGGAGTTCTCACCGGTTTTTTACTTGGATTGTTTTTTGATATCTTTTACGGTGACGTTATCGGTCTTCATGCACTAATTTACATGTACATCGGATTTATAAACGGTAAGTTTTGCGGTATTTATTATCCCGAGGATATTAAGTTGCCCCTTGCACTTATTCTTTTAAGTAATATTTCCGGTGGCGTACTTGATTATATTTTCGGATATTTGATCAGGGGAAAAGTTCACTTTATCTATTATTTCGGTCATATTATTTTGCCTGAAATGCTTTATACACTTCTTATAACCATTGTCCTTTATCCTTTGATAGTACTTATTTATTACGCTTTTGAAAAGAAAGCCAGAAAAGAGGCATAGCTTTTGTTTAACAGCTTCAGAGAAAGATTAATAAATATATTTACAAACAGACTTACGATTCTCTGGGTCCTCTTTGCCCTTATGGGTGGTGTGCTTATTTATCGTTGTTACAGGCTTCAGATCATTGAAGGCCAGGAATATCTTGATAATTTTGTTTTGAATCAGGAAAAGACCAGGGATATTCCCGCAACGAGAGGAAATATTTACGACCGCAACGGTAATCTGCTTGCATACAATGAACTGGCTTATTCCATTAAGATCGAAGATACATTTGAGTCTTCGGGAAGTACCAAAGACAAAGAGTTAAACAGCCTTCTCTATACTCTGATAAGCATGATAGAGAAGAATAACGATAAGATCATCACCGATTTTAAGATCGTCATAAATGAGGACGGAGAATTCGAATTCTCTGTTACAGGTTCAGCTTTAACCAGATTCCTTGCAGATGTATACGACCATCCCCAAACCACGGATCTTACAGACGAAGAAAAAGCTTCTTCCGCATATGATGTTATGGTCCATTTAAGCCGTGCTTCGGGTAAAGGCTTCAGATACGGTGTTGGTCAATATGAGGATCCTGACAATACCAAGTCTAAATGGCTTCCGGGTGAAGGCTATACCAAAGAAGAGTGGTTAAAGATCGTTACTCTTCGTTTTGCCATGAGCCAGACCTCATTCAGAAAGTATATCGGTACCACTGTAGCTACAGACGTATCCGCCGAAACTGTTGCTGTAATTTTGGAGAACTCTGATATTCTTCCCGGTGTTACGATCGAAGAAGATACCGTCAGAAGATATATCGATAGTTCATATTTCTCACATCTTCTTGGCTATACCGGTAAGATCTCTTCCGATGAACTTGAAGAATTAAACGCAAGATTGGAAGAGGAAGGAATTACAAACTATACTTACTCGAACAGCGATGTTGTAGGTAAGGGCGGTATAGAGAACTCCTTGGAGACAAGGCTCCAGGGTGTTAAGGGCTATGAGAAGGTTATGGTAAATAACACCGGTAAAGTTATTTCCGTCCTTGAAAGGTCCGAAGCCACCCCGGGTGAAGATGTTTATCTAACTATCGATAAGGACCTTACTATTGCCGTATATTCCCTTGTTGAACAGAAACTGGCAGGTCTTGTTGCGTCAAAGATCATAAATGCAAAAGAGTATGTGCCCGGTCCCAATTCCTCCAGTGCAAGCATTAAGATCCCTATTTATGACGTATATTTCGCAGTCATAAACAATAATATCGTTAATATCAAGCACTTTGAATCTGCTTCTGCACAGGATACAGAGAAGGAAGTCTATGAAGTCTATCTTGTTTATAAACAGGGTGTTTATGATAGGCTTTATGAAGAACTCTACAATAAGCGTACTGTTTACAAGAGGCTTTCAAATGAGTATCAGGTGTATGAGAGTAACCTTGTGTCTCTTTTATACAA
>JAEEOO010000017.1 GCA_016284315.1 Lachnospiraceae bacterium | reverse complement strand
ATGTTTAATCTTAAAAGAATACTTATTACGACTATCCTATGCGGTTTTTTAAGTGTCGTAGGATTGTCTTTTGATGTGTATGCTGAGGGGGGAGACCCACCTGAACAAGACCATTATCAAGAATGTGTAAAAAAAGTTCTTATAGAGTATGGCGTAACTACAGAAACAATTGATGCCGGGACTATCACCAACATAGTGGGAGACTTTAAAGATGCTTGTTGGAGTGACCAACAAGGTGGGTCAGACGAAGCTATAGCAAGAAGATTAATAGAAAAAGACTATAGTTACCTTGTACCCGCACATGATACGAATGGAAATCGCCTTGAAAAAGAAGTCATAGAGGCGGCCAACGGTGCAGAGTATCAAGACTGCTTGGAAAGAGCAGCGAGCGACTCAAGTATAGAATGTAAGCAAGGTGCGATGAGCGAAGATGTCCCCAATACAGGTTATGGTTATCCAGACCTTTATAATGGGGGAAATTATAGTAAGATCCGAACCGATAGGTTCGGATCGTTTTTTTATACCTTATTGCAGCAATATGTTTGAAATAGCGGTTCCCTGTCGGCTGAATGGCCGAGGTTATTCATAACGACCTCCATGGCTTTGTCATGACTCTTGCCGAATGCTCTTTCTGTATTGTATAGGTTTGTAGCATAATTCTTTCGTATGGCGTGGATGGAGGATTTCGCATCCAAAATAGTTTTAAAGGAAGGTTCTGACAAAGATAAAGCTTTGCAGCAAGCTCTTAGATATCCACTAACGGCCATTGGTCTTATTGGAATAAGACGGTCGTTTGGATTTAGCCCTTTTGCCATATTCTTTAGAAAGCTATGTTCCTCTGCTGTGATGGCAATATCCCTGTTTCTACCTCCTTTGCCTGCGTGAACATGGATATGGTCTCTAAATATATCTTTTGCTTTCAAATTCGTTATTTCGCTTGCACGAAGACCAAAATTGCAAGCGAGTAGTACTCCGTTTTTTCCCGAGCAATCCTTTTTGTTATCTAAATACGAAAGCAGCATTTCCTTTTGAGGGTTGGTGAAACATGCTCCGACGCGTCTTGATGTTATACTTGCATTCGGTATTATTCTATCTGTATGCCAGTCAACACTTTGGTGATAGTGTTTATTGGTTATTCTTTCAAGAGAATTTATCCTGCTTGCTATCTGGTTTAAGGTGAGTTGACTTACATTTGCCTTACTTTCGAGATAATGATTAAAATGAGATATATTTATATCACGAATCATTTTAATATCTGGATAGTTTTCTTTCATAAATGAGACAAAATTACCGGCGGTATCTATGAGGTTGTTTCGCATGGCGAAAGAATAAATTTTGTCATGATGGTTATCAGGCGTTCCCTTTATGCTGTGCTTATCGGCGCCATATCCACCATGTGGACCTGTAAAAGCATCTTCGATTGCTGAAAAGAATTGATATTTAAGATTCGAATGTTTTCCCATAAAGCACCTTCTTCAACTAGCCAAGCATTATGTTGATCGGCGGAGCCGAACAACTTAATGCTTGGTCTTTTATGTAGTTACTCCCAACTCTTTCAGACTACTTCTTTCGCTATGATAGCGAAAAACAAAAACACGTGCGGCAAACAGCGGGAGTAGCTGTTATATTCGCACACTCACAAGCATCCGCTTGCGAAACGTTCCTCCTTTTCGTTCCTCCTTTCGATTTTTTATCTCTCCCTGTAATTTGTGATTACACTATAGAGATATTAAAAATCTCAGGTAGATTTCAAGTTTTTTGAATCACAAAAGCCCGGACAATATTGTCCGGGCCCTTGTGCCATGTCTCCTGCGTTATCGGAATCGGATAGCTCGATGAAAGAAAGGAGGAGAGATTCGAGCTATCCCTTACATAAATAATGTATTAAATAAAAAAATATGATTTCAACTAATTTTTTGAAATTTCTAAAGTTTGATTTTGTCGGCTATGTTTTACTAACATAAAAAGAAAAGGCATACAAAGAGTATATACGAAGAAGGAGTTATCAATAGCGAATTGGTGACCCCTTCTTTGTTTGCCATAGGAGAAAATCTATGTCAAAATACTCAATTAACGGGAAAATATTCTTAAGAGAACTCTTTAGGGACAACGATTATGACGGTTATGTTTTCTTTTTTACTAAGAAGACCTATTGGAAAGAAGGTAAACGTCATGAACAAATGAACAAAATACATTATTGCCTTACAAGTGAAGTGGATGACTATTTGGATAAACTCGACATTAATCCAAGGCTCGATTATTACTATACTGTCAATAGCTTTAAGAACACAAAAGGTACCACGGAACCTCGAAATGTAAAGAATAATCTTTTTGGTATCAACGCGTTGGTTATAGATATCGATGGTCATTACAAGGACCGTATAATTCCAGAGGACTTTCATTCTGTAGTCAATCTTATAAGAAACGAGAGCATAATAAATAATGTTCCTTTGTACGACACAATTGTACACACCGGGCGAGGGATACAAGTCTATTACATTTTTAAATCAACATATAAGTCGCTACAATTTTTATTTGATATGGTTGCGGATGTTCTTAAGCAATTCTATTCAGAATTCTTGAAACGTGAAATGCCCCAGTTTACAGTAGACATGGCAGCAAGCGGAAGACACTCGGGATTATTTCGATTACCATATACGATAAATCAAAAGGCCGGCAAGGAAGCCACAGCACTTGAATGGCAAAAAGCAGAGAAACCTGATATAAATGATTTTCTTGATGTTTTGATGAAAAGCCCTGTTTATAAAAAATATCATAATGATAAAGTTAAACTCTTTCTTGGGACGAGAAAACTTTTACGCGGAGATAAAGAACCAAACGTTAAACGATGCAACAAGGTTCTTGGCGAGATACTAAAATACCAGATAGACAAAATAAATGCAAATACACCTCATGAGAATAGAACAAGAACATGCTATGTCTATGCTTCTTTTTTATTGCATCTATATAGTCCGGAGGATTCTCTTGTTATTTTGAAGGCATTTAATTCTCACTACCATAAACCTCTTCCGGATAGCAAACTTGAGTATATTATAAGCTACCATATGGAAAGCCACTATAAGGAAGAAAAGCAAAAGTATTTATATCTTACAAATAAGACAATTTTGGAAATGCTTGAAATTGAATCCGGCCAATACAATATTATTGTTACAGATGATTTTAATTATCGAAATTATCTCCTGAATGAGGAGGCTGTTAATCGTAGAAAAGAAAAAGCAGAGAAACGAAAGAAAACTCGAACTTTATTAAAAAAGGGATATAAATATAAAGATATCTCTTCAAAAACGGGGCTCAGCATTTCGACCATCTCAAGAATTGCAAAAGCAGAGTGTAGTAATAAAGATGACAAGACATCAAGTAAACCCTGGGAGGCCCTTGGGATTAGCAGAGCTACTTATTACCGAAGGAAAAAGTGAGACTCTTTTTTCATTTTCTATAATAATCTTATATATACAAGGCGATAGCCAAAAATAACATATGAACTATAAATCATATCGACTATGAAACAATAAAATCTTTGCAAGCTATCGCCTGCTTCCAAAAAACAAAGGTTTTATTATGCTATTATGAAAACACTAGGATTTTTCAGTTATGCAATTATGGAAACACTAGAGTTTTTCAGTTATGCGATTATGGAAACACTAGAGTTTTTCAGTTATGCAATTATGAAAACACTAGAGTTTTTCAGTTATGTTATTTTGAAAACATTAGGATTCTTAAGGCGATTGTTGGTTTTTTCAAAATTGTTTCGGATTGAAAGATTTTGTCTTGTATGGTATTATATACATGAACAAGTGTTTTTGTTTTTGAGAAAGGATGATGTTGTATGGAATTAGCACAAGCTACAAAGACTCATGAGACAACATATTCTTTAAACGATGCAATGGATATTTTGTTGTCTAAGCTTGACGAGGCTATTGAAGATGTTGAAAATGGTCGAGTTGAAGATGTGGATGTCGCATTTGCAGAGATAGAAAAGATTTAAGAGGTTTTATGGCAGAGAAGTACAAAGTATTAATTGCTGCTTCCGCGAAACTTGATATTGCTGAGAAGAAGAGATATATCATCAAAGAGTTTAAGTATCGGGAATATGCGGATAATTATGTCAGCAAGATAAAAAAGGCTGTAAAACACTTAGATGTCTTTCCAAAAGGATATGATTCTACCGGGTTTTGGTATAGAGGATATAAAATATATTTCAAGCCTGCATACAGCCATATTATATTTTTTATCGTAGATGATACGAAACGAACCGTTACAGTCCTAAGAGTGCTGCAAGATGGCATGGATTGGGAATACATTTTACACAGGTGGATTCGTGAGTCGCAGGGATGAAAAACCAATAATTCAAACAGGGCCTTTTTGATGATAGTTACCGATGAAATGTATGAGCGTTTCTTAGCGATAGATGCAATAGAAGAAGCGCTGGATAACAAAGAAATTAAAATCGAAGATATTGATAATGTGACATTCGATGTTAATAGTGACATTGTAAGAGATATCTATGATGTCAAGGATGTTGAAATCATTTTTCGGTGCGAACATCAAAAAGCTCTCAGAATTATGAAGTTGTTGTTCTCGATGAAGTATGCTCTAAAGATGGGCAAGAATTATTACGTGAAGAGAGATGACTTCGAGAGGTTCTTTTCTGATTTTGCCGGCAAGGATGTTGCGATTTGACATATTTAAGCATTAATTAATTACTACTTTTTGTTACTACTTTATAAACTGATAGGCTTTGAAAGACTTGAAAAATCAAGCGATTTGCCAATGAATTTGGTAAAGTAGTAAACGCTTAGAAGCAATCATCATCATGTACTTTACAAGCCACCACGTATTTCGCGGTGGCTTGTTTTTTTTGAGTTGTCCCCCGGGGACGGGGTTAGGGGGACATTTTCTTTATTTCTTTTTTAGAAATTTTATATTTGTTTTGGATTTTGGACACAAAGTAGACATAATTAAGTGTTATTATCTTCTCAGATAAGAGATACAACACATTACACAACCAACCCCAACCCACGTAAGTGGGTTCTCATAAATCTCTCTCCTTTTTTTTATAAAAGCCCCGTGAATACGGGGCTTTTATAATGCCAAAAAAAGATTCCTGAAAGAACTCCCTTATTATGTCAAAAAAAATATTAGAAATAATAAGAGCATATTTGGTAAGTTTTTTGTACATGGTTTATGGTATTATAGTAAGCAGTGGGAATGTTCCCATCGCTTATTATTTTTGAGGTAATAAATATGTCAACATATAGAGATAATACAAAGAAGATAAATATCGGCGGCAGGATAATCGGAGGCGGAGAGCCCATCGCGATCCAGTCCATGACAAATACCAAAACTGAGGATGTAAAGGCCACCGTAGATCAGATCCTTCGCCTTGAAAAAGCGGGCTGCGAGATCATCAGATGCACGGTTCCTACAATAGAGGCAGCAAACGCCATTAAAGAGATTAAGAAGCAGATCCATATTCCTCTTGTGGCAGATATCCACTTTGACTATAAGATGGCTATTGCAGCCATGGAAAACGGCGCAGATAAGATCCGCATTAATCCCGGAAACATCGGCAGCACCGAAAAGATCAAAGCGGTTGTTGATACCGCAAAGGAAAGAAATATTCCCATTAGAGTCGGCGTTAATTCAGGCTCCCTTGAGAAGCCCCTGATCGAAAAGTACGGCGGAGTAACTGCCGAAGGCATAGTTGAAAGCGCCCTCGATAAGGTTCATATCATCGAGGACCTAGGCTATGACAATCTGGTCATCAGTATTAAGTCATCTGATGTAATGATGTGCGTTAAGGCCCATGAACTTCTTGCCGGAAAGACGGTTTATCCCCTTCATGTCGGAATTACCGAGGCAGGAACTGTTATGAGCGGAAGCATTAAGTCATCCATCGGACTTGGACTTATCTTAAATCAGGGAATCGGAGATACAATTCGTGTTTCACTTACAGGAGATCCCGTGGAAGAGATAAAGGCTGCAAAGCTTATTTTAAGGACTCTGGGCCTTAGAAGGGGCGGCATCGAGGTTGTATCGTGCCCCACCTGCGGAAGGACCCAGATAGACCTTATAGGCCTTGCAGGAAAGGTAGAAGCTCTTGTGGCAGATTATCCATTGGATATCAAGGTTGCGGTCATGGGATGCGTTGTTAACGGCCCCGGAGAAGCAAGAGAGGCTGATCTTGGAGTTGCCGGTGGAATCGGAGAAGGTCTCCTTATCAAGAAGGGCGAGATCATTAAGAAACTTCCCGAATCCGAGCTTTTAAATGCTCTTAAGTATGAGCTTGATAATTGGACGGTATAACCCTCGCGAAAGCGGAAAATAAACGTTACAGGTGATTCATTTTGGTAGACAAAAGTTTTTTTGAGGTGTTTCCCTCACTGCAGTTAAAGACTAAAGCGGCAGATTATTTTCAGGACACGACAATTAAACGAGTGGCAGCCAGCAAGGACAGACATGTTTTAAGGATTTATCTTTTAAGTAAGCATGTTATCCCAAAAGCAATCGTTCTTGAGGTGGAGGACGAGATCTGCAAGCAGTATTCCAAAGCCTGCGGTTCCGACAGTCCCGAGGACTTTTCCATTAAGATCAATGAGAAGTTTGAGTTATCAAGCAGCTATGATCTTAAGTATGTTTTGAATGATTATCGTGACAGCCTTGAGATAGAATTAAAGAGTAAATCTCTTACTTTATATAATGCATTTCATTCAGCGAAGGTTAACATCACTGCAGAGGATGCTTTCTCGCTGGAAATTCAGGATATTTTCCTTTACAGAGACAAAGAAAAAGAACTAACGCAGTACCTTTCGGATGTGCTTACCGACAGGTTTGCTTTGCATGCAAATATATCTGTTTCCTATGGTGATGTTCCCGAAAATGATTATGAAAAAGAGACTGATTTCAAGATTCAGCTTCGCATAAAAGAGATAGAAAAGAAGCTTGGAATCGGTGTGGAAAAAGAAGAGATCTACATCGGAAATGTGCCTAAGAAAGAGGGCGAAGAGGCTTCCAAAAAGGACAGTGCAAAGGCTGAAAACAAGGGCGCCGGAGAGAATAAGGAAAGCTCAAAAGAAGCCGCAAAAACAGGCGGAAACAGTGAACTTGTCAAGAAGTTCCAGAAGGATCCGGGAGATAAAAAGCCCCAGGAAAGATCAGGCGAAAAACCTGCATTTAATAGAAACAATTTCAAGGGCGGACAGAGAAGTTCCTACGGTGGAGGAAACCGCTTTACAGAGCTTAAATGGTCGGATGATCCCGATGTTATTTATGGTAGGGAAATGGACCAGACAGCCGACCTTACAAAGATAGAAGAGATCATCGGAGAGATAGGCGAAGTTACTGTTCAGGGACAGGTTATGACCGCTGAAGCGACGGTACTTCGTAACAGACCTGAGAAGGCAATTTATACCTTCGAGATCACCGATTATACCGACTCGATTTCAGTAAAACTTTTCATTCCTTCGGAGAAGATAAACGAGCTTGAAAAGGATCTTAAAGTCGGTGGATTTGTAAAATTAAAAGGTATTGCTTCATACGATAAATTTGCTCACGAAATAACCATTGGCAATGTATCTTCCATGATAAAGATACCCAGTTTCGTTAAGAGCAGAGAGGACCTTGCACTCCGCAAGAGAGTAGAGCTCCACTGCCATACAAAGATGAGCGATATGGATGCGGTATCCGAACCAAAGGATATCGTAAAACGTGCATACAAGTGGGGACACAGAGCCATCGCCATAACCGATCACGGTGTTGTTCAGGGATTTACCGATGCGGGACATGCATGGGATGATCTTTGGAAAGCAGAAAAAGGAAAACGTGCCGAAGCGGGAGACAAGAACCCCGACAGACAGGATTTCTTTAAGGTTTTGTACGGCGTTGAGTGTTATCTCGCAGACGACCTTTTGAAAGTTGTAATGGATGATGACGGAAGAGATTTTAATTCCGATTTCGTTGTCTTTGATATTGAGACTACCGGCTTTTCACCTGTTAACGACCGCATCATCGAGATCGGTGCGGTAAAGGTGTCAGGCTGTCAGATCGTTGACAGATTTTCAACCTTTGTAAACCCTGAAAGACCTATTCCTTATGAGATAGAAAAGCTGACTTCAATAACCGATGGACAGGTGGCAACAGCGGAGACAATAGACCTTATCCTTCCGAAGTTTTTGGACTTCTGTGAGGGCTGTGTTCTTGTTGCCCATAACGCAGAATTTGACGTTAACTATATCAAAGCAAACTGCGAGAGACTGGGCTATCCTCAGACTTTCACATATATGGATACCCTTCTCCTTTCAAGAGTACAGCTTCCCGGTCACGGAAAATATACTCTTGATGCGGTTGCAAAACTTTTGAATGTTTCTCTTGCTCATCACCACAGAGCGGTGGATGATGCGGAGTGTACTGCGCTGATCTTCATTAAGCTTATGAATCAGCTTTCATCCGAAGGTTATACCCATCTTTCTCAGATAAATGACAAGATGGGAACCAGCAAGGAAGCCATTTCCAAGATCAGATCCCATCACTGTATCATCCTTGCCAAGAACGATCTTGGAAGAGTGCATTTGTACCACCTTATCAGTGAGTCCCACCTTGATTACTTTAGCGGAAGATTTCCCATCGTTCCCAAGAGTAGAGTACAGAAATACAGGGACGGACTGATCATAGGAAGTGCCTGCGAGGCAGGAGAACTCTACAGAGCGCTCCTTGAAGGAAAGACTCAGGATCAGATAACAAGGCTTGTTGATTTCTATGATTATCTTGAAATCCAGCCGGTTGGAAACAACGCTTACATGGTTGATGCCGTTGACAAAAAGAAACTTGAAAACGGCGAAGTCATAATGGAAAAGAGATTCAAGAACATCAACTCCCTTGATGATATCAGAGAGATAAACAAGAGGGTTGTTGAACTCGGTGAGATATTCCACAAGCCCGTTGTGGCTACTTGTGATGTCCATTTCCTTGATCCTCAGGACGAAGTTTACCGCCGTATAATCATGGCGGGAAAAGGATTTGATGATGCGGACCGTCAGCCTCCTCTTTATCTTCATACAACAGAAGAGATGCTTGAGGAATTCCAGTATCTCGGACCCGAGAAGGCAAAAGAAGTTGTCGTTACAAACACAAATATGATCGCGGATATGTGCGAGACCATTGCGCCTGTTCGCCCCGATAAATGTCCTCCTGTCATTCCTGACAGTGACAAGACTCTGACTGATATTTGCTACAACAGAGCACATGAAATTTACGGACCGGAACTTCCTCCCATCGTAGAGGAGAGACTTAAGAGAGAACTTCATTCCATCATATCCAATGGTTTCGCCGTTATGTACATCATTGCCCAGAAACTGGTTTGGAAATCGGTGGAAGACGGTTATCTTGTTGGTTCCCGTGGATCCGTTGGTTCTTCCTTCGTTGCTACCATGTCGGGAATAACTGAGGTTAATCCCTTAAGCCCTCACTATATCTGTCCTAAATGCCATTTCGTAGACTTTGACAGCGAGGAAGTAAAGAAGTACGGCGGTAAAGCGGGTATCGATATGCCCGACAGAAACTGCCCTGTTTGCGGAGAGCCCCTTATCAAAGAGGGATTTGATATTCCTTTCGAGACCTTCCTTGGATTCAAGGGAGATAAGGAGCCCGATATCGACCTTAACTTCTCCGGTGAGTATCAGGCAAAGGCTCACAAATATACAGAGGTTATCTTCGGATCCGGTCAGACTTTCCGTGCGGGAACTATTTCCGGTCTTGCGGATAAGACTGCATACGGATACGTTAAGAAATATTATGAGGAACACGGCATAACAAAGCGCGGTGCGGAGATCAACCGTATCGTTCAGGGATGCATGGGCGTTAGAACATCAACCGGTCAGCACCCCGGAGGAATCGTTGTACTACCCGTTGGTGAGGACATTTGTTCCTTCACACCGGTGCAGCACCCTGCGAACAAGCCGATCCCTACCATAACCACACACTTTGATTACCACAGTATCGACCATAACCTTTTGAAACTCGATATACTTGGACACGATGATCCCACCATGATCAGAATGCTCCAGGACCTTACAGGTCTTGATCCCGTTAAGGATATTCCTCTTGACGGAAAGGACGTAATGAGCCTTTTCCAGAATACTGATGCCCTTGGTGTAACTCCTGAGGACCTTGGCGGAACCCAGCTGGGCGCTCTTGGTATACCCGAATTTGGTACAGACTTCGCTATGGGCATGCTTATGGAGACAAAGCCCCAGGCTTTCTCCGACCTTGTTCGTATATCCGGACTTTCCCACGGTACCGCTGTTTGGCTCGGTAACGCCCAGGATCTTATCAGAGAAGGAAAGGCAACCATTTCAACAGCTATCTGTACCCGTGACGATATCATGACATATCTTATCAGCATGGGAATCGAATCGGAGAAATCCTTCAAGATCATGGAGGCGGTTCGTAAAGGAATCGTAGCTAAGGGTAAGAGCGATAAGTGGCCTGAGTGGAAGGAAGACATGAAGGCTCACAACGTACCCGACTGGTACATTGAATCATGCCAGAAGATCGAGTACATGTTCCCCAAGGCTCACGCTGCGGCTTACGTAATGATGGCCTGGAGAATCGCATATTGCAAGATCCACAGACCACAGGCATACTACAGCGCATACTTCAGTATCAGAGCCAAGGCATTCTCTTATGAAATCATGTGCATGGGTAAAGCTGTAAGAGACAGATACCTTGCGGATTTCAGAAAACGTAAAGCGGATGCGGATGCAAAAGTACCCGGCGTAGAAAAACTCTCCACAAAAGAAGAGGGCCAGCTCTCAGACCTTAGAGTAGTAGAAGAGATGTGCGCCCGTGGTTACGACTTTGCTCCCATCGACATCTTCAAGGTCAAAGCAAGACTCTTCCAGGTAATGGACGACGGTCGCGTAATGCCCTCCCTTACCAGCATTGAAGGCCTCGGCGAAACCGTAGCCGACTCCATCGTGGAAGCTGCCAAGGACGGTCCCTTCCTTTCCAAGCAGGACTTTAGAGAGCGCGCCCACGCCTCGGCAACTATTACTGACAATTTGGTCAAACTCGGAATCTTGACCGACTTACCCGAGACAAATCAGATTTCGCTTTTCGACTTCATGTAATTTTTTATTATTATAGAAGAAACACCCTCTGCGAGGGTGTTTCTTCTTTATTTAGTATCGAGGGGGAGACTGCATGTGATATGATGACGGCAGCATGTCCGAGGCCGGTACTTAACGAATACGAGTGAAACGAAGTATGAGTTTAGTTCCGCTGCCACGAGGACCTGAAGCCGAGAGGCGGTGCCGGAAGCATATTACATGTAGTAGGCCCCCGACACTAGAATAACAAAAACCACGTAATTACGGGCTTTTCTAACATTTACAAAAAAAAATAAAAAAATTTGAAAAAAACACTTGCATTATTTTTTGTTGTATAGTAATATAAGCAAGTCGCGTGAATGAAACGCCACTGTGGCTGGTTGGTCAAGGGGTTAAGACGCCGCCCTCTCACGGCGGAATCAGGGGTTCGATTCCCCTACCAGCTGCTTGCTTTATTCAATGAAAAATTGAACAGCCCAACCCTATTTGAAGTCTTGAGGATCTACCTCAAGATTTTTTACTTCATGGAAAACTTTTTAAAGAAATTTCTGAGAAGGAAAGAGGAGGAAATCATGTCTAAAAATCTTGTGATCGTTGAGTCCCCTGCAAAGGTAAAAACCATTAAGAAATTCCTTGGCGACGATTTTGAAGTTGCTGCCAGTCAGGGACATGTACGTGACCTACCGAAGAGTTCTTTGGGAATTGATGTGGAGCATGATTATGAACCTAAGTACATCACTATTCGTGGTAAGGGAGATCTTGTTGCCGAACTTAGAAAGCTTGTAAAGAAAGCTGATAATGTTTATCTCGCAACCGACCCTGACCGTGAAGGAGAGGCCATTTCCTGGCACCTCTATCATACCCTTAAGCTTGAAAATAAAAAGACATATAGAATTACCTTTAATGAGATCACTCAGAATGCTGTTAAGGAATCTTTAAAGCATCCCCGTGAGATCGATATGGATCTTGTTGATGCCCAGCAGACCAGACGTATGTTGGACAGAATGGTGGGATACAGGATTTCTCCCGTACTCTGGGCTAAGGTTAAGAGAGGTCTTTCAGCAGGACGAGTTCAGTCCATCGCACTTAAGATCATCTGTGACAGAGAAAGAGAGATCGATGAATTCATTCCCGAAGAGTATTGGTCTCTTGATGCCGTATTGGGTGTCGACAAAGAGAAGAAGCCTGTCAGTGCAAAGTACTATGGAACCAAGAAGGGTAAAGTAGAACTTACAAGCGAAAAGCAGGTTAAGGATATCATTGCCGATATCGGTAAGAAACAGTTTAAAGTAGTTGATATAACCAATGGTGAGAGAAGCCGTAAGGCACCTCTTCCTTTTACAACCTCAACTCTTCAGCAGGAAGCCAGCAAAGTTCTTGGATTCTCAACTTCCAAGACTATGCGTATCGCACAGCAGCTTTATGAAGGAATTGAAATAGGAAAAGAGGGAACCGTTGGTTTGATCTCTTACCTTCGTACAGACTCCACCCGAGTTTCTGATGAAGCTGAGAAGATGGCAAGCAAATATATCAAAAAGCATTACTCTGATGAGTATCAGGGAGCAAAGCAGGAAGCTGCCAAATCCGGAAAGAAGATACAGGATGCACACGAAGCTATCCGTCCTACCGATATAAACAGAAATCCCGACAGTCTTAAGGATGTTCTTCAGAGAGATCATTTAAGACTTTATACTCTTATCTGGAAACGTTTCCTTGCAAGCCGTATGGCTCCCGCAAAATATACAACAACCAATGTCAAGGTTGGAGCAGGAGAGCATATCTTTACACTTTCGGCCTCAACATGTGTATTTGACGGTTTTATGAGCGTTTATACAAGCTCAGATGACAAGGAAGAAGAGAACACTCTTAAAGGAACCATTGGCAAGGACAGTGTGCTTAAGCTTAAAGACTTTGATGCAAAGCAGCACTTTACCCAGCCCCCTGCACACTTTACCGAGGCTTCTCTCGTACGTGCGCTTGAGGAAAAGGGAATCGGACGTCCCAGCACATATGCACCTACCATTACAACTATTCAGCAGAGAAGATATGTTGCCAAAGAAGGTAAGAATCTTTACTCTACAGAACTTGGTAATGCAGTTGACGATATCATGAAGGAAGCATTCCCCACCATCGTTGACGAGAATTTTACCGCTAATCTTGAAACCCTTCTCGACGGCGTTGAGAACGGTGATGTAAAGTGGAAGACCATCGTGCGTAATTTCTATCCCGATCTTGACGCAGCGGTTCAGAACGCTGAAAAAGAGCTTGAAAAGATCAAGATCGAAGATGAGCTTTCTGATGAGATCTGTGAAGAATGCGGGAAGAGAATGGTCATCAAGTATGGTCCTCACGGTAAGTTCTTTGCTTGTCCCGGATTCCCTGATTGCCGTTTCACCAAGCCCTTCTTCGAGAGGATCGGCGTAGCTTGCCCTAAGTGCGGCAAGGATGTTGTTATGAAGATGTCCCAGAAGGGACGCAGATACTACGGATGCCTTGGTTATCCCGATTGTGATTTCGTTTCATGGGATAAGCCTATCGAGAAAAAGTGCCCCAAGTGCGGTGGCATGATGGTGGTAAAGGGAAGCCGTAATCTTTGCAGCAATAAAGAATGTGGATATTCTGAAAATAGAAACAAAGACAAAGAATAATTTGTTGTTTCAAAATTAGCAAACATTTAGAAATTTTGTCTTTGTTACGCGGTTTTGAACAAGAATTCAGAACAAGGAAGTAAATTTTCAGATAATTTATTGTATACTTGCAAAATATGTGATATACTATAAACAACTGGTATGCCGATTATTCGTTTTTGTGCAATGGAGGTTTAAATGAGTAGTGTATCACTGTTAGATAAGACAAGAAAAATTGGCAAACTTCTCCATAACAACAACACCAGCAAAGTAGTTTTTAATGATATTTGCGATGTAATGAAAGAGATCCTTTCTTCCGATATACTTGTTATAAGCCGTAAGGGAAAAGTTCTTGGAGCCGGATTCTGTGACGGGATTGAGGTGATCGGAGAACTTGTTACCAACAAGGTTGGCGAGTTTATCGATCCCATGCTCAATGAGAGATTTTTGGGAATTCTTTCAACCAAGGAGAATGTTAACCTTGCAACTCTGGGATTTGAGAAGGTTGCTACCGACAAGTTCCAGGCTATCATCACACCTATCGAGATTGCAGGAGAGAGACTGGGAACTCTGTTCATCTACAAGACAGACAAACAGTACGATATTGACGATATCATCCTTTGCGAGTACGGTACCACCGTTGTGGGACTTGAGATGCTCCGCTCCGTTAACGAGGAGAACGCAGAAGAGTCCAGAAAGGTAGCGGTTGTTAAATCAGCCATCAGCACTCTTTCATATTCAGAGGTTGAAGCTATCGTTCACATCTTCGATGAACTTGGCGGAACCGAAGGCGTCCTTGTTGCAAGTAAGATCGCCGATAAGGTTGGTATCACAAGATCTGTTATCGTTAATGCCCTGAGAAAGTTTGAAAGTGCCGGCGTTATCGAGTCAAGATCTTCCGGTATGAAGGGTACTTACATCAAGGTTCTTAACGATGTGGTATTTGACGAGATAGAGCAGCTTCGCCACACAATGAAATAACTTTGTGAACAAATAAATATTCAAACGGATTTAAAAGGTTTCTGAACCTGCACGAACGGATTGGGGTGCATTTTCAGGAACCTTTTTTGATACTTTGAAGGTGGCTTCCTCAAAATATACAAACAACTCTTTTTGGGACTCTAAATGTTGTGAATTTTAATTAATTATGGTATATTATTCAGTATGATTATACATAGTGAATAATTCTATCCAAAAGGCGTTTCATGGCGCCGGAAAGGGAATTATGATTAGAACTAACGCATTCGATTACATCAACATCATGGAAAAGGCGGCAGACGCTTCCTGGCTTAGGAACGAAGCCATCGCCAACAACATCGCAAACGTTGATACTCCCAATTACAAAAGACAGGACGTTGACTTTGAATCTGTTCTTGCAAAAGAGCTTGGAAACAATGTCCTTGTTGATACAGATACAAAGGTTTCAAGAGCGAATCTTTCACATCTTCGTGTTGGAACATATACAGATGCTTCAAGTTTTTCCTACAGACTTGACGGAAACAATGTAGACGTAGAGACCGAGAACGTATATCTGGCTCAGAACCAGCTTAAGTACGAAGGTCTCATCAAGAGCATTACCCAGGAGTTCCAGAATCTCCAGACTGCTATGAGAAAGTAGTTTTGACTAAGACGGAGGTATTTGACTATGAGTATGTTTACATCTTTTGATACAAGTGCATCGGGCCTTACAGCCCAGAGATACCGCATGGACGTTATTGCGGAGAACGTTGCAAACGCCAACACCACAAGGACCGAAGACGGAACGCCTTACAGAAGAAAGGTTGTTGTGTTTGAGGAAAAGGGCGTTAGGAACAGCGACACTTTCAGCCATGTGCTTGGATCTGTTTCCAAGAATTACGCAGGCAAGGGCGTTAAGGTGACCAAGGTCTTCGAGGACCACACCACCGAGATGAACATGGTTTACGACCCTTCCAATCCCGACGCGGATGAGAACGGATATGTTACATATCCCAACGTAAATATCATTACCGAAATGACTAACCTGATCGATGCCAGCAGATCGTACGAAGCCAACGCTACAGCGTTCCAGGCAAGTAAATCAATGGCCCAGAGGGGACTGGAGTTAGGTCAGTAAAGGGTAACCGATGATCGGGTAATTCATAAAGGCGAGGGTAAATAATGAACGCAGCTATGGTACGCGCTATGACAGGCGCAACAAACGACGTTTCTAAGCTTACGAATGTTAAGGGGCTGGGAATGAAAACCGGCGAGTCCACAGACGGAACAATGTTTGAGGCCGCTTTAAACTCAGCGATCAATAATATTACACGCACCAACAGTTATCTGTCCGATGCGGAGAATCAGGAAATCCTGTTTGCTTTGGGAGAGAGTGATTCGACTCATGACCTTACGATAGCACTGGAGAAGGCATCAACCGCCCTTCAGTACACAGTCGCAATAAGGGACAGAGTTCTGGAAGCATATAAGGAATTAATGCAGATCCAGATTTAATCTTTAAAGAAATATTTAGACGCGGAGGTTCATTCCAATGCCTGAGTGGTTACGGAATACTTTGAACAAAATAAAAGAGTGGTGGCTCAAGTTCACCACAAGACAAAAGGCGATCATCATCGGACTTGGAGTTCTGGCGATAGTTGTCTTTATTGTCATTTTAACGGTGGTCACCAGACCTCAGTACGAGACACTTTATATTGCCGAGACAACAGGAGAGTCATCACAGATCGTGGGCATCCTGTCAGATGCGGGCATTGAATACCAGATTTCAACAAATGCTCTTGTGATCTCAGTAAAGAATGAAGATTTTTCTTCAGCACAGCTTGCTCTTGCTTCATCGGGATACAAGCCCGAGGAACTTAATCTTTCGGACTATCAGAGCACTTCACTTTCAACAACCACACTGGACAGACAGCGTAATTATCAGAAATATGATGAGACCGCTATAGTCAATATGATCAGGACCATCGAAGGCGTTAAGAATGCCAGGGTCAAGATCCATGTACCCAATGATGTAGGAACCCTGCTTTCACAGCAGCAGGAATCTTCAGCATGGATCCAGCTTACTACCGATGTTAACTTTAACAACGGCAGTGCAATGGGAATCGCAAAGGCGGTTGCTACCTGCCTCGGAAGCGAGACCACATCAAACATCACCATCCTTGATGATGACGGAAATATGCTCTTTGTCGGCGGCGACGACTATACTACTGCGGGAATCGCAAATTCCATGCAGGAACTTCAGAACACCGCTGAGTCATATATATCAAACCAGACCAAAAAGGTTCTTTACGGTACCAACCAGTACAACAATATCGAAGTAACAACCCACCTTGATATGGACTACTCAAATTACGAGGATACCATCAAGGAATATTCTGTTGCAGATGACAGAACCGAAGGTTATCTCTCACATCAGGAGACTTTTGAGTCTGAGTCTACCAGCGGAACAGGAGGTGTTCCCGGAACCGATTCAAACGGAGAGGGTACCACCTACGTTTATCAGGATAATTCCGAGAGCTCATCATCCTCTAACGAGACGGTAAGCGATTACCTCCCCAATGAACATTCGAGATATGCTGTCATCCCTCCGGGATCCATCGACTACACCAAGTCATCCCTCTCAATCGCGGCAATTACTTTTAAGGAACTATCCGAGAAGGATGCCAAGACAATGGGACTTCTCGATGGTATGACATGGGAGCAGTACAAGCTTGCAAACAACAAAGATACCAAGCTTGAAGTTGACGAAGAGTTTTATCAGATGGTTGCAAATGCAACGGGAGTTCCTGTTGAAAATATAACCATCATTGCATATGAATCCCCTCTGTTCTATGACAAAGAGGGCTTAAGCGTAAGCTGGACAACCGTCCTTTCGGTTGCACTGTTCCTTCTCATCCTGATCCTGCTTGTGGTAGTAGTACTCAGAAGCATGGCAGTTAAGAAGGAAGCTGCTCAGGAGGAAGAATTGTCAGTCGAGACTATTTTGCAATCCACGCCCGAGCCGTCTATTGAGGATATCGATGTTGAGACAAAATCCGAGACAAGAAAGATGGTCGAGAAGTTTGTTGATGAGAACCCCGAAGCGGCAGCGATCCTGCTCCGCAACTGGTTACAGGATGAGTGGTAAAAAGGAGAACGTAGAGTTATGGCTAAAAATGCCGATACTGGATTACCGGGATTACAAAAAGCAGCTATATTGCTCATAGTATTGGGACCTGAGCGCTCTGCAGGTATATTCAAACATCTTAAAGAAGAGGAGATTGAGGAACTTACTCTTGAGATCGCTAACACAAGAAGTGTTACTCCTCAGACAAAAGAAGATGTTATAAACGAGTTTTACGAAGTGTGCCTTGCTCAGCAGTACATCGCAGAAGGTGGTATCACCTATGCGAAAGACCTTTTGGAGCATGCTCTCGGAAGCGACAAGGCCATGGAGGTTATCGGCAGACTTACTGCTTCACTTCAGGTTAAGCCCTTCGAGTTTGTTCGTAAGACTGATGCGTCACAGCTCATCAACTTCATTCAGGATGAGCATCCTCAGACCATTGCCCTTATCCTTTCATATCTGTCAGCATCACAGGCAGGTCAGATCATCTCTGCCCTTGCTCCCGACAGACAGGCGGATGTTGCAAAGCGTATCGCGGTCATGGACAGAACCAGCCCCGATATCATCAAGGAGGTGGAGAAAGTATTGGAATCAAAACTTGCTTCCCTCGTCAACCAGGATTACACCATTATCGGTGGTGTCGACTCCGTTGTCGAAATCCTCAACTCTGTTGACCGTGGTACAGAGAAACACATTATGGAATCTCTCGAGATCGAAGAGCCCGAGCTTGCCGACGAGATCAGAAAGAAGATGTTCGTATTCGAAGATATCCTCCTTCTGGACGACAAGTCAATTCAGCGTGTGCTTAGAGATGTTGATAATAACGACCTTGGAATTGCCCTTAAGGGTGCAAATGAACAGGTTCAGAATGCAATCTTCAATAACCTTTCAAAGCGTCTTGCAACCATGATACGAGAGGACATGGAATTCATGGGCCCTGTTCGTATGAAGGACGTAGAAGAAGCTCAGCAGAAGATCGTAAACATCATAAGAAAGCTGGAGGATGCGGGCGAGATCATTATTTCCAGAGGCGGAGGCGACGAGATAATTGCCTAATCTTTTGAAAACATCTTATGTGAATATAAGCAATAAAGATAAGCGAGTCATTGATATGAATGCGCTTATGGAAGCCAAGCTTGAGAAGATGCGCCTTGAGGAACAGGAGCGTGCTCAGGCACAGTTTGTGGCGGGGCTTCATGCCGAAACCATTGGTGAAGACGGAGAACCCATTGAGGGTGAATTCGAGGGTGGAGATCCTGCTGAAGGACTTTTTGCGGAATATGAGGGAAGTGTAGAAGGCGAAGATGCCGGAGCCGAAAGACCAAATGCGTCTGCTTTTGTTGAAAAGGCAAACCGTGAAGCCGGTTCCATTATTGAAAATGCCAATGTACAGGCGCAGGAAATACTGAATGATGCCAGAAGTTCTGCTGAGGCGGAAGCTGAGTCCATCAGAAGTGCAGCCCGTGATGAGGGCTACAGCGCCGGATATGAAGAAGGCAAAGCCGAGTTTGAACAGGCTAAAGCCGAGTTTATCGAAAAAGAAAAACGTCTTGAAGAGGAATATGCGAGAAAGTACGAGTCCGTGGAGTCAGACCTTGTGGAAACTATCACGGACATTTATAAGCACATTTTTAATGTTGAACTTTCAAATCAGAGGCAGATCCTTCTTCATTTGATCGAGAATACCATGAGAAAGACTGAAGGAACAAGGAGCTATTTGATCCATGTTTCAGCAGATGATTCAGCTTTCTTAGGTATGCAGAAAAAGACTTTGGAGGCAGCTGCGACACTTCCTGACAGCACAGTGGAGATAATCGAAGATATCAGCCTTACAAAGAATCAGTGCTTTATCGAGACGGACGGCGGTATCTACGACTGCGGTCTTGATACCGAACTTACGGAACTGACCAATAAGCTTCGAATGCTGTCCTACGTAAAAGAAAACAGAGAAGAGTAGTTCGGGCGATCTATGACCACAGAGATAAATCTTCAAAAATATAATAAAGTCAAAGAGATGAACTTTTTCCTGAAAAAGGGAAAAGTAGTCAATGTGGTTGGACTCACTATTGAATCTGCGGGTCCCGATGCAAAGCTTGGGGATATGTGCGTTATCAAACCCGAGAATGAGGCAGGAGAAAAACTGAAGCCTATTATGGCCGAAGTCGTTGGATTCCGTGATAAGAAAACCCTTCTTATGCCCTATGATTCCACAGATGGAATAGGCCTGGGAAGTATTGTTGAAAATACCGGCTATCCCCTGAGGGTTGCTGTTTCCGATCAGCTTCTTGGAAAGACTTTGAATGGTCTTGGAATTCCTCTTGATGGTTCCGTTATCGAGGGTGGATATGCTCCCGTTGACAATACAGCGCCCGATCCCATGGAGAGAGCCATCATAGATGAAGTCCTTCCTCTCGGTGTTAAAGCTGTTGACGGACTTATAACCATTGGCAAGGGACAGAGAATTGGTATCTTTGCAGGATCCGGCGTTGGAAAATCTACCCTTATGGGTATGTTTGCAAGAAATACCAAAGCGGATATAAATGTCATCGCTCTTATCGGAGAGCGTGGTAGAGAGGTGCGTGAATTCATTGAACGCGACCTCGGCGAAGAAGGAATGAAGCGAAGCGTAGTTGTAGTTGCTACATCTGACAGACCTGCTCTTGAGAGAAAAAAGGCTGCCATGACGGCTACCGCTATCGCAGAATATTTTAGGGAAAGCGGAAGAGATGTTCTTCTTATGATGGATTCCCTTACACGTTTTTCAATGGCTCAGCGTGAGATAGGACTTGCCAGCGGAGAACCGCCGGTTACAAGAGGATATCCACCGAGTGTTTATTCCGAGATGCCTAAGCTCCTTGAGAGAGCGGGTAATTCGGCAAAGGGTTCCATTACCGGACTTTATACGGTCCTTGTGGACGGTGATGATTTCAACGAGCCTATTACCGATACAGCAAGGAGTATCCTTGACGGACATATCATGCTGGATCGTAAGCTTGCGCATAAGAATCATTATCCCGCCATCGATGTACTACAGAGTATTTCAAGATGCATGAGCATGATCGCAACCAAGGATCATAAGGTGGCTGCAGGAAAGCTTAAGACAGTTCTTGCTACATACAACGAGGCAGAGGACCTGATAAATATAGGAGCCTATAAGACGGGCTCTAACCCCAAGATTGATTACGCGGTTTCAAAGATAGATGCGATAAATGAATTTGTTTGCCAGGAGACTGACGAGAAATTTTCATTTGAAGAGAGCATCGAAAAACTGGAACAGCTTTTTGAAGAATAATGGCAAGATTCAGATTCAGTCTCCAGAATGTTCTGGATATAAAAGTTAAGATGGAGACTCAGTCCAAGCAGGAATTTTCCGCGGCTGCAGCAAAGCTTGAGGAAGAGGAAAACAAACTTGGAAATCTGATCCAAAAGAAATGGAATCTTGAAGCGGAAGCAACGAAGCTTCTTGAAGGCAATCTGAACTTCAGGGATATAGATGACAACGCTCTTTCAAGAAAACAGACCGAGGAAGCCATAGAAGCTCAAAAACTGGAAGTAAAAAAAGCTGAGGAACTTCTTGAACTTGCCAGGGTTAAGATGGCGGAAGCCGTCATGGAGAGAAAGACCTACGACAGGTTAAGGGAAAAAGCCTTTGAAGAGTTCATCCGTGAGGAGAACAGAGCAGAAGGCAAGACCGTGGATGAACTTACCAGTTATACCCACGTTAAAAAGATAAGCAATTAAAACTATTTAGATAAAAAGGGACTGAAAATGGCCAAACAAATGACGCCGGAAGAAAAGGCGGCTGAAACAGAGCGTAAAAAACTCGAAAACGAAAAAAAGCAATTAAAGAAAGATCAGGCTAAGTCCAAGGCAGAAGCACGTAAGCGTGCCAAAGAGATCGCCAAACAGGAAGAAGCCTTGAATGAAGACAAGGAAGGAAACGGATTTGTAACTTTTCTTGCCACTGTTTTTATTGTGCTTTTGTGGCTGGCAGTCGTAGTTGTTGTTATCAAACTCGATGTCGGCGGTTTCGGAAGCTCTGTTATGACTCCTATCTTGAAGGATGTTCCCGTTATCAACAAGATCCTTCCCGGAGCATCCCAGAGCCTTACTAACGATCCCGACAGTTATGGCGGATATACATCCCTTGAAGAGGCAGTAAACCAGATCGCAGTTCTTGAAATGCAGCTGGATGCACTTCAGACCGCAAACACCACCAAGGATGAGCAGATCACTGAGCTGACCGCCGAGGTTACAAGGCTTAAAGAATTTGAAAAGATGCAGGTGGAATTCCAGCGTATCAGAAACCAGTTCTACGAAGAGGTTATCTATGCTGAAAAAGGTCCCGGAGCTGAAGAGTACAAAAAGTACTATGAGTCCATAGATGCCACCACCGCTGAATACCTCTACAAGCAGGTAGTTGCTCAGCTTGAAGCAGATCAGGAGATCAAAAACTATGCGGAAGCATATTCTCAGATGAAGCCCAAGCAGGCTGCCGGAATATTTGAGAAGATGGTTGATAATGACGGCCTTAAGCTTGCCGCCAAGATCCTCAACACCATGAACTCCGAAGACAGAGGAAAGATCCTCGGAGTTATGGACGCAGAGGTCGCTGCGAAATTAACCAAGATTATGGATCCAGATAGCTAATCAACATTTCGTACTTTGAAATGTTGACCAAAGGTCGAGATGCATAAGCAATCAGCATCATGTACTTTATGATGCTGATCAAAAAGTCTCGATGCCTTAACGAGCTTTTTGATACGGAGTATTGCGCAAACTGCGATGTATTTTATCGCAGTTTCAAAATATTTTTCAGAAAACTATAAAGAATTCGCTTCTCCCTCCGATATAGAGAATGTAATGGTACACTATGCCATTTCAAAAATCACATATCGGAAAGGAGAACGCTTATGGGCAGCACATCTGTAAATGATGTGGGAAGTCTGTTCGCAAGCTTAAGCATTGGAACTCAATCGCTGATGGCAAGCAAGATTTCCACGGAAACAAAAAGCGACTCCGCCAGTTTTGAAAGCTATTTGATGGCAGGCAAGGATGCAAGCCTCGATATAGCAAATGTTTCAAAGACAGAAACGAAAATGGCGGACAAAAATCCTGCTAACGGTGGAAAAGATACCTCGGACCGAATTGCCGGAGAGGACAAAGCAGATGCCGGAATGACATCTGCAGCCGATAAAAAGCAGGTCGCTGACAAAACGGATTCATCTGAAAAATCCGTAAGTAACGACAAACCCAAAGGAACCGGGCTGGCTGAAAAGTCAAAGGTTATGTCAGACGAAGAAGTTACTGAAGCTATGGCAGTACTTGAGACTGTTGCAGCAGATTTCCTTCTTCAGATCAGTGAGATCCTGAATATCACTCCCGAAGAGGCTAAGGATATTCTAGCAGATCTTCAGCTGACGGAAACAGACCTTTTAAACCCCGAAAATCTTTCTGCTTTTGCTCTTCGTGCGATGGGCGCTGAGGATTCCCTCTCGCTTCTTACAAACGAAACCCAATTTGAGCAATTTCAGAATATTAGCGCCGAATTAAAAGAGGTACTCGGAACCGAATCGGGCTTTGAGGAATTTAATGTAAAAGAACTCAGAGATCTGATGGCGATGCAGGATGTAACCGAAGGTGATGAAGTAGCTGTAAAACAGGAAGTTTTACCTGAAACTGTCATTTCTAAGGTGATCGAAAACAAGAAAGAAGAAGTTAAGTCTTCTGCTTCTTCAGTGATCAAGGATGATCTTGCACAGGTTACAACGGAAGAGGGAACTACCCTTGGAACCGAAGCTCTTGTTAAGGCGAATGCAAGAGGAAATGAAAACGGTCGTGACGGCCGTCACGGAGATTCACATATGAATCCCGGACATCTGGTATTCCAGAATCCTCTTCAGAACAATTTAAACAACATCCTTACTGATGCACCGTTTAGTTCGGTATTTCAGCAGGAAACAACAGCCGGGACACAGGACATTGCAAATCAGATATTGGATTACATGAGGTCATCCGTTAAACCTGATATGCAGACTTTGGAGATGCAGCTTCATCCCGCATCTCTCGGAAATATCCAGATAAGTCTTGTTCACAAGGACGGAAATATCTCGGCAAACTTTGTAGCATCCGATGAGCAGGTTAAGGCAGTTCTTGAAAACCAGATGATCCAGCTCAAAGAAAGATTCGAAGAGCAGGGCATTAAGGTTAATACCATTGAGGTTTCGGTAGGAACTCAGCTAAGCCAGCAGGATCTTAACCGGCACGGAAACGAGGGCGATCCTCAGCAGCAGGAACAGAAGAGAGTAAGAAGACTTACCCTTGGACCGGATCTTCTTCCCGAAGACATGGAAGATCTCGACGAAGAAGACCGCATTACTGCTGAAATGATGGCAGCCAACGGCCAGACAATGGATGCCCGCGTATAGTAAGTAACAGAAAGGAGCTATATATGGCATTAGTAGCACCCGTTCAAAACGGAAAAGTAGTTGAGACGGATTCTCAGAACTCTTTATCTAAAGCAACTCAGACTACAGGAAAGGATATGGACAAGGATACATTCCTCCAGCTTCTTGTGGCCCAGATGAAGTACCAGGATCCCATGGAACCTACTTCAAATACCGAATATATCGCTCAGTATGCGCAGTTCTCTCAGGTTGAGGCTATCTCAAACATGTCCGGCACCATGGAAATGCAGAGGGCAAGTGCTCTTGTGGGAAAGAATGTTTACATCAGGACCACCGATGCAAGCGGAGAGTCCAAATACATTGAGGGTAAGGTTGACTACGTTGTTTATGAAAATAACAAGCCTTATCTTTCAATCAATGAAAACCTCTACTCCATTAAGGATCTTGATACTGTTGTTGATACGGATTACAAGAACGCATTCAACAAAGCTGAGAGTTTCACCATTGCACTTAACAAACTTCCCGCTGTTGTAAACATCACTATTTCCGGCGAAGGAAAGACCATTGATGAGCTTGGTGAGACATATAAGAACATGTCTGATTACGAAAAGAGCTTCATAGCTTCCGATACTTACAGCAGATACACAAAATATGCCGAAAAGCTTGCGGAACTCAGAGCAGCGGCGTTAACAGAAAATACTGATTCTTAAAAAACTGAAGAAACCACAGAATCATAGAAAATATTTGGCTTCGGGGGTAAAGAAATTTACCTCCGAGCCGATATATTCAGTGTGGAAGTAAAGCGAGCGAAGAAAGAAAGGAGATAACTGATATGGATATTCAAAAGAACAGTTTCCTTTCTATAGAGCAGCTTGCTAATCAGGTTATCAATGCCCCCAAGGAAGAAAAGGCAAAGAAAACCACCACCGCAGACGGACTTTCGTTTGGTCAGATCTTATCCCAGAAAAATCTTGAAGAAAACGGACTTAAGTTTTCCAAACATGCTTCATTCAGACTTGCTGACAGAGGCATTCAGATTTCTGCAGATCAGATGAACAGACTTGAAGGCGGAGCAAGAAAAGCAGCTGAGAAAGGAATCAAAGATTCACTCGTGCTCGTGGATGACATGGCATTCATCGTAAACATCCCCAATCAGACGGTGGTTACGGCAATGGATTCCACAGAAACAATTGAAAACGTGTTCACACACATTAACGGAGCAGTCATTATGTAAAAGACCGGACCTGGATGGGGGTCTTGGATTTCCGAGAGATAGACGAAATCCAAACAATGACTTCTCCAAAGCAAAATCGGAGCTTATTCAAAGTTCCACAAACGCTTAGGAGGAAATGTCTTATGATGAGATCACTTTATTCTGGTGTAGCAGGACTCAAGACACACCAGACAAGAATGGACGTTATCGGTAACAATATCGCTAACGTTAACACTACTGCATTCAAATCCAGTACAATCAACTTTTCTGACCTTATGAGCCAGACCACACAGCAGGCCAGCGGTCCTAACGCAACTACCGGAACCGGTGGTACCAACGCCCGTCAGATCGGACTTGGTGTTAAGAGCGCAGCTATCACAATGAACATTGATGGTCAGGGTTCGGCTCAGTCTACCGGAAATCCCTTCGATATAATGATCACTGGTAAAAACTTCTTCGTTGTAAGCAACGGACTTTCAAATTTCTTCACCCGTGACGGTTCATTCTACGTTGACGGAGGCGGAAACCTTGCGATGACATCTACCGGTTACAACGTAATGGGATGGCTTCCCGATACTGAGGATCCTACCGTTGTTAAGAAGGATACAGTACAGGCGCTCCGCATCATGAGCGATGCAAACATGACCTATCCCCCTGAGGCTACTTACAAGGCAACCGTAGCAGGTATTCTTGACCAGAACGATACCGATGTTACTTCAGATGCAGGTAAGACAGTTAACCTTAACTTCTACGATGCACTGGGATACAGCTACACTGCAAGACTTACCCTTAAGGATTCAGATACAAAGGGATCATATTCCGTAGAGCTTTCAAAACTTCTTGATTCAAACGGAAATGTTGTCTCCCTTAACAGTGCATCCAGTCCTTTCTTTGCAGATGGATCTGTGAAGGATACCACGGTTGTTTCATTGAAGACCGGCTATACTTGGAGCGGAAGTACACTTTCTAATACTAACGTTACTCCTGCGGAGGTAATTGCAACACTCCCCATTACCAAGGATTCCACCACTGAAACCTACTCAGACGAAGACCTTGAGAAGCTTGCTGCCATCGCTTCCGCATACGGATATCAAGGATCAACAGAGGACTTCCTTAAGCTTGCTACTATGGACAGCACGGGTGCTGTTTCAAAGACCATGGAACAGCTTATAAACAGCGGAGACCTTTCTACTTTTACCAACAGCAATGTAACCACTGATACGGCAGGCACAAAGATCACATTTGACGGACGTACTCTTGACGGTATCACCCTTGATTTCAATACCAACACCGGTGCTTTCACAGGCGTCAGCGGATCAACCGCAACCACCGCAATCCTTAACCTTAAGCAGCTCGGTGGAAACTTTGAAGACATCACCATTGACTTCAAGGATATCTCAATGTTCAACAACAACGGTACTTCAACTGTTGCCGCAACCAGCGGTGATGAGAAGGGAATCGGCTCAGGACGTATGCTTGGCGATATGATCGGCGTATCAATCGATAAGCAGGGTCAGATCTACGCAAGCTATGATAACGGTATGACAAGACTTCTCGGTCAGATCGCAACCGCAGCATTTGCAAACAACTCAGGTCTTTCCAAGGAAGGAGATAACCTCTACTCAGCAACCATGAACTCCGGTGAGTTCGACGGAATCGGTGTTGATGTCAGCGCATCCGGCGGATACATGACAACCGGTGTTCTTGAAATGAGTAACGTAGACCTTTCAAACGAGTTTACTACAATGATCACCACACAGCGTGGTTTCCAGGCTAACAGCCGAATCATTACTGTATCCGATACACTCCTTGAGGAGCTTACAAACCTTAAGAGATAATCGGGGCGGAATAGGATAAATATCCTGTTCTAAACACTTAAAATAGCACTAAAGGAACGGGTTTTTTGCCCGTTCCTTTTCGGCATTTTATAAATTTTGCAAAAATTTAGTTTTTTTGGTAAAATTATTAAAAAATTTTACCGAGTGATTCTGCAACATTGTGAAGTTTTTGGAGGGTGGAAGCATGATAGAAGTCACAAGGATAAACGGCACAAGAATCCTTATAAATCCGCATTTACTCGAGCTTGTAGAGGAGACTCCGGACACGGTTTTGACCCTCACCACAGGCAGAAAAATAATTGTAAAAGAAAGTAGACAAGACATCAAAAATTTAGTAAAATCTTACAGAAAGGATATTCTTGCAGAAGAATAAGCATTTTCTTCCAAAATTTTCAAAAAAAAAGAGGAAGTAAATGCTGCATTTTGCGTGAGAAAGAGGGATAAACTAAGTGGATTTAGCATCCTTAATCGGATTCTTTCTGTGTCTGGGTATGCTGATTTTCGGTATTATTTCAGCAGCCGGAATCGGAGGATTCCCCAGCTACCTTGACGCTCCTTCCGCGATCATCACATTCGGTGGAGCGCTTGCGGCAACTCTTTGTTCACAGTCCATGGCAGATTTCATAGCCGGCCTCAAGAGTCTGTTGCTGATCTTCAAGGCACCCAGCGCTAATACAACCGATATCATCAAAAAAATAATTGAATTATCGAATGTGGCCCGTAAAGATGGTCTGCTCGCACTTGAAGAAGCTGCGGCAGATATGGATGAGCCGTTCCTTAAAAAGGGAATTTTGCTCGTTGTCGACGGTACGGACCCCGATCTCGTAAGAGCCATTATGCAGGCTGAGATGGACAACTCCGAAGCAAGACACAAGAACCGTGTAGGCTTCTGGGATACACTTGCAGCCATGGGCCCTGCATGGGGAATGATCGGTACCCTGGTAGGTCTTGTTAACATGCTTAATAACATGTCGGATGCATCGTCCATCGGACCTTCCATGGCGGTAGCTCTTATTACAACATTGTACGGTTCACTTCTTGCAAACTGGATCTGTACTCCTACATCCAACAAGCTCAAAGCGGATAACGCTATTGAGATGATCCAGAAAGAAGTTATGGTTGAAGGTCTTTTGTCCATACAGGCAGGAGAAAACCCCCGTGTAATCGAAGAGAAGCTTAAGTCCTTCCTTGCACCCAAGGATCGTGAAGCAGCATCTTCTGACGAGGGAGGTGAATAAGGATGGGCAAAAAGCAGGAAGATCCCCCAGCCGGTTCCCCGGCATGGATGGCGACTTTCTCCGACCTTATGAACCTGCTGCTGTGTTTCTTCGTGCTTTTGTTCTCAATGTCAACCATTGATGAGGCAAAGCTCAATGAACTCATAGCATCAATGAGCAGTTCATTCAGTATTTTTACAGCCGGTGCAACATCCATTGGTGAGGGTATCCTTATCAGTAACGGTGTCAGCCAGCTCAACGATCTCGCTGAATACATCAACAGCATGGGCGCTGCGGAGGACGCTGAAACGGAATCCGACAATGTCCAGGAATATGATGCTTCCCAGCAGGCGGTCCCCGAGGATGGTATCAATCCTGACAGTATCGCCGAGAACATTGAGGAAGTCAGCGACATCATGGAAGAGATGAAGACCGCTGAGAATGAACAGTTGGCAGAACTTATTTCGGAAGCTGTCGCCGACAACAATATGTCGGATCAGATAGATGTTTCTTTCACTTCACAGTATGTACTTCTTACCATGAAGGGAGCCCTCCTTTTTGATTCGGGTTCCGCAAGCTTGAAGAAGGAGTCCATGGCTGTTCTCGACAAGGTAGCTGTTATCCTTGAGAGATACGCCGGCGGAGAGGTGGAGATCAACGGACATACCGACAATATACCCATTAAGAGCGCGCGCTTTGCTGATAACGAGGAACTTTCAAGTGCCCGTGCCCTTTCGGTATTTTATTATCTCGTACAGAATTCTACCCTTGATCCTACAAAGATCAAGCACGCAGGAATGGGAGAGCGAGTTCCCATTGCCGACAACTCTACCGAAGAGGGAAGAGCCAAGAACAGACGTGTCGAGATAAGAATCTACAACAACACAAAGTAGATTGATTTATAATCATTCGCAAAGCGAGGAATTAAAATGAAAAAGAATTTGCTTACGATGGTGATCTTAGCGCTTTTGCTTGTTAATATCGCGCTTACTGCAGTAATGATGATCAGTGTTACAAGTACCAATAAAAAGACTGCCGCTCTTATAGATAACATAGCGACTGTTATGAATCTCGAGCTTACCGGTGGCGAGGCTGAGGAGAGCGGTTCTCCTGCAGTCACTTTGGCAGATACAGAGATCTATTCCATTGCGGATCAGATGACCATTCCTCTTAAGGAATATACCGATGAGAACGGTAAGGTTGTTAAGTCTCATATGGTTTGCCATTTTTCTCTTCAGGTAAACAAGGCTCATGAAGATTACAAGACCATGAATGAGCTTATCGCAGCCAATGAGAGCGTTATTAAAGATAAGATCCGTACCATCGTCGCTTCAAAGACAGAGGAAGAGTGCAAGAATGATGAGGAAGGCTTAAAGGCTGAGATCCTCAAGGCTATACAGGATCTGTTCGGTTCAGACTTCATTTACGGCGTTGTTATCAGCGATACAGTATACGGTTAAGGCTTGAACAAAAATCTTAACCATGGGAGGTGAGACCGCTTGGGAGAGGTCCTTTCACAAAACGAAATAGACAACCTGTTGGCGGCTCTGTCCAGTGGTGATCTCGATATGGATTCTATATCGGGGGAAGAAGAGAAACAGGTTCGAAACTACGACTTCGGTCGACCCACAAAGTTTTCAAAAGAGCATTTAAGAACGCTTGAAATTATATTTGAGCACTACGGACGACTTATTTCAACAAACCTGCCTGTGTTCCTTAGAAAGAACGTACAGGTTACGGTAGCCAGTTCCGAGACGGTTACCTTTAATGAGTTTTCAAACGCGTTATCTAACCCGGTGATCCTGGGTATAGTAAATTTTGAACCGCTGAACGGTAATATTATAATGGACCTTGCGACCAACATCGCATATGCCATGATAGACCGAATGCTCGGCGGTACGGGAGCGGCTCTTGATAAAGCAAGAGATTTTTCCGAGATCGAGATGACCATAATTCAGAGAATCCTGATCATGATGGTCAACCTCCTGCATGAACCTTGGAAGAATGTGCTTGATATCTCACCGATCCTACAGAGGGTTGAGACAAATCCTCAATTCGCACAGATCATCGCGCCAAACGAGATGATAGCCATCATAACGCTTAACATCAAGATTGGCGATGTCGAAGGATTTATGAACGTTTGCTTACCTTTCATAACTCTTGAAGATGTTATGGATAAGCTGAATACCAAGTACTGGTTCTCTACAATGCAGGAGAACAGGGATGAGAACTTCCAGGATTACATCGAGACCATGATCCGAAGAGTGGATATTCCCATCAGAGCAATACTTGGAAAGACAGTCATTTCAATCAACGACTTTATGAACTTGCAAGTCGGCGACTGTCTCCGTCTTAACACCAAGACGGATAGTGATCTTGATATATATGTCGGAAATATAAAAAAATTTACTGCGCTGCCCGGGGCTAATGATGACAGCTATGCTGTCAGGGTAACGTCGGTAATAAGAGAGGAGGAATAGAAGGATGGAAGGAATGCTTTCCCAGGACGAGATAAATGCCCTTTTAAGCGGCATGGACTTGTCCGGAGATGAAGCACCTGATCTCAGCGGTCTGGAACTCCCCAAACCTACGGACGAGACTCCTAAGGAAGATTTCCTTGTGGGCTCCGAAGCAGCGTCAGCTGACGAAGGGTTTGAGTTAACGGATGTTGAGAAAGATGCCATAGGCGAAGTCGCCAATATAAGCATGGGGAGTTCGGCCACAACACTCTATTCCCTTGTTAACCGCAAAGTTAACATCACAACGCCGATTGTTACACTTGCCAAATGGGATGATCTTCTTGTTAATTACGAGAGACCTTGTGTATTCATCCAGATCAAATATACTAAAGGGCTGGATGGAACCAATATATTAGTTCTTAAAGAGTCAGACGTTAAGGTCATTACAGACCTTATGATGGGTGGAGACGGAACAAGTACAGACGGTGAGCTTTCAGAGATCCATTTGAGTGCGATATCGGAAGCCATGAACCAGATGATGGGCTCCGCAGCCACTTCTCTGAGCACTATGCTCTCAACAATGATCGATATTTCGCCGCCGGATTCTTCATTACTTGATCTCTCAAAGTATGAGAGTGGCGCTGAAATAGCTCCTTTCCTTGGAGGAACCTTCGTAAAGATTTCCTTCAAGATGGAGATTGGAGATGGACTGGTTGATTCAAACATCATGCAGCTCTATCCTATAGAGTTCGCCAAGAAGATTGTTGATACCTTTGTTAACAATCAGATGGGCGGAGGGGACAGCGGCTCAGCTGCACCCGAACCTGCACCTGCAGCAGCTCCCACACCCGCAGCACCTGCTCCCGATCCTATGGCAGCTCAGCCTCAGATGGGCGCGGCACCCCAGATGGGAATGCCCGGTATGGACATGAGCCAGATGGGCGGAATGCCTCAGATGGGCATGGGAATGATGCCCGGAATGGGAATGGGTATGATGCCCGGAATGGGAATGATGCCGGGAATGGGAATGCCTCAGCAGGCAGTTAATGTTAAACCTGTTCAGTTCCAGAGTTTTGCACCGGATCTGTCGGGAATCGCAGGCGGAGAGAACATCAATCTTATCATGGATGTTCCTCTCGAAGTTACGGTTGAACTTGGACGTACATCCAAGACAATTTCCGAGATCCTTAATTTTGCACCCGGTACGATCATAGAACTTGACCGCATTGCCGGCGAACCTATCGACGTACTTGTAAACGGTAAATTTGTTGCACGAGGCGAAGTTGTAGTCATCGAGGAAAGCTTCGGCGTACGTGTAACAGAAATAATTAAGTAGTAGCCCCAAATAAATATATATTGGAGGAAAAGAAAATGGCTAAAAACATCCTGATTGTTGACGATGCAGCATTTATGAGAATGATGATCAAAGATATCCTTTCTAAGAATGGATACAATGTTGCAGGCGAGGCTGAGAACGGAGCAAAGGCAGTAGAGAAGTACAAGGAGCTTACTCCCGATCTCGTACTTATGGATATTACCATGCCCGAGATGGATGGTATCCAGGCTCTTAAGGCTATCAAGGGAATTGATGCAGGAGCAAAAGTTATTATGTGTTCCGCAATGGGACAGCAGGCAATGGTTATTGAGTCTATCCAGGCAGGCGCTAAGGACTTCATCGTTAAGCCTTTCCAGCAGGATAGAGTACTTGAGGCTGTCAAGAAGGTTGTAGGCTAATGATATTACTGAGCACATCTGCTTATGCGCAGCTAATAACTGTGCTTGTGGTTTTTGTGGTCGTTTTGGCCATAACGGCAGTTGTGACTAAGTGGCTTGCAAATTACCAAAGAAGTCAAAATTCAGGTCGTAATATAGAGGTCATTGAGACTACCCATATTGCGAACAATAAGTGGATGCAGATCGTACGAGTAGGCAATGTCTACAAAGTACTTGCTGTGTCTAAAGACAATGTTACTTATTTGGGAGATATTGATCCGTCAGAGCTTAAGGAAATTAAGCCTGACGGCTCTAAATCTGCCTTTAAAAGTATGTTTGAAAAGGCATTAAAAAAAGATCAAAATTCCAGTAATGATGCGAAGGACGAGTAATATGAGATCACTCACAAAAACTGGAAAAAATATTATAAAGCTATTATGCCTGCTGCTTGCGGTGGGCATATTGTGGTTTAATGGGAAATCTTTTTCTTATGCTACCGAAGAACATCATCTTGATACCGGTGAAACGGCAGTATCTACTACGGTAGATCCCGCAGGTACTTACGACAGTCCGGAGGATCTTAATACTCTTAATACTCTTAACAGAGTGACACTTGAGTATGAAGGTGACAATGGTTCCCTTAACGGAGCGCTGCGTATCCTTATTACGCTGACTCTTATCGCCATTGCTCCCACGCTGATCATTATGATGACCTCCTTTACGAGGATCATCATCGTACTTCATTTCACCAGAGCGGCGCTGAACACGCAGACGGCTCCGCCCAACCAGATCTTGCTCGGCCTTGCACTGATACTTACATTCTTTATCATGCAGCCTACAATAACCCAGATCAATGAGACTGCGGTTAAGCCTTATGAAGCGGGAGAGATTAAAACAGATGAATTCGTAAAGCTGGCCATGGACCCGCTAAGAGAATTCATGTATCCTCAGACTCAGCTCAAGGACGTGCAACTGTTTATGCAGATCGCGGACCTTGAATGGGACGGATCTCTCGAAACCATTCCTACTTCCGTGCTGGTTCCCAGCTTTATGATTTCAGAGCTCAGAACCGCCTTCTGGATTGGTTTTATGATCTACATACCGTTTATCGTTATAGATATGGTTGTCGCATCTACTCTCATGAGTATGGGTATGATGATGCTTCCGCCCACTACGATTTCAATGCCGTTCAAGATCCTCTTGTTCGTGCTTGCTGACGGATGGGCGCTCATAATAGGACAGGTAGTTCAAACCTTTTACTGATGCCGGGATTCAGTTATTGAAGCCCGGCTAAAGAGCGTTAAAGAAGGCAAGAACGTTTTTTTATATTCAAATTTTATATTCGAAAATAATCAAAATTCCGGGAAAGGAGGAGCGTACTATGACAACAGAAGCAGTTACCGAAATGGTGAGGCAAGGGCTTTATGTTATTCTTGAGACAGCTCTTCCTCTTTTGCTTGTATCAATGGCCATTGGTCTTATTGTCAGTATCTTTCAGACGGTAACGTCCATTCAGGAACAGACACTTACATTTGTTCCCAAGCTTATCGGAATTTTCCTGACCCTGATGATACTCGGCGGCTGGATGATGAACACTATGGTTGAATATGCTAAAGGGCTTTGGACTACTTTTAGCTATTATGTACACAGATGATAGATTATTCATTTTCATTTTACGATCTTGAATATTTTCTGCTGATATTTGTAAGAGTGAGCATGTTCGTGTATATAGCTCCGTTTTTCAGTATGACCAATACTCCGAGAAACGTGAGAGTCATCCTGAGTCTGTTCATATCTTACATCCTTTACAATACCCTTACGCCTTCACAAGCAGTTGTTACGGAATCTCTTGTTGAACTGGCGATAATTGTAATAAAAGAAGCAGTTGTGGGCCTTCTCATTGGTCTATCGGCAAATATCTGTTTAAGTATATTAAACTTTGCAGGTACAGTTTCCGACATGGAAGCGGGACTTACCATGGTCCAGATCCTTGATCCCGCAACAAGACAGACATCAACAATAACCGGTGGTATATACAACTATTCCTTTAACCTTATGATGCTTGCCAGTGGATTATATATATATTTACTTGGAGCATTAAAGGATACATTTACATTGATACCCATAAACGGAGCTATCTTTAATTCCGAAAAGCTGGTGAATTCCGCTATCACATTCATGACGGATTATATACTCATCGGATTTAGGATAATGCTTCCCATATTTGCGGCAATGCTTATGCTGAATGCCGTTCTTGGTATCATGGCAAAGGTTTCACCCCAGATGAACATGTTTGCCGTAGGTGTACAGTTAAAGATAATCGTTGGACTGGGAGTCCTCTTCTTAACAACATCACTTTTGCCCACTATGGCAGATATGATATACGACGAAATGAAGAAGATGATGGTACTGTTCGTTCAAGCGATGTCGTAATTCTTAGAGGCAGGGAGGTCTGATTATGGTTTTTGAATATAGTCTGACTTTCTTTGCTGAAGGTCAGGGCGGAGAAAAAACAGAGCCCGCCACAGATAAAAAATTAAGCGATGCCCGTAAAGAAGGTCAGGTAGCCAAGAGCAGAGAAGTGGCAAACTGTCTCGGACTAATCGGAGTCTTTCTGGTTCTAAAAGTTCTTATGGGGTATATCGGCGGAAATCTTTTAAATAATTTTTCCGTTTTTTACAGTGAAATCTCTAACGTTGTCGTTTTCTGGAACGGACAGATGCCGGTAAACGATACAAATATGGTTTTCAGGAGAATGATCTACAGCATTATCATGATCATTCTTCCAATACTTGCCATTGGTTTTGCCATCGCTTTCGCTTCAGACCTTTTCCAGGTTAAGTGGAAACCCACGGGAAAGACCTTAAAGCCAAAGTTTAATAAGATCAATCCCATTTCAGGTTTTAAGAGGATATTTTCTTTAAACTCTGTAATGGAACTTTTAAAGTCACTGCTTAAACTGACACTTATCGGAGTGGTGGCATACAACTATGTAAGCAAGAATATTGGGATCATATTTTCTTTTTATGAAAAAGAATTTTTGGAATCTCTCAGCATAGTCGGTAAATTGGTAACTGATCTTGGAATAAGGATCTCAGCACTTTATATCGTCATTGCCGGAATAGACTTTGGTTATCAGAAGTGGAAGTTTTCAAAAGATATGAAGATGACCAAACAGGAAGTCAAAGACGAGTACAAACAGATGGAAGGTGATCCCCAGATCAAAGGTAAGATCAGACAGAAGATGATGGAAGCATCCCGCCGTCGTATGATGCAGGACCTTCCCAAAGCGGATGTCGTAATCACAAACCCTACCCATTATGCAGTTGCTATCAGATACGATCCCAAGATCATCGACGCACCGATGGTTATAGCAAAGGGTGAAGGATATCTGGCCCAGAGGATCAAAGATGTGGCAAAGGAAAACTCCATCCACATCGTTGAGAACAAACCTCTCGCCCGAATGCTCTACCACAACGTAGACATCGGTCAGGCCATCCCGCCGGAGCTCTATCAAGCCGTCGCCGAAGTCCTCGCCTTCGTCTACCACTTGCAGGGGAAGGTTTAGATGCTTTATAAGCGACGGCGGCCTACTGCGAGTATATGTGTTCAGGCACCGCCTCTCGGCTTCAGGTCCTCGTGGCAGCGGAACTAAACTCAAACTGCGCTTCCGCTTGTTTTCGTTAAGTACCGGCCTCGGACATGCTGCCTTCACACATATAGCTCACAGTCTCCGCCTGTTTATCACAATCTCAAGGTGCGGGTGCGGTAAGATTGGTATCTGAGCGGGTAGATGGAGCACTTAGCAAGAGACACGTGCGTAAATCGTTCCTGCGATAATGTTTGAGCAGCTCGCCATGATGAGGCGAGCGTTGCGAGTCCTGCAACGCCAGTAAATGGCGTTGCCCGCCTTGGGGCGGTCATCTTGCTGAGGCAAGATGAATTGCAGGGCGATTTTGAATTTAGCAAAGTGGCTCGAGCTTAGTAGCGGAATCGTAGCGAAGAACCAACTTGCCGGAACCACACCGAGAAATAAAAAAACGAGAAATATAGAAATCATGAAAGAAAGGAGGAGAGATAATGAACTTTTTGAAAAAGCTTCACATAAAAGACTTCGCGGTCGCGATCTACATCGTCGTCGCCATCGTCATGCTCATTATCCCCATGCCCGCCGGGCTTTTGGATGTCCTCCTTGCCATAGATATTGCCGTATCCATGACCATCATGTTCGGCACAATGTTTGCTCCGGAAGTTTTGGATATGTCCTTCTTCCCTACCTTACTTTTGTTTACCACCGTATTTAGGATTGGTCTTAATACCTCATCTACCAGACTTATACTTTTGAGGGGAGATGCAGGTAAAGTCATTGACACCTTCGGTGGATTTGTAGGCGGAGGCGACCTGATCGTCGGAATAATCGTATTCATCATTCTGATCATCGTTCAGTTCATGGTCATCAACAAAGGTTCCGAGCGTGTATCCGAAGTAACCGCAAGATTTACCTTGGACGCTATGCCCGGTAAACAGATGGCTATCGACGCCGACTTAAACACCGGCGCCATCGATGATGCGGAAGCAAAGAGAAGAAGAGATAAGATCCAGGAAGAGGCAAGTTTCTTCGGTTCCATGGACGGTGCCACCAAGTACGTTAAAGGAGATGCAACCGCAGGTCTTATCATTACATTCATAAACCTTATCGGCGGTATCGCCATGGGTATGTTAAGAGGTGGCCTTTCAATAACAGCAGCTCTTGACAAATATGCGATATTAACCATCGGTGATGGACTTGTATCCCAGATCCCTTCACTGATGACAGCGTTATCAACAGGTATACTTGTAACCAAAGGTGCCAAGACCGAAGACTTTGGACCTACAATTCTCAATCAGCTGTTTAAGAGAAGCCAGGCCCTGTTCATAGTCGGCTTTGTACTTGCATTTCTTGGTGCATTTACACCCCTCCCCTGGTACATTTTTGTTCCCTTGGCTCTTTTGTTTGTTTTCCTTGGATGGAATACTTCCAGAAAGGCAAAGATCGCTGCCATCGAGACAGAAGTCAGCGAAGAGGAGCAGGAGGCAGAAGAGATCAGACAGCCCGAGAACGTCAACTCCCTTCTTGCGGTGGACCCCATCGAGCTGGAATTTGGTTACGGTATCATTCCCCTTGCGGATGTTAATCAGGGCGGTGACCTTCTTGACCGTGTCGTTATGATCAGAAGACAGATCGCTCTGGAACTTGGTACAGTTGTTCCTATTATCCGATTAAGAGATAATATACAGCTGAACCCCAATCAGTATATAATAAAGATCAAGGGAATTCAGGTCAGTGAAGGTGAGATACTTTTCGATCACTATATGGCCATGAACCCCGGATATGTTGAAGAAGAGATCACCGGTATTCCTACCTTTGAGCCTTCCTTCCATTTACCCGCAACATGGATAACCGAAGGTCAGAGGGAGAGAGCGGAGAGCCTTGGATATACCGTTGTCGATCCACCTTCCATCATAGCAACTCATCTTACGGAGATCATTCGTCAGCACATCGACGAACTTCTTACCCGTCAGGATGTACAGAGTCTTCTCAACAATCTCAAAGATTCCAATCCTGCCCTTGTGGAGGAGCTTACTCCAAAGCTTCTTGGACTCGGCGAGATCCAGAAAGTTCTTCAGAACCTTCTGCGGGAAGGCATATCTATCAGAGACCTGCTTACTATCCTGGAGACTCTTGCGGACTATGCACAGACAACAAGAGATACGGACATCCTTACAGAGTATGTCCGTCAGGCGCTTAAGAGAGCAATCTCAATCAAATATTTCCCTGCCAATGAGACCAGCAGTGTAGTAACTCTGGATCCCAAGATTGAGCAGGAGATCATGGGAAGCGTTAAGCAGACCGAAACGGGAGCTTTTCTCAACATGGATCCTCAGAGATCGAGAGCGATCATGGAATCCGTGGGCAAGGAAGTGGAAAAGCTGGAGAACCTTGGAAAAACACCTATTGTTATTACTTCTCCAATTGTCCGTATGTACTTCAAACGAATGACAGAAGATTATTACAGAGATTTAGCGGTTGTTTCATATAATGAGATTGAGTCGAACGTGGAACTTCAGTCAGTAGGAATGGTAACAGCATAAGATGATTATTAGAAAATTTACTGCAAAAACCGAGAGCGAAGCCAACGAAATGGCAAAGAAGGAATTAGGCGACGGCTTCGTTATTATGAATCTTAAGTACGTGAAGCCCAAGGGAGCATTCTCTTTCCTGCGTAAAAAGCAAGTTGAGCTTACCGCAGCAAAAGAGGATGAGGAAGAGCCTTTGAGACAGATCAGGAAGATCGCCCAAGCTCAAGTGGCAGCACAGGAAAAAGTGGCTCAGGAAAAGAATTCCGTGAAGGACAAGACGGATGTGGCAACAGCAGTTGTAGCCGCAGCCGGAGCCCGTACAGGCATCGGACCTGAGACTTCACCCGCTCCTTCAACTCCTGCTACAGACAATCAGGTACTTGAGAAAAAACTTGATAATCTTCAGAACCTTATCGAGTACCAGATCAACAGAGAACATGCTGCTCTCGGACTTGCAAGAGACAACGCTGACAAGGCCGGAAAAGCCGTTGACCATGAAAACGGAGATAAGGCTATCAGAGAAGAGCTTGACGAGCAGGAGAAGGAAGTGGACAGATTCTTAAAACTGCTTTACAACACAATGATCGACAAGGAAGTAGATGAAAAGTACGCCGGAGAGATCATTGCTGAAGCCGAGAAGTATAAGAAGCCCGGAGTATCCATGGATTATATCCTCGGAAACATTTATCAGAAGATGATCCTTAAATTCGGTAAGTCTGACGGAATCCTGCCTTCGACAAAAGGGCCCAAGGTATGTTTCTTTATCGGTCCCACCGGAGTCGGAAAAACAACTACCATCGCTAAGATCGCCAGCAGCTATTCCCTTAACGAGAAGAAGAAGGTGGCGCTTCTTACAACGGATACATACCGTATTGCGGCAACAGATCAGTTAAGGACCTACGCCGGAATTCTTGGTGTTCCCTTCCGCGTTATCTATGAGCCCGAAGAGCTTACAAAAGCTTTCGAGGATTTCGCAGATTGCGAATACATCTTCGTAGACTCTGCGGGACACTCCCACAGAAACGAGGAACTTCTTAACAAGCAGAAGGAATTTTTAAAGGTAGCGGAAGAACTTGAGACTCAGACATTCCTTGTCCTTTCTGCAACCACAAAATACAAAGACCTTAAGAAGATCGCCGACAACTATCGTGAAATCTCGGATTATCAGCTTATCTTTACAAAGCTGGATGAGACCGGTGAGTGCGGCAACGTTTATAACATGAGATGTGAATCGGGGGCAACTATTGCATATATAACCAATGGACAGAACGTGCCTGATGACATTGAGGCCTTTAACCCGCAGAAGACTGTTAAACAGCTTCTCGGTGGAAAGCAGTAGTTGATTGATATTGGGGGAGTACTAAAGGAGTTATGATGGATCAGGCAGAAAGCTTAAGACTTAAAAAAGCACAAGAACAAGCAAAGCCTCTTGCACGTGTTATTACCATAACCAGTGGCAAGGGCGGTGTAGGTAAATCCAATACTGCCATCAACCTCGCTATCCATTTCAGAAAGATGGGTAAGAGAGTTATCATTCTTGATGCGGATTTTGGACTTGCCAACATTGAGATCATGTTTGGCGCTGTACCCAAGCATAATCTTTGCGACCTTATATATCAGGGAAAGAGTATTACGGATATCATTACCTGGGGCCCTGCGGAGGTTGGATTTATCTCCGGCGGATCGGGAATCGCAGGCATGAGCAACTTAAGTGTTGATTATCTTAATTATATTATCAGTAATCTTGCCCAACTTGACGCAATTGCTGATATAATAATAGTTGATACCGGAGCGGGAATATCCGATGCGGTTTTGGAATTTCTTGTTGCCAGCGGAGAAATCCTGCTGATGACAACACCGGAGCCCACCAGTATCACAGACTCGTATTCATTGCTTAAAGCTCTTTGCAGACATCCGAGATTTAACCAGCAGAACACTCAGATCAAAATGATCGCCAACAGAGTGGAGAAGGAAGAAGAAGGCCAGCTTCTTTTCAGAAAGCTTTACTCGGTAGTTCAAAGATTTTTGAAATTGCCCATGAGCTATCTTGGAAGCATTCCCCAGGACAATATGCTCATGAGGGCGGTAATGGCCCAGATCCCTGTATCGCTGGCAAATCCCAATGCCAAATCATCACAGGCATACGAGCATATAGCAGCAAAGCTTCTCGACAAAGAAAATGAACTTGCGGGAGGCAACAGAGGAATGGCTGCATTCTTCCAGCATATTATGGGGAAAAGACCCAGGATCTACGGCGGGGAATAAATAGCAAGGAGACACCATATGATAAACAAGTTTATTAAAGAAGGTGACAGAGTAGAACTCACACCCGTGGGAGGTAAGGTAAGACTTGCCGATGACGGAACCGAGCTCACCAAAACATATACTACCAAAATATCGGATATTACCTCTGAAGATACCCTTGAGCTGCTTATGCCAATGGAAAAGACCAAATTGATACTCCTTCCCATTGACGCGGAGTACAATGTAGTCGTTTATACCGAAGCGGGACTTTATCAGTGCTTTGCAAGGGTTATTGACAGATATAAGACCGACAGCATGTTCTTCCTTGCCATTGAACTTACAAGTAACCTTCGTAAGTACCAGAGAAGAGAATTCTACAGATTCAGCTGTGCACTTGAAATGTGTGCAAGAAATCTTGAAGAGGAAGAGATCAACGCAGTGCAGCAGAAGTCAAAGATATGGCTTCAGCCCAACCGTCCCATCAAGCGAAGCGTTGTCGTTGATATATCCGGCGGCGGACTCAGATTCATGTCAAACCAGCGATACGAGCTTGGAAGCATGATCTACTGCAGCTACAATTTAGTCAGAGGAACAGAGAGAAAGCAGTACGAACTTGTGGGAAAGGTTCTTGAAGTAAGAGAACTTGAGAACAGACCGGGAACTTTTGAACACAGAGTTCAGTATTACAATATAGACGAAGCAACCAGGGAAGAGATCATACAGTTTATCTTCGAAGAAGAGCGTAAAGTACGCAGAAAGAGCTAGGTAAATTGCCATGGATAAGAAAAAAATTCTCGTCGTTGATGACTCTGCACTCATGAGAAGAGTGCTCTGTGATATAATCGAAAGCGATGACAGATTTGAAGTTGCCGGTAAGGCAGTTAATGGACTTGAAGCCTTAGATCTGGTAAGCAAGAACAAATATGATGCGGTTGTTTTGGACGTTAATATGCCCAAAATGAATGGTCTTGAGTTTTTGCGTGAAGTTCAGAAAGCAAAAATTCAGCTACGTGTCATGATGGCGAGCACGGATACCAGAGAGGGAGCCCAGACTACCCTTGATGCCCTTGATCTCGGAGCTCTCGATTTTATCCATAAGCCTGATAACGCTTATCAGTGTAAAGAAGGCATTTTCCCCAAAGATTTTTTAAGAATATTGAGCGGTGTTGTAGCGAGTAGCTACCCTGTTTTCCGTTCACAAGAAAAAATAGAGGAAGAGAAAAACAAGACCAAGAAAGTTCTTGAGATAATCAAGAAAACTGCCGACAGAGTTCCGGGTAACAAGATAGTTGCTATTGCAAGCTCCACCGGCGGACCCAAAGCTCTTCAGTCAGTTATTCCCAGACTTCCGGGAAATCTCGATGCACCTGTGCTTTTAGTTCAGCACATGCCTGTCGGATTTACCGCATCACTTGCAGAAAGACTTGATTCTCTTAGTGAGATCCATGTTGTAGAGGCAAAAGAAGGGGACGTTATCGAAAAGGGTACGGTTTATATCGCACCCGGCGGAAAGCATATGAATCTTGTAACCGGTGCAGCCGGAAAATACAGCATTCATCTTTCTGACGAACCCTCCAGAGAAGGTGTTAAACCTTGTGCCAACTACATGTATGAATCCCTTAGGGGCAGCAAGTTTGACAGCATCATATGTGTGGTAATGACCGGAATGGGTGCGGATGGTACCGAGGGTATCAAGAATCTTAAAGCAGTTAAAAAGATCCATGTTATCTCTCAGACCAAGGAAAGCTGTACTATCTACGGAATGCCTAAGAGTGTTGATGTAGCGGGACTGTCGGACCAGCATACGCCACTGGATGAATTGGCGCAGGAAATAATAATGAAGGTCGGAATCACAAAGTAGTTTTTCAAAAAATAGTTTTTCAAATTAATGAAAACGGAGGTTTGAAATTATGGATGTCAGTCAGTATCTTGAAATCTTTCTTGATGAGACGAATGAGCATTTACAGAATCTGAATACTCAAATCCTTGAACTCGAACAGGATCCTGAAAACGCAGATACCGTAAATGAAATTTTCCGTGCCGCACATTCCATGAAAGGTATGGCGGGTACCATGGGATTTAAGAGGATGCAGAACCTCACCCATGACATGGAAAATGTTTTTTCGGAAGTTAGAAACGGAAACATTAAGGTTCAGCCCGAGATGATCGACGTTCTCTTCCAGTGCTTGGATGCTATTCAGGAGTACACAGATAATGTAAAAAACACCGGAGATGAAGGCACAAACGATAATGAACCTATTATCCGTCAGCTCAATGACATCCTTAATAATAAGGGTGCAGGCGGCGGAAGTGCACCCGCAGCCGCAGCAGCTCCCAAGAAGGAAGAAGCACACGCAGCAGAAGCTTCTTCAGATGAGCCCTGGTATGACATTAAGTATGATGAGACCCAGGTTAATACACTTAAAGAAGCAGTTAAGAGCGGACAGAAGGTATACGGAATCAAAGTTTCCGTTGATCCTTCCTGCGTTCTTAAAGCTGCAAGAGCGTTCCTTGTAGTTAAAGCGATTGAAGAAAAGGGCGATCTTATCGTTTCCAACCCCAATTCTCAGGATCTTGAGGACGAGAAGTTCGACCTTGATTTCACACTTGTGGTAATTTCCGAGGATACCCTTGAGAATCTTGTTGCTGCAGCTGAAGCAGTTTCTGAGATTGAAAAGGCTGTCGGCGCAGAAATTGACGTTGAGAAGCTTAAGACTTCAGATGGCGAAGCGGAAGAGGCTCCCGCAGCTCAGACTACTGCTCCTGCCGTTGCAGAAGCTCCGAAGGCTGCTCCCGCAGCAACTCCCGCACAGGGCGCCGCTCCCGCAAAGGCTGCCGACAAGAAGCCCGGCAAGGTTGCTGTTAAACAGACGGTTCGTGTCGACATTGAAAAGCTCGACAGCCTCATGAACCTTGTATCCGAGCTTATTACCGCTAAGAACTCACTTGTTTCCGCATCTTCTTCATCAGAAGGAAACAATCAGACATTTAACGAGCAGATCGAATATCTTGAGAGCGTTACTTCAAACCTTCATGAATCTGTTATGAAGGTTCGAATGGTTCCCATCGAGAGTACTGTCAATAAATTCCCTCGTATGATCAGAGACCTTCAGAAGACGCTTGGCAAGAAACTCGACTTCTATATGTCCGGTGAAGAGACAGAGTTAGACCGTACCGTAGTAGACCAGATCGGCGACCCTATTATGCACCTTCTTCGTAACTCCGCTGACCACGGTATCGAGTCGGCAGAGATTCGTGCTCAGCGCGGCAAACCTGAAGCAGGATCCATTTGGCTGGATGCTTACCAGGATGGTAACAACGTTATCATCGAAGTAAGAGATGATGGTAACGGTATCGATATCGAGGCCGTAAGAGCCAAGGGAATCGAGCGCGGAGTTATTACTCCTGAGCAGGCAGCCGCTATGAGCGACAAGGAAGTAATAAACCTCCTTTTCAATGCCGGATTCTCTACCGCAAAGAAAGTTACCGACGTATCCGGACGAGGCGTTGGTCTTGACGTAGTTAAGTCAATGATCGAGTCCCTTAGCGGTGAAGTTGATGTTAAGAGTGAACTCGGAGTAGGGTCAACCTGGACCATCCGACTTCCTCTTACCCTTGCTATCATCCAGGCTCTCATGGTTGTTGTCGGCGGAGAGAAATATGCCATTTCCCTCGGCTCCATCCAGACAATCGAGACAATTGAAAAATCTGATATTAAGCTTGTACAGAACGAGGAGGTTATTAACCTTCGCGGTACAGTTATACCTCTTATCAGACTTAACGAAGTTATTGGGACAGAGAGTCATCCCATTGATGAGAATTCACTTATTGCTGTTATTGTTAAGAAGGGTGATAGAATGGCGGGCCTTGTTATCGATGAACTCATCGGACAGCAGGAGATCGTTATCAAGCCTCTCGGCAAGTATGTAAAACATGTTAAGTTCATCACCGGAGCAACCATCCTCGGAGATGGTGAAGTTGCTCTTATCTTTGATGCAAATACTTTACTGTAACGAAGGGAGAATAGAAAATGGATCAGCTTAGTGTAAATAACAATCTTCAGCTTCCTGAAGACGGAGATGAAACCAAAATAGTTGATGTGACCTTCCAGTACATAGTTATTCGCCTTGGAGACGAGCAGTATGGTATCGATATCAGCTATGTAAACAATATTGTAAGAATGCAGCGGATCACCAGAATTCCCAAGGTAGCCCCCTATCTTAAGGGCGTTATCAACTTAAGAGGAGAAATTCTTCCCGTAGTAAGCTTAAGACTTAAGATGGGACTTGATGAGGATGTTTTTGATAAAGCAACCAGGATCATCATCTTAAAGACCGAGAATGAAGGCCAGGTCGGTATTCTTGTTGATGAAGTTAAGGAAGTAGTTACCCTTTCAGAGAAATCAATTGAGAAGGTAGCTCATGATTCCAAGAGTGATAAGGCCAACTTCTTAAGCGGAGTCGGAAAGAATAACGGCGAGCTTATATCCATACTTGATTTAAACATGATTTCACTCGAAGACAACTAGTATAATTATCAGAGAGGTTAGACATGGGAGAATTAAATCTTGAACAGGTATCCGAGCAGTACTATGACGTGCTGAAGGAACTCGGAAATATCGGAGCAGGAAATGCGATGACTGCTCTTTCCCAGATGCTTAACTGTAAGATAGATATGAGAGTACCTAAGGTTGATCTTCTTGAGTTTAATCAGGTTGGAGAAGCCGTAGGCGGCGACGAACAGATCATGTGTGGTGTCTTCCTCGGAGTTGAGGGAGACATCACAGGAAGTATGCTGTTCCTCGTAGAAGTTAACTCAGCTAAGCATTTGATCGATAAGATCATGCCGGGCATGACGCAGCCCGGAACGGAATTTTCCGAGATGGAACTTTCCGCAATGCAGGAGATCGGTAACATCATCACCGGTGCGTACCTTAACTCTCTTGCAACGATCACAAATCTTACCATATTCCCTTCACCGCCGGCACTTACCGTTGACATGGCTGCAGCTATCATGTCAGTGCCTGCTATCGAATTCGGAATTTATGGTGACAATATCCTTTTGATCCAGTCTCAGTTCTTTGATGAGGTTGAGATCGATGGTTACTTTGTTCTTGTACCTGATATTGAGTCGTACGAGAGGATACTTACTTCCCTCGGAATAAGCATATAAAGGAATTCGGAGAAAACTATGGGTGAAGTTATTAAAGTAGGAATGGCTGACCTCAAAACCTGTCTTCCTCCGAACACCATAACAACGCTTGGACTCGGTTCATGTGTAGGTGTCGCTATCCGCGATACACAAAACAAGGTCGGAGGTTTGGCACACATAATGTTGCCGGACAGTACAGCTATTAAAAACAGTCAGACGAACATTGCTAAATTTGCGGACACAGGTGTGGAAGAGCTTGTCAGACAGATGGAAGCTCTCGGGGCGGTTCGCCGCCGTATGGTTGCCAAGATCGCAGGGGGAGCTATGATGTTCGCCATGCAGAGCAAGAGCGCTGCAATGCAGGTAGGTGAACGCAACGCTGAAGCTGTTAAGGTTAAACTCAAGGAACTTGGTATACCGATTTTAGCAGAAGATACAGGACTTAATTACGGTCGTACCGTAATATTCGATCCCGAGACCGGAGATTATGTCATTAAGACAGCCGGCAAGGGAGAAAAGGTCATTTAATTGACAGACTACTATTAATATCGTGGGGAGCTTGGCAGATGGAAGGATCTGATAAGAAAAAGAACATACCGGTAATATTAATGCTTCTCGGAGGCCTTATTACCGTTGTGATCACATTCATCAAAGACTATTCCATCCTTGCCAAGCTCGGATCCCTTATAGCGGTGATGGCGGTAATGTATTTTACCGGCACACTTATTGTGCTTGTAATCAAGCATTTCGAGAAAGTTAATTTCGAGAAAGAAGAGGAAGAACGAAAAGCAAGAGAAGCCGAAGAGGAGCTTGCCCTTGCTACGGATGGCAGTGTCGAAGAAAAAAATGATGAGGGAATTTAGGGTAATATCCAATGGATGAAGCTGCTAGAAAAAAACTCTTAGATGAATACTCCAAAAACAAGTCCCCGGAGCTGCGAGAGAAACTTATCATAGAATTTGCACCGTTGGTTAAGCTCGTTGCCGGCAGACTCAGCATGTACCTCGGTTACAATGTTGAGTACGAGGACTTATGCAGCTATGGTATTTTCGGACTCATAGATGCCATCGATAAATTTGATTTCCTTAAGGAAGTTAAGTTTGAAACTTATGCGAGCCTTCGTATAAGAGGTTCAATTTTGGACCAGATAAGAAAGATGGACTGGATCCCCAGGACCATCCGCCAGAAACAGAAGCAGATCGATGCTGTAATGAAACAGGTAGAGCAGGAGAAGGGCAGAGCCGCAACGGATCTCGAGATCGCAGAAGGTCTTGGAATTTCTGAAGATGAGTTCTACGACTGGCAGTCCCAGATGAAGATCACGGGGCTGGTTTCTCTTGACGAATTTATGGAATCGGGTAGCGACGTACCCCAGGGATATGGGTCTACGACCGCTCGTTTTGTGTCGCCTGAAGAAAACATAGAAAAGCAGGAACTCTACAAAATGCTCGGAGAGGCAATGGAACTTTTGACCGAGAAAGAACAGAGGATCATAGAGCTTTACTATTATCAGGAGCTTACTTTAAAAGAAATTGCGAATGTATTGGAAGTTTCCGAATCCCGTATTTCCCAGCTACATACAAGAGCTATCGGGAAGATGAGGACAAAACTCGGAGCTTACATGGGAATATTTACGCCGTGATATATAGTCAGTGGCAGGATTTCTATGCCACTGGCTTTTTTTAGGGGATATTATAAAACAAAAAACTAATGTACTTTGAAGAGAAGGAGACTTAACTCTATATGAGAAACGGTTACTACAGAATAATAACCCTCCCCGATGGTTATGGAATTCATTTCCATCAGCCCAAAGACGGAGGAGAAAAAATAGTCACACAGGAACTTATCAATTATCTTGATAACCATGACATTAAGTACGATCTTTCCGAGATGAAGGCAGCTGCCGAATCCGGAGAGGACAAGGTTATCAAGCTTGGAGACGGACCCTGCCCTGCGATCAACGAGCAGTATTTATTTACCTTATCTCCGGATAATCTTGTGGCTGTTGCAAAGTTTACGCCTCCTTCATCTACCGGAAACAGACTTACATACGATGAATTCTTAAGCGATATGAGCTTTAGGATGATCAAAGCCGGAATCCAGGAAGAGATCCTTAAAAAGCATTTCGGAAGCGCCGGTTACTGGGGAATTCAGGTACCTGTTGCCAAGGGTAAAAAACCTCGTCACGGAAAAGACGCTGAGATAGAGTATTACTTTAATACCAAGATCGCAGCCCATCCCGAGATGGCGGAAGACGGAAGTGTTGACTATTTCCATCTGAACATGGTAAACCATTGCAAGGAAGGAGAAGTACTTGCAAGGATCATTCCCGAAGACAAGGGGGAATCCGGATTTAACGTTCTCGGTAATCCCATTAAGCCCAGGGACGTAAGGACTGTACATTTAAGCTTTGGAAACAACATACAGCTCTCAGAGGACCGCATGTCCATATCCTCAAAGGTAAACGGACACGTAATGCTGGTTGGAGATCAGGTATTCGTATCCAATGTCTATGAGGTTGAGAACGTTGATAACAGCACCGGCAATATTGATTACGACGGAACTGTTAAGATCAACGGAAATGTTGCAAGTAACTTTGAAGTCAAGTCTACAGGTGATATAATCGTTAACGGCGTCGTTGAAGGTGCCACACTTATTTCCGGAGGAAATATTACCATTGCCCGTGGTGTAAAAGGAATGGCAAAGGGTATCATCAAAGCCGAAGGAAATGTCATCACCAAATTTATTGAAAGCGCAACTGTTATCGCAGGAGGATTTGTTGATACCGAATCAATACTTCACAGTACGGTTCAGTCCGGATCCGATATCAGAGTTACCGGTAAAAAAGGCTTCATAACAGGTGGCCGTGTACAGGCTGAAAGTGTTATTGAAGTAAGAACTCTGGGAGCACCCATGGGTGCTTCAACTATAGTTGAAGTCGGAGTCAATCCGGAACTTAAAACTGAATATCTTACTATTCAGAAGGAAGTCGGAGAGATCATCAAAACAATTAAGAATACCCAGCCCATCATCCAGAATTTCCAGGAGAAGAAGGCCAAGGGTGCCAAGATCCTTCCCGACCAGATCGCATACGTAAAACAGAGCGCGGCCCTTCTCGAAGAGAAGAAGAAAGAACTGGAAGTTAAGAGCGCAAGGCTTAAAGAACTTGATGAGACCTTTGCACAGATAAAGACTGCATCTGTACATGTAACAGGTGTTGTTTATCCCGGAACTACCATCATCATCGGTGATGTTTCAATGAATGTACAGGATAGTTACAAGTACTGCAGATTTGAAAAAGTTCAGGGTGAAGTTAAGATGATGCCACTTTAGTCATCGGAAGGGAGGTTTACTATGGCAGGAATGGACATAGCGCCTATAGTAAGAGCTCAGGATTACTCCTTTATAAAGCATAATGAAGACGTAAAGCCCGAGGTAGACCAGAACCATATTCACAACAGCCTTCAGCAGAAGGAAGTTCAGCAGCGCCAGAATGTCTCCACAACTTCTCAGACCGATTGGCATAACAAGAAACAAGATGCCAAGGATAAAGGTTCCAATGAATATTACGGAGACGGCGGACGGGACAGAAGAAATCAGGGACATAAAGAGCCGACGGACAAGATGGTTGTAAAAGGTCCTCAGGGCGGCGGATTTGATTTAAGAGTATAAAAAATATTAGGTAGGTTTATGTAGTTATGAGTCCATTGGAAATAGCGTTACTTGTTGCGGGAGTTTTGATCTTTGTGATCAGTTTCATCATTCCCGTCAGCAAAAAGGAGACTTCAGAGGAAGTAAAAGAAATGATCTCCGACGAGGTCAAGCTTAAAGTAAAGGGCGAGATCGACGGCTTGCGTTCACATATCGACAATGTGGTGGATGAAGCTATTGAATATGCACAGGAAAAGACAGAGAGAAGTCTTGAACGCATTTCAAATGAAAAGATCATGGCGGTAAATGAGTATTCGGATACCGTTCTCGATGAGATCAATAAGAATCACAAGGAAGTAATGTTCCTTTACGATATGCTTAACAATAAGCATGAGGATCTTAAGGAAGCGGTTTCTGAGGCTGCAGTTGTTGCCAAGACCGCAAAGGAGAGCGCTGCAGAGGCTGCAAGCGCCGCTGAAGCTGCTCAGGAGAGCACCAAGGAAGCAGAGGCTGCCATCACCGGATTTAAGTCTCTTTCTCCCGAAAGCACCGCTACCAATTTCAAGGCCCTTTCTCCCGAGACTGCATTCCCCCAGGTTGAAGCCGGAACCAATGTGATTTCGGAGTACAAGCCGGAAACCAAAGAAGAACCCAAGATCCGTACCTTAAAGTGGGCAGAACTTGCTCTTGAAGAAGCAGATGAAGCATTTGCACAGGAAGCACCCGCACCTGTTCCCGTAATTCCCGCTCCTGCACAGGAGCAGGCAGCTGTAAGCGAGGAAGTATCCCAGGAACAGCTTCATGATCAGGTCATAGCCCTTCACAAACTCGGTAAGACCGATGTGGAGATCGCAAGAACCCTTGATATGGGCGTCGGTGAAGTTTCTTTGATCATCGGACTTCACGCAAAATGATCTGACTAAAAAACTTGGTATGGATGGAAATCATGAACAGTAAACTCAGATTTTATTTAAGAGGACTGGGAATAGGTATCGTTGTTACAGCGCTTATTCTTACAGCCGTTAATTTAAAAAACAACAGAGGCGAGATGACGGACGCTGAAATAAGACAGCGGGCCGCAGAGCTCGGAATGGTAGAGGGAAGCAGCTATTCCCTCATAGATGCAACAGCAGACCGGGAAATAGAAGAGACTGCTGAAGAAAAGCCCGAGGAAGTATCCGAAGAGAAGACTGAAGAAGTTTCTGAACAGACTTCTGAGAATACAGAAGAAAACCTTGAGGATACTGAGAACAAGGAAGAGGAACTTACAGAGGTTACTCCCGAAGAGCAGGTGGCCAAAGAAGAGAAAAAAGAAGAGAAAAAAGAAGAGCCTGAAGAGCAGGTAACTGAGGAAAAGAAGGAAGAACCTGTAGCTGAGGTAGTTACAGAGAAGGAGCCTGAGCCCGAACCTACAGAGGTTCCCGCAACAGGAGAGGCAATAACCATCAGCATCCATTCAGGTGCCGCCTCCGAGACCGCAGCTTCAATTCTTAAGAATGCAGGCCTTATTACAGATGCCACCGATTTTAACGCATATATGATGCAGAACGGATATGACAGAAGGATACACCCCGGAACTTACACCATTAATATGGGCGCAACTTACGAGGAAATCTGCAAGATCATAGCAGGATAATAAAGGTATTTCAGATAAACAAAAATTTTTTATTGACATAAGGTTTTAATCCAAGTATAATTTGTAGCGGACTGTAGTTTTATATAGTCACAAAACCTGAGTCAGTCTCATGGGACTGAAGGGAGGTCAAGAAAGCATGTCGAGCGTTATCGTAAAAGAGAATGAATCTCTGGACAGCGCACTTCGCCGCTTCAAGAGAAGCTGTGCTAAGGCAGGTATCCAGCAGGAAATTCGTAAGCGCGAGCATTACGAGAAGCCCAGCGTCAGACGTAAGAAGAAGTCTGAGGCTGCCAGAAAGCGTAAGTTTAACTAACGTAAATCAGGCCCCTGGCTATTTGTCAGGGGCTTTTTTCCTTGATAGGAAATAGTTATTCATGGTCAAAGATATAATTATTGCCGCCGCCATAGCGATAGTTTTATTCTTCATCTGGATGGCGGTTTATGATACAAACCGGTTTACGGTAAGCAGATACACATTCAAACACAAAAAGATAAAAAAAGACTTCACGGCAGTTGTTGTATCCGATCTTCACAATAAAGTATACGGAAAAGACAATAAGCCTCTTCTTGATGCCGTTGATGAGATAAATCCCGATATGATCCTTGTGGCAGGAGATATGGTCAATGGTCATCCAAAGGAAAAGACCGATCCTGCCATGAATTTTGTTAAGGCTCTGGCTTCTAAATATCCCGTGTATTACGAAAACGGTAATCATGAGATGAGGATGGATATTTATCGAGAGAGATTCGGCGATAAATATGATAAGTACTGTGAAGCCATCAAGGAAAGCGGCGTATGCCTTTTGGTCAATGAAAGAGTTACTCTTGAAGATTACGGTGTTACCGTTATCGGCTCTGAGATCAATAAAAAGCATTACAAGAGGATGGGCATTATTCCAATCGAGGAAGGAGAACTTCTTTCAGAGCTTGGTGAGCCCGACAAGGATAATTTAAATATCCTCCTTGCCCACAATCCCGATTTTTTTGAAGATTATGTTTCCTACGGTGCGGATGTTGTCTTTTCGGGACATGTTCACGGAGGCATCGTAAGGATCCCTATTATAAACAAAGGCGTGCTTTCACCAAACGCCACATTTTTCCCAAAGTATTATCAGGGAGAATATAAGAAAGACAGTACTACCATGATCGTATCAAGGGGCCTTGGAGCTCATACGATCCCCTTCCGTTTGTTCAATCCCGGAGACTTAGTGGTAGTATCTTTTGAGAAGGACGAAAAAGCAGATTAACTGAGGTTATATAATGGCTATACAGGTTAAGCTTGAGAAGTTCGAAGGCCCTCTGGACCTTTTGCTGCATCTCATAGAAAAAAACAAAATAGACATTTATGATATCCCCATTGTTGAGGTTACGGAACAGTATCTGGCTTACATCAAACAGATGGAGACGGAGAACATGGACGTAATGAGCGAGTTCCTCGTTATGGCCGCTACCCTCATTGATATTAAGTGTAAGATGCTCCTTCCTCCCGAAGTGGATGAAGAGGGTGAGGAGATCGACCCCAGAAGCGAACTTGTTGAAAAGCTCCTTGAGTATAAGATGTACAAGTACATGTCTTTTGAACTTAGGGACAGACAGGTTGATGCAGCTCAGGTGCTTTACAGAAAGAAGCAGCTTCCCAAGGAAGTTTCGGGCTACATTCCGCCCATCGATTATGAAGAGCTTGTGGGAGATATGAACCTTTCAAAACTCCACGAGATCTTTAAGAATATCGTCCGTCGTCAGGAAGACAGAGTGGACCCCATAAGAAGCCAATACGGTAAGATCGAAAAAGAAGAGATCGACCTTGATACAAAGACCCTTTATGTCAGAGCTTTTGCCCAGACACATGAGTTCTTTTCCTTTACCAAGCTCCTCGAGAGGCAGAAGAGCCGCGCAGAGATAATCGTTACTTTCCTTATCATCCTTGAGATGATGCACGACGGAGAGATAACCATTCACCAGGACGAGCTTTTTGATGATATAATCATCACATCGAATTATTACAAAGAACAGACATCTTGATCGAAAAAAGAGAGAGTAGATTAAAATGGATAATACACAGGCTAAAAAGATATTGGAGGGCGTCCTTTTTTCCATGGGCGAGTCCGTTGATATCGGAAGACTTGCGGACGTGATCGAACTTGATAAAAAGGCTACAAGAAAGATCCTTGAGGAGATGACGGAGGAATATCAGAAGGATGAGCGTGGCATCATGCTCACTTGGTTTGAGAATTCCGTTCAGCTCTGCACAAAGCCGGAGATATATGATTCACTCATAAAGATCGCAAAGAATCCTCCCAGATTCCAGCTTACGGATACGGTTCTTGAGACTCTTTCCATCATTGCTTACAAGCAGCCCGTTACAAGGATTGAGATTGAGAAGGTTAGAGGCGTTTCTTGCGACCACGCTATAAACAAGCTTCTTGAGTACGACCTTATTCAGGAGCTGGGAAGACTTGATGCACCGGGCAAGCCTCTTCTTTTCGGAACCACAGAGCAGTTCTTAAGAAGTTTCGGCGTTCACAGCCTTGATGAACTCCCCCAGATCAATCCCGTTCAGGTGGAAGAGTTCAAGAAACAGGCGGAAGAAGAGATTCAGTTAAAACTGGATATCTGACAAACAGAATAAGATGATTTATTATTTAGACGAGTTTCTTATGAGACTCGTCTATTTTTATAATTTGAAGATTCAAAATAAAAAACGGTTTCCAATGTCGGAATACTTGTTTTTTGTTGGGAATTTTACTGTTTTAGTCTATGCTAAAAAGGCATTTTGTGATAATATGGTAGGGATCATAAAAATGGGGGAAAAGTTGTTTTTCCCCTATCACATATATATTACGGAGGTCAACATATGAGCACAACTTTAGCAGCGAGCACTAGAATCAAACAGCTGCTCGACGACAACAGTTTCGTTGAAATCGGCTCTCTTGTAACCGCAAGAGCAACAGATTTCAATATGGAACCGTCCCAGATGCCGTCAGACGGATGCGTTACCGGTTACGGTACCATCAATGAAAATCTTGTCTATGTATATAGCCAGGATGCATCAGTCCTTGGCGGAACCATAGGGGAAATGCACGCACGCAAGATCGTGAACATTTATAATCTTGCACTTAAAATGGGAGCTCCCGTGATCGGAATCATCGATTGCGCAGGACTCAGACTTCAGGAGGCTACCGATGCACTTAACGCTTTTGGCGAAGTATATGCAAAGCAGGTAGCTGCTTCGGGCGTGATCCCTCAGATCACAGCTATCGTTGGTACATGCGGAGGTGGACTTGCATTGTTCCCTACTCTTACCGACTTCACATTCATGCTTAAGGATAATGCAAAGCTCTTTGTTAATTCTCCCAATGCACTTGATGGAAACACAACTGAAAAGAACAACACAGCATCTGCTGCATTCCAGTCTTCAGAGGCAGGTCTTGCAGATGTAGTAGAAGATGAGGATGAACTTTACAGCGCTATCAGAAGCCTTGTAGATTTCCTTCCTTCAAACAACTATGACGTAAACGATATTGAGTGCACCGACGATCTCAACCGTACTTTCGACGGACTTGAGGGATTCGCAGGTGACACTGCAGAAGTTCTTAAGGTTATCGCTGATGACAACGATTTCTTCGAAGTTAAGAGCGAATTCGCACCTGAGATGGTTACCGGATTCATCCGTCTCGATGGAGTAACCGTTGGTGCAGTAGCAAACAGAAGCGAGATCCTTCCCGAGGAAGGAGAAGAAGGTAAGAAGTTCGGTACTGTTCTTACCACCGCAGGATGCTACAAGGCAGAAGAATTCATCAAGTTCTGTGATGCTTTCGAAATTCCTGTACTTTCACTTACAAACGTTACCGGATATGAAGCTACCGTAGCTTCAGAGAAGACTATTGCAAGAGCTGCAGCAAAGCTTACCGCAGCATTTGCAAGCGCTACCGTTCCCAAGGTTAACCTTGTTGTCGGCAAGGCATTCGGAACCGCAGCAAACGTTATGAACTCAAAGGCTGTAGGAGCAGATATCACCATGGCATGGCCTAATGCCCAGATCGGAACCATGGACAGCAAGCTTGCTGCCAAGATCATGTATCAGGGACAGGGAAGCGATGTTATCGATGCCAAGGCTAAAGAGTATGAAGAGCTTACTCTCAATGTAGCAAGCGCTGCAAGAAGAGGATACGTTGATCAGATCGTAGAGCCTTCAGAGACCAGAAAGTATGTAATCGGTGCTTTTGAAATGCTTCTTTCCAAAGAGGAGATGCCTTACGACAAAAAGCATGTGACAATTTAAGAAAGGTGGACGAAACATGAAGAAGTTTACAGTCTTTATGGCGGCTGCCCTCTGTGTAGTAGGCCTGACTGCTTGCGGTTCAAAGAATGAGATCAGCGAATATCAGCAGGCTAAGCTTGACAGCGCAGAAAAGCTTGCGGTAGAAACCATCATCCCTACATTAAATAAATTCGCAGATGGCGGAATGGCTCAGATCGAAGCTGAATACGGAATCATTCCTTGGGATGAACTTACTATGGATGATATCGAACTTGCTTGTTCCGGAGCTCTTAAACTTGATGTTGACGGTTACGGATTCTACAACGCACGTTCAAGCTTTATGGCTGCAGCAGAAAGCCTTGGAGCTATTCAGAAGAATGAAAACGGAATCGTTCTTAACGGTGAGGTTACATCTTATGTAGACGGAACCCAGATTGTTGTTAATGTACCCGTTAAGTGCGAGAAGGGTGAAGCAACAGCTGAGATCATCATTTCAAACGATATGGAGGCTAAGCTTGAGTCCGCTTCATTAAACGAGAACTACACCATGAGCCAGAAGATGGGTAAGGCAGGTCTTAATACCCTTATGGGAATGGGAACCGTATTTGTCGTTCTTATCCTTATCAGCCTTCTTATCAGTGTATTTGGCGTAATTCCCAAGATTCAGAAGAGCGCAGCAGATAAAAAAGCCGCAAAAGCAGCAGCTAAGAGCCCCGCAGAAGCAGGAATCGACAATGCTGTTAATCAGATCATCGCAAACGAGACTGCAGAAGAAGACGATACAGAGCTTGTTGCAGTTATCGCAGCAGCCATTGCAGCATTCGAAGGCAGCGGCAGCACAGACGGATACGTAGTCCGTTCAATTCGCAGAAGAAGATAATAAGATCATTTTATGGAGGATTTAAAAATGAAAAACTATACTATTACCGTGAACGGAAACGTATATGATGTTGTAGTAGAAGAGGGCGCTACTTCAGGAGCCCCCGTAGCAGCAAAGGCTCCCGCAGCTCCCAAGGCAGCACCTAAGGCAGCTCCCGCAGCTGCTCCCAAGGCATCTGCAGGTGCAGGATCAGTTAAGGTTGAGGCCGGTGCAGCAGGTAAGGTATTCAAGCTTGAGAAGAAGGTTGGAGATGCAGTAAAGAAGGGTGATGCCGTTGTTATCATCGAGGCTATGAAGATGGAGATCCCCGTTGTTGCTCCTCAGGACGGAACCGTTGCATCTATCGACGTTGCAGTAGGAGACGCTATCGAGGCAGGAGCATGCCTTGCTACTCTTAACTAATCGAATGTGAAACCGCGTTATAAACGCTAATCGGAGGTAATTTATGGCTTACGTAGCTAATACGTTGGACAACTTGCTTCATCAGACAGCATTCTTCAATTTAACATGGGGAAACTATTTGATGATCGTAGTTGCCTGCTTTTTCCTTTACTTGGCAATACGCCATGAGTTTGAGCCACTCCTTCTTGTACCTATCGCATTCGGTATGCTTCTTGTAAATATCTATCCCGATATCATCAGAAGCGCAGAGACCGCTGCAAACGGACAGGGTGGATTGCTCTACTATTTCTACAAGCTGGACGAGCTTGCAATTCTTCCTTCACTTATTTTCTTAGGTGTAGGAGCGCAGACAGACTTTGGTCCCCTTATCGCTAACCCCAAGAGCTTCCTTCTCGGAGCTGCAGCACAGTTTGGTATTTTCGCTGCATACTTCGGAGCTATCGCTCTCGGATTCAATGATAAGGCAGCTGCTGCAGTATCAATCATCGGAGGAGCAGACGGCCCTACATCCATCTTCCTTGCAGGAAAACTTGGACAGACCGCACTTCTTGGACCTATCGCCGTTGCGGCATATTCATATATGTCCCTCGTGCCCATTATCCAGCCTCCCATCATGAAGCTTCTCACCACCAAGAAAGAGCGTGAGATCAAGATGGGTCAGCTTCGTCCCGTATCAAAGCTCGAGAAGATCCTCTTCCCGATCATTATCACTATTGTTGTTTGTCTCATCCTTCCTACCACAGCACCTCTTGTAGGTATGCTCATGCTTGGTAACCTCTTCAAGGAGTCAGGCGTGGTAAGACAGCTTACCGAGACAGCATCAAATGCTATGATGTACATCGTTGTTATCCTCCTCGGAACTTCCGTAGGAGCTACCACCAGTGCAGAGTCCTTCCTCAACGTCAGCACCTTAAAGATCGTTGCACTCGGACTTGTTGCATTTGCATTCGGTACCGCAGCCGGAGTTATCTTCGGTAAGATCATGTGCGTAGCAACCAAGGGTAAGGTTAATCCCCTTATCGGTTCCGCAGGTGTATCCGCAGTACCTATGGCAGCACGTGTATCACAGAAGGTCGGTGCGGAAGCAGATCCCACCAACTTCCTCCTTATGCACGCTATGGGACCTAACGTAGCCGGCGTTATCGGAACCGCCGTCGCAGCCGGTACCTTTATGGCGATCTTCGGAGTGTTCTGATCAAGATCAGAACTAATAATATTACAGGCGGGAGTTTGTTATAGTTGATTTTCAGCAGTATGTCCGAGGCCGGCACTTAGCGAATTCGAAGAATGAGCTTAGTACCGCTGCTTCGAGGACACTACAGCTGAGAAGCGGTGCTGAAAACAACTATGACAAACTAGACGCCGTCACTAGGATTTAAAACTTAAACGAAAGGATATCATCATGGCAGAAATAGAAAAGAAACCCATTAAGATAACCGAGACCGTGCTCCGTGACGCACACCAGTCTCTTATCGCTACAAGAATGCCTACCGAGTTCATGCTTCCCATTGCAGCAAAGATGGATAAGGTTGGCTATCACTCAGTAGAGTGCTGGGGAGGTGCTACATTCGATGCATCCCTCAGATTCCTTAAGGAAGATCCCTGGGAGAGACTTCGTAAGCTTCGTGATCAGTTCAAGAACACCAAGCTTCAGATGCTCTTCAGAGGTCAGAACATCTTAGGTTACAGACCTTACGCAGATGACGTTGTTGATGCATTCGTTGAGAAGTCCATCGCAAACGGAATCGATATCATCAGAATCTTCGATTGCCTTAACTACATGCCTAACCTTCAGGAAGCAGTTAACGCAACTAACCGCATCAAGAAGCAGGAAGGAAGAGGACATGCACAGGTTGCTCTTTCTTATACCCTCGGTGATGCATATACCCTCGAGTATTGGGCTAAGATGGCAAAAGAGATCGAGGAGATGGGTGCAGATTCAATCTGTATCAAGGATATGGCAGGACTTCTTGTTCCTTACAGAGCTACCGAACTTATCAAGGCTATGAAAGAGAACACCAAGCTTCCTATCCAGCTCCACACTCACTACACTTCCGGTGTAGCTTCAATGACTTACCTCAAGGCAGTTGAGGCAGGCGTAGACGTTATCGACTGCGCAATGAGCCCTCTTGCTATGGGTACTTCACAGCCCGCTACCGAAGTTATGGTTGAGACCTTCAGAGGAACTCCTTATGATACCGGATATGATCAGGATCTTCTTGCTGAGATCGCTGATTACTTCGCTCCCTATCGTGATGAGTGCCTTAAGAGCGGACTTCTTTCACCCAAGGTTCTCGGTGTTAACATCAAGACCCTTCTTTACCAGGTACCCGGCGGAATGCTTTCTAACATGGTTAGCCAGCTTAAAGAGCAGAACGCAGAAGATAAGTACCGTGAAGTACTTGAGGAGATTCCTCGTGTACGTAAAGACCTGGGTGAGCCCCCTCTTGTTACACCTTCATCACAGATCGTTGGTACCCAGGCTGTATTCAACGTTCTCATGGGTGAGAGATACAAGATGGCTACCAAGGAGACCAAGGCTGTTCTCCGCGGTGAGTATGGTCAGACTGTTAAGCCTATGAACCAGGAAGTAATCGATAAGGTTATTCCCGGAGAGAAGAGACTTACCGGACGTTTCGCAGATAATCTTGAGAACGAGATGGATAAGCTCGAGAGCGAGATGAAGGAATGGAAGCAGCAGGATGAGGACGTACTTTCATACGCACTTTTCCCTCAGGTTGCAACCGACTTCTTCAAGTATCGTCAGGCTCAACAGGAGAAAGTAGATATGAATCAGGCAGACACCAAGAACGGCGCTTACCCTGTTTAATATCAAATAAAAAATAACCAAAGGCATCGGATTTTTCCGGTGCCTTTTTTATATTCCAAAGCTTCTACAAATAGCGTGTTCATAAGGAAAACACATACTATATTTTGTTGTAGAATAATTAGATTTCACATGTTATAATATATTTCATTAAGAGCTTTATATAGGAGAATTGTACTATCGAACCGTAACTGATCATTGCTTGACTTCATGGTGAAAATATGCTGCATATTTATTATGAGACGTTTGTAATCATAGCCTGCATAATGATGATATTGTTTGTGCTCAGTTGGCGAAAGAATGCGTCATTTGAGTACATGTTTACATTCGCTATCGTTCCTCTTGTAAACCTTGGTTATAGCTGGTTATACAGTGCCCGGACCTTGCATGAGGCGTTGATGGCCCAAAAGATTGTTTATGTGGGCGGCTGTTTTCTTCATCTTTTCCTATTATTCGGAATCATTTCACTTTGCAATATTAAACTCCACCCCATTGTCAGGGCAGTAATGCTCGGATGTGCTTTTGCCATGTATGGTGCAGTGCTTACAATGGATAAAGGAACGCTGTTTTATAAAAAGGTTACCTTTGTTATGGTGGACGGAGTCGGAAGCATGATCAAGGAATATGGTCCGCTCCATACGGTTTTCTATGCGTACATGATCGTTATAATGGTAGCCAGCGTCGGTGTTCTTGTCTATGCCCTTGTTTGCAGACCGGATACATCAATAAGAACTCTTTATGTTCTTATTGTTCTTGACGTAGTCAGCGTTACCGTGTTCTTTGGAACCAGAGCAATCTCAAGAACCATTGGTTTTGAAATTGAGACCATGCCGGCCTTTTATATCATTGCTGAGACTGTCTTCCTTTTCCTTTTCAGAAGAATAAGGCTTTACGATATTTCTGCCGGAATTTCGGAAACTCTTCTTGAAGAAGGAACCGGTGGAATCGTATGCTTCGACAGAAGCGGAAGATATCTGGTTGCCAATAAATCGGCAAAAAGGGTTATACCTCCGCTGACGAAAGCAAAAGCGGATGCTTTCCTTGACAGGGATGAAGAGCAATATGATGTCATTCTGACAGCTCTTCATATCTTCATGAACAATGAGATCGTTCCTGAGCCTTACATTCTTGAAAAGGATGACAAGATTTATGAAGTAACGCCAAACCACTTGTATGATGGCAGGAGGAAATGCGGTTATTATCTTTTGATGTTGGACGTTACAAAGGACCGTATGTATTCAAGAAGTATGAAGGAAGCTGCTGAATCCGCAATTGCTGCGGAGAAGGCTAAGAGTAGTTTCCTGGCCCAGATGTCCCATGAGATCAGAACTCCTATTAATGCCGTTCTTGGTATGAATGAGATGATACTCCGTGAGTGCAAGGATGATGATATCCTTGAGTACTCCGAGAACATTCAGTCCGCAGGAAAAACATTGCTATTACTTATCAACAGTATTCTCGACTTTTCAAAGATCGAAAGCGGAAAGATGGAGATCGTCCCCGTCAAGTATTCAACTGTTGATATGATAAGCAACTGTATCAATTCGGTTGCGCCCAGGGCTATATCCAAGAGTCTTAATCTCATGAAGCATATAGATCCAAATATCCCGAGGGAACTCTACGGAGATGACGTCAGGGTGGCACAGACAATCGTCAACCTGCTTACCAATGCAGTCAAATATACCGAGCGCGGAAGCGTAACTCTCTCTATCAGAGAAGAATCCAGATGCGGAAATGAGATATACCTTCGCATTGAAGTAAAGGATACGGGAATCGGAATCAAGGAAGAAGATATGGGCAAACTCTTTGAATCCTTCGGAAGAGTGGAGGAAAAGAGAAACAGAAATATCGAAGGAACCGGACTTGGAATGTCAATCGTTACAGGTCTCCTTGATATGATGAACAGTAAACTTGAGGTGGACAGCGTCTATGGAAAAGGTTCAACTTTCTCCTTCGTAGTCGGCCAGGAGATCATGGATCCCAGACCTATTGGTGATTTTGAACTTAAGGGAACGGAGAAGAAAAAGACCACGATTCACGAGCCCATTAAGATACCCGGCAAGAAGATCCTTGTTGTGGATGATAACAATATGAACCTTAAGGTTGCTTCCAGATTCCTCAAGCTCAGCGAGGTCACAGTGGATGTGGCATTATCCGGTGCGGAAGCGATCGAGAAGGTTAAAGAGACTAAATACGATATGATCTTCCTCGATCATATGATGCCCAAGATGGACGGAATGGAAACCTTGGCAAAGATGAGGAAAGATAAATTACTATCCGATGGCACTATTGTTATAGCGCTGACGGCAAATGCAATTACCGGAGCTAAGGAAACATACCTTGAAGCAGGCTTTGACGATTATATGTCGAAACCCATTGATATTAAAGGAGTGGATGACCTGCTTCGAAAATATTTTGAGAGTAACAGTTAAGAGAAAGGTAAAAGAAACAAATGGCACGCAAAGAATCAATTACTATCGACATGATACTTGACACAGCTTTTAACATGGTCAAGGAATCCGGAATTGAAAGCGTTACCGCCAGAAAAGTTGCGGCAGCTGCAGGATGTTCCACTCAGCCTATCTTCCGTGTATACAAGAATATGGAAGAACTTCAGAAGGCCGTATACGATAAAACCATCGGTTACTTCCTTGAGTACTATAAAGCTTTCGAAAAGAAGAGCAACGTTCCCTTTACCAACCTCGGACTGGCTTATATAACTTTTGCAAGAGAAGAGAAGAACTATTTTAAACTCCTTTTCGTTAACGGTATCGTGGGCGGAAAGAGTATGTATGAACTCTTAAACGGCGAAGACGGAAATGTTGTTAAAGAGATCAATCTGGCAAGGACAATGGGATGCTCCAATCCCGGTCACATGTTCATGAAGATGTGGATCTTTATTCACGGAGCAGCCTGCATGACTCTCTCCGGAGACTTTGATCTTACCGATGAAGAGACCATTTCTCTTCTTGAAAAATCCTATGAATCTTTTGCAAGAGAATAAAGGGGAAACAAGATGACGCCAAACAAGGATGTGTTATCACTTATTCGTGAGGCTATGCCCACCATGAGTAAAAGCCATAAGAAAATTGCGGGATACGTGCTTGATATGTACGATGAAGCGGTATTCTTGACTGCCGCAAAAGTGGGAGAGGCTATAGGTGTCAGCGAATCCACTGTTGTCAGATTTGCCATGGCTCTCGGATTCGAAGGATATCCCGAATACCAGAAGGCCCTGGGAGAGTGCATCAAAGGCAAGATCTCAAAGATGCAAAAACTGGATGAAAGATACGGCGGAAGTACTCAGTCCGAGATCGTAAAGTCAGTTCTTACATCCGATATTGAAAAGATCCAGGATACCATTGTAAACTTAAATACCGATGCATTTAATGCTGCAGTAGATACGCTCCTCACAGCGGATACTGTTTATATCATGGGACTCAGGAGTAACGAGCCCCTTGCGGCATTTTTACACTTTTACCTTAACATGATCCGTAACCATGTGGTACTTTTGAACACCACATCCACAACGGAAACCTTTGAGCAGATGCTTAGGATAGGTGAGAAGGACTGTTTCGTTGGAATCAGCTTCCCCAGATATTCCATGCGTACCCTTAAGGCCATGGAATTTGCCAGTGACAGAAGAGCCAAGATCATCTCTATCACAGACTCTCCCTATTCACCCATGAACCTGTATTCTTCCTGTAATCTTTTTGCAAGAAGCGACATGGTTTCAATCGTAGATTCACTTGTGGCACCACTTAGTATTATCAATGCCCTTGTGGTTGCCATGTGCCTTAAAAAACCTGAAGCCGTTAACCAGGACCTTAAGATGCTTGAGGATGTCTGGGGCAACTATCAGGTATACCTTAATGATGAGATCAATTTCATCAATTCAGAACCCATCCTCAATTATTCTTTGAGGAAAGAGAAAGACGAAACTGATGAGTAATGTTATAGTGGTAGGCGGCGGTGCGGCAGGAATGATGGCGGCTATCGCTGCAGCCGAAAAGGGTAATAAAGTAACCCTTATTGAGAAAAACGAAAAGCTTGGTAAAAAGCTGTTTATTACCGGTAAAGGAAGATGCAATGTAACCAATGGAGCAGATGTGGAAACGCTTCTTGCCAATGTTGTTACAAACCGCAAATTCCTTTACAGTTCATTTTATTGCTTTGACAATACTGCACTGATGGAAATGATAGAGAAAGCGGGATGCCCTCTTAAGACAGAAAGAGGAGACAGAGTTTTCCCTGTATCTGACCATTCATCGGATATAATTAAAGCTTTGGAAAAGATCCTTAAGGAGAACGGTGTTGAGATTTTGCTTAACACCGAGGTTAAGGAACTTACAATAAAAGACGGTAAAGCAGAAGGCGTAAAAGCAGCGAAAGTTACCGGAGTAACCAAAGGAGATAAAGGACAGGGAAGAAAGCCGGAGCCTAAGCTACTTATCCTTAAATCCGATGCTGTTATAGTCTGCACCGGAGGAGTATCATATCCGCTTACAGGATCAACGGGCGACGGATATAAATTCGCTGAAAAGAGCGGACATGGTATCGTTAAAGCAAAGCCTTCACTGGTGCCTCTTGAGACCAAAGAAAAGTGGGTTTCTAAGTGCATGGGCCTTTCACTTAAGAACGTATCAATGAAGCTTGTGAGCGGAAAGAAGACCCTTTACGACGGTTTTGGAGAAATGCTCTTTACCCACTTTGGAATAAGCGGTCCCTTGGTCCTTACGGGAAGCTGTTATTATGATCCCGATAAACATTCGGACGTTAAGGCGATCATTGATCTTAAACCCGCACTTTCCGAAGAACAGCTGGATAAAAGGATACTTAGGGATTTTGAAGAAAACGCCAACAAGAGCTTTGCCAATTCTCTCGGCGGATTACTTCCGGCAAGCCTTATTCCCGTTATCGTGGAATATGCAGGTATTGATAAAGACAAAAAGGTTCATGATATTACTAAAGAGGAGAGAAAGAGCCTTCTTGACGCTTTAAAGAATCTTACACTTAATATCACCGGAACCAGAGGGTTTGCGGAAGCCATCATCACAAGAGGCGGAATATCCGTAAAAGATATCGATCCCGGTACCATGGAATCAAAGCATGTTAAAGACCTTTACTTTGCCGGAGAGGTCCTTGACCTTGATGCGGTAACCGGTGGTTTCAATCTTCAGATCGCCTGGTCCACCGGACATGCCGCAGGATCGGCAATCGAACAGTAAAGAATTTAAGACCGAAGGTCTTGATCTATATATTTTTTAAGGAGTTTTTTAAATGTCACTCAATATCGCAATTGACGGACCTGCAGGTGCAGGAAAAAGTACTATCGCGAAACTAATCGCCAAAAAGAAGAATATCATTTATGTGGATACCGGAGCTATGTATCGTGCCATCGCCCTTTATATACTTAGAAAGGGAACCGATGTCAATGATACCGAGGCAATCTCAAATGATTGCAAGGGCGCAAATGTAACCATAGGTTACGAAGACGGAGCCCAGATCGTTTATTTGAACGGTGAAAACGTAAATGCATTTTTAAGAACTGAAGAAGTGGGACTTACCGCTTCAAAAACATCTGCAGTTCCCGCTGTTAGAGCCCAGATCTTTGAACTTCAGCAGAAGCTTGCAAAAGAAAATGATTGCATCATGGACGGAAGAGATATTGGAACCGTTGTGCTTCCTTGGGCAAGTCCCAAGATCTTCCTTACTGCATCCAGTGAAGTGAGAGCAAAGAGAAGATATGATGAGCTCATAGCCAAAGGTGAGAGCGCAGACCTTGAACAGATAAAAGAGGATATCGAAAAGAGAGATTATCAGGATATGCACAGAGAGATTTCCCCTTTAAAGCAGGCTGATGATGCTACTTTACTGGATACCTCAAACATGACAATAGAGCAGGTTGCGGACGCAGTCATTGCAATGTGCCCTTAACCGATGTCAGTAACCATTGTTTTTAAAGATATCCGATGGAGATAATATGGAAATAGAAACAGCAAAAAGCGCGGGCTTTTGTTTCGGCGTTGAAAGGGCCGTCGGAACTGTCTACGAACAGCTAAAACAGGGGCGCCCCATATATACCTACGGTCCTATTGTTCACAACGAAGAAGTGGTTCGTGAACTTGAGGAGAGAGGTGTAAAGGTAATAACCGATGAGAACGCTCTTTCAGAAACAATTCCGGAAGAAAATGCCATTGTGATAATAAGGGCACACGGAGTTTCCGAAAAAGTATACAATGAACTTACGGAAAAAGGTTTTGAAGTTGTTGATGCCACATGTCCTTTTGTGAAAAAAATTCACCGAACGGTCATGGAAGAATCAAGGATTGGAAGAAAAATAATAATCGTCGGTGATCCTGATCATCCCGAAGTTATAGGCATAAAAGGCTGGATTCACGGCGATTGTATAGTTTTCAAGGAAGTTTCCGATGCGGAAAATTTTGTTCCGGAAGAAAAATCGGAATATACATTGGTTTCTCAAACAACATTTCAGAGCAAGAAATTTAAAGAAATCGTTGAAATTCTTGAAAAAAAAGAGTACAATGTTCATGTTGTGAATACAATCTGTAACGCAACGGAAGAAAGACAACGCGACGCAGAAGGCTTAGCCCGTAAGGCGGACGCGATGATCGTGATAGGAAGCAGCAGCAGTTCCAATACAAGAAAACTTTTTGAAATATGCAAAAACTGTTGTGAAAATACCTTTTACGTTCAAACACCGGATGACCTCGATATGAGTAAACTCAAGTCGGCAAATTTGGTGGGTATTACCGCAGGGGCTTCCACCCCGCAAAAATTAATTGAGGAGGTTCAAAATAATGTCAGAGGAACTTACTTTTGAACAAATGCTGGAAGATTCATTCAAAACAATTCATACAGGAGAGGTAGTCGAAGGTAAAGTAATCGCTGTTAAGCCTGAAGAGATTATTCTGAACATCGGATACAAGGCTGATGGTATTCTTACTAAGTATGAATACACGAATGACAACAGCGTTGATCTTACTACTGCGGTAAAGGAAGGCGATACTCTCGAGGTTAAGGTACTTAAAGTTAACGACGGCGACGGACAGGTTCTTGTTACCTACAAGCGTCTCCAGCAGGAGAAGGGCAGCAAGAAGATCGAAGAAGCCTTCAATAATCATGAGGTTCTCAAGGCTGTTGTTAGCCAGGTTCAGGATGGCGGACTTACCGTTATCGTTGACGAGACCAGAATCTTCATCCCTGCAAGCCTTGTTTCAGATACTTATGAGAGAGATCTTTCTAAGTATAAGGATCAGGAGATCGAATTCGTAGTTATCGAGTTCAGCCCCAAGAAGCGTCGTTGCATCGGAGATCGTAAGCAGCTCCTCGTTGCAAAGAAGGCTGAAGCTCAGAAGGAACTCTTCGAGAAGATTCACGAAGGCGACACCGTTGAGGGTGTTGTTAAGAACGTAACCGATTTCGGTGCATTCATCGATCTCGGTGGAGTAGACGGACTTCTTCACATCTCAGAGATGAGCTGGGGAAGAGTTGAGCATCCCAAGAAAGTATTTAAGGTTGGCGACACCGTTAAGGTTCTCGTTAAGGAGATCAACGGAAGCAAAGTTGCCCTTTCACTTAAGTTTGACGATCAGAATCCTTGGAAGGATGCTTCCGATAAATTCGCTATCGGAAACGTTGTTACCGGTAAGGTAGCAAGAATGACCGACTTCGGTGCATTCGTAGAGCTTGAGAACGGAGTAGATGCACTTCTCCATGTATCTCAGATTTCTAAGGATCACATCGAGAAGCCCAGCGATGTTCTTTCTGTTGGACAGGAAGTAACTGCTAAGATCGTTGACTTCAACGAAGCAGATCACAAGATTTCACTCAGCATCAAGGCACTCACTGCACCCGAACCTAAGAAGGAAGACAATGAGGATGTTGTTTCAGTTGATATCGACGCTGTAATCGCTTCCGAAGGTGAAGAAGAGTAATTAATGTTTATTCGCGACTGCTGGGTATAAAACTTAGCAGTCGCTTTTCTTTTTTGTTTTTGTTATAATAGAAAAGTATTAAATTAAATATCGGAGGTATGTTCTATGGAGTACGATTACGAATATTTCAAAAAAGAAATTCTCAAACTGACACAGATAGACCTCAATGCATACAAGGAGCGCCAGATGAAACGCCGTATCGACACCCTTATTCAGAAGAATAAGATCGTTGGCTACGACAAGTACATGGATGCGCTGAAGACCAACAAAGATATTTTTGATGAGTTTATCAACTACATTACTATCAATGTATCTGAGTTTTACAGAAATGTAGATCAGTGGCAATTCATGGATAAAGAAGTTTTTCCTGACCTTATCAACAAGTTTGGAAAGAACCTAAAGATCTGGAGCGCCGCATGTTCTACCGGGGACGAGCCTTATTCACTTGTTATGGCTCTTTCTAAGTTTGTTCCCCTTAATCAGATCAAGATTT
>JAEEOO010000016.1 GCA_016284315.1 Lachnospiraceae bacterium | reverse complement strand
ATAACACAGGGAGTCAGGAAGATAGAAAAGATCAGTATCTTTGTGATCTTTGAAAACTTCTCGCAACTTCTTACACGATGGAAAATATATCCGAGGATAAATACGAACAATAACCATTGGATCACGCTTATCATAACAGGCGTGGGGAAGACCATAAGGCAGGCACAGTATATGATGCTTGTGTACGCGCTGTGCCAGTATTCCGGATAGAGCCTGATTGCGTAGGAATATGTAATATAGTTGTCAATACTTTGTATAAAGCCAAGAGGCCAGGAGAAAAGTATCAAAGCGAGTCCCAATAAAAAGAAAACAAAGAATCCTTTGATATATTTTTCCTTAAAATGATCGATCACATAATAGAGCAGGTGCCATATCATGAAGATCAGAAGGACTTCGAAGACTTTGGCCAGGGTGTAACCCATGACCCGCTCGGCTTTATCGCTCAGAAAGTCTGATTTTGCCACTGCTTTAACAATGCCGGTGCTTCCGAAGATCAGAATACTCCTCTCGTAAAAGAAAGAGAGGATAAAGTGGATAACGGGTATCCAAAATCTGATGATATTTTTGAAAGAAAAGAGACGGCTTCTCATAAATCCTCCTAAAAATCTCCGCAAAAATTCATTGTATATAATACCATAAATATATGGGAAAATACAGAAATTATCATATCTTAGGAAATTCATAAGAATTTATGAAGATTGCTCCATAAAATAGACAATAGGCGCATTTTGGGATAAAATAAAAACATCTTTGGGCACAAGGGACAACTATGCCCGGAGATAAGCTAAAGACGCCGAAAGGCGCGGAGAGGAAAATGAAAAAATGAACGTAGTATGCCTGGACCTTGAAGGGGTACTTGTACCCGAGATTTGGATCGCTTTTTCCGAAGCCACCGGAATCCCCGAGCTTCGCAGAACGACCCGCGACGAACCCGATTATGACAAGCTTATGAAATACCGCATCGCGATCCTTAAAGAGCACGGCCTTGGACTCAAAGAGATCCAGCAGACTATCGCAGGAATAGATCCCATGCCCGGTGCCAAGGAGTTCCTTGATGAATTAAGAAGCCTTACCCAGGTAGTAATCATCAGCGATACCTTTTCACAGTTCGCAACTCCTCTTATGAAGAAGCTTGGCTGGCCCACCATTTTCTGTAACGAACTTGAGGTCGGCGAAAACGGCGAGATCACCGGTTACAAGATGAGATGCGAGAAGTCAAAGCTCACCACCGTTAAGGCTTTCCAGTCTTGCGGATGCGAGACCATCGCAGCAGGGGATTCCTTTAACGACCTTGCCATGATCGAGGCAAGCAAGGCAGGATTCCTTTTCAGGACAACGGAACAGATCAAGAAGGACTATCCTCAGTTCCCCGCTTTCGAGAGCTATGACGAGTTCCTCGAGGCTATCAAGAAGGCGCTTTAAGAAAAAAACAGCGGGCTGTCTAAGCGGCAGCCCGGATCATAAACACAGGAAGCATTAACCTATATGCGACGCATATTAAAGAAACTAAGAGTATTATTAGACGGAAAACAGAAAAGAACCATGGCGCTTTTGATAGTCATCATGACTATCGGAGCCTTTTTACAGACCCTTGGTGTCAGCCTTATCGTTGAAGTCGTTAACGTGGTCATCGACCCGGCGGCTTCCGAGAAGAGCAAGACCATAACCAAGGTCCGCGAGATGCTTGGATTTTCGGATTTCAAGAGCTTTTCAATTTTCATAATGCTGGCCCTTGTGGCTGTCTATGTTGTCAAGAATCTGTATTTATATTTCCAGTACAAGATGACATATTCCTTTATCTATACCAACCAGTTCCGCACTTCCGAGAGGATGATGCGTAATTATGTGCGCCGCAAATATGAATTCTTTTTAAGCGCGGACACGGCAGTAGTTCAGAGAAGCATTACATCCGACGTAAATAACATGTACGCACTGATCCTTTCGATTTTGACTCTTATATCGGACGGAATCGTATCGGTACTTGTCGTGGCTTACTGCCTCTTCCAGAGCGGACTTTTGACTGTAGTATTGGCTGTAGTATTGATAGCACTCATGCTCATCATAAAAAAGGTTCTTCAGCCCATCATGCACAAGGCGG
>JAEEOO010000015.1 GCA_016284315.1 Lachnospiraceae bacterium | reverse complement strand
CGGCTACGTTAACGTTTGATCCCTCAAGGTATCCCTGAATGATCTTACTCTTGGGAAGGTTGGTATTGGTAGCTTCGTTTAAAGGCTGGCCGCTGGCTGCGGTCTGGCTGTAGAGGCTGTCGCCCTCCTTCTTGAGTCCGCCGGGATTGTTAAACTGGAAAACACCCATCTGAATACCGATCTTCTGAGGGTTGTTATTGGCATCGGGGTAAAGGATGTTTCCATCCTTATCTACACTCACGTTACTGAGCACATACTGCTCCCCAAGGATAATGGCCTTTCCGGTTGTGTCCATAACAGGAAGTCCCTGAGAATCGCAGAGCATATTTCCGCCGGTTCCGAGGCTCCACTGTAATTTACCGTTACGTGTGTAATAGGTATTTCCGTCCTCACCTCTTACAGCGAAGAAGCCTTTACCGTCAATAGCAAAATCCGTATCACTTTCCGAAGCAAGAAGCGCGCCCTGTTTAAATATTGTATTGATAGCTGAGTTTCTTACGCCCAGTCCCACCTGAGCGCTGGTGGGCTTTGTCTCACCGTTTGCCGAAGTGGTCTCAGTCTGGATCGTCTGATATAAAAGACTCTTGAACTCATTTGACTGAGTCTTGTAGCCTGTTGTATTTACATTCGCAAGATTGTTAGCGATGGTATCAAGATTTGTCTGCTGGGCGATCATTCCTGTCGCGCCGGTCCATAAGCTTCTAACCATACCTGTTACCTCTTTGTCTTAAAGATCAAATTTATACTTTACCGATCTGGTTTGCTGCGATCTCAAGAGTATGATCCATTGTCTGGATTATCTTCTGATTACTCTCATACTGCCTTGAGATGGAAATAAGATTGACCATTTCCTGTACAACAGAAACATTGGCTGTCTCCAGATATCCGCTGTACATCTTTCCGGTGGCGTTAGTGGTCTTTGCTCCTTCAACGGGAGTGTAATAATTCTCGCCGTAACGGGCAAGATAATTATAATCTTCAAAATCCACAAGTCCGATTGTGGCTGCATAAGTGCCATCCTGGAAAATGTTACCGTTCTTATCTATAACAGTGTCCTTTGTGGTGTCGATCTTGATCCTCTGGCTGTTTGAATCCAGAACATAATCTCCGTCACAGTTAACGAGATAACCGTCGGTGTTAAGCTTGAACTCTCCGTTTCTCGTGTACATGGTCTTGGTCTCGCCGGCTTTATTGGTAAATTCCAATGCGAAAAAACCTTCGCCGCCGATGGCGATATCATAGGTATTGTCCGTAACCCTGAAGGAGCCCTCCGACCAGTCGATATAGTTCTCACCGATCTTAACGCCGGGCTGCATCAGGCCTTCCCTCTGCACATTGTTGTAACCAACGGTTGAGTCCTTGATCTTTACCGCAAGCACATCGTCAAAGGATTGGCTTGTTGTTCCCTCTTTCTTAAAACCAACGGTTGTAACGTTAGCCATGTTGTTGGAGAGAACATCCATCCTATGCTGTTCATTGAGCATACCTGTGTATGCTGTATATAAACCCTTTACCATAGTCTATCCTCTTGACATTATCGCGCTTAACGGATGAATAACTAACCTCTGTAACTTGCGATGAACTCAACGTACTTTCCGGTTCCGATGGCAACGGCGGTCATGGGATCTTCCGCTGTCATTGTGGTGATGCCGGTAGCATCGCTGATGAGTTCTTCGAGTCCGTGGAGAAGGCTTCCGCCTCCTGTAAGCACGATTCCTCTGTCCTTAATATCTGCAGCGAGCTCGGGAGGTGTAACCTCAAGCACGCTCTTGATTGCTTCTACGATCTTTGATGTAGGCTCCTTAAGTGCCTCCATGGTCTCTTCGGAAGTAACCTGTACGGTGGTGGGAAGTCCGTAACGGCTGGTGGATGTGCTTCGTCCGCTTACATCCATAACCTCATCCTTGTTGGGATTAAAGCAGCAACCTACTCTGATCTTAACTTCCTCGGCTGTTCTTTCACCGATTACAAGCTTATGCTTGTTCTTCATGTGGTTGATGATGGCTGTATCGAAAGAGTTACCTGCGTATTTGATGGAAGTACTCTCAACGGTTCCGCCAAGAGAGATAACTGCAACGTCTGTAGTACCGCCGCCGATATCAACGATCATATTTCCGCAAGGCTTTCCGATATCGATGCCTGCTCCGATAGCTGCAGCGATGGGTTCCTCAATGATGATAACCTCACGTGCGCCTGCCTGGTAAGTAGCATCCTCTACTGCCTTTTTCTCAACTTCGGTTACACGGCTGGGTACGCAGACCGCGATACGGGGACGCTTAAAGAATCTGTGTCCCACTGCCTTCTGTAAGAAGTATTTAAGCATTTTCTCGGTAGCGTCATAGTCCGAAATAACTCCGTCCTTAATGGGACGAACTGCTTCGATATTTCCGGGAGTACGTCCGAGCATCAGTCTCGCATCTTCTCCGATGGCTTTGATCTTGTTGGTTGTCTTGTCAAGAGCCACAACTGAGGGCTCCTTTAATACAACTCCTCTGCCTTTGATATATACGAGAATACTCGCGGTTCCCAAATCAATTCCAATGTCTGTTGCCTGCATTTTCATTTCCCCTTGAGTTTAAAATTACTTTATAGTTCGCGAAGGCCTAGGCCCGCATCTAATAATTATAATCTAAACCCGTCTCTTTTCATAGAGGAAAAATAAAAAAAACGCACTTTGACCTTGGTCAGAATGCGTCCGTGCCGAAAAACCGATACAAATCCTTTTGTATCAGAGGGTATACTTCGCCCTCCGATACATATATCGGCAAATATTTGTACGGGTTTAGCCCTTTTTTTATTTTTTATGTAAATGCCCAGGAAAAATAGGGCAATATCTGAATAACCGGATCATATCCCTGTATAAGGAACTTGATAAAGTAACCGCAGTATGCCATGACAATTCCCGCAAGGATCAGCCTCCTCCACAACTTCGACTCAATCTTAAGTACCACCATGGGAATAAGGAAAACCTGGGAGACAATGAGGTAATAACATACTCTGCTTAGCTCCGGTACATATGTGGCGCAGGAATATAAAACCAGAGCGAAAAGGTTAAGGTTGAAGAAAAATTCCGCTTTCCCATCCCCCTTTATCGCCTTCTTGTAAAAGACAAGGCACAGCACAAGGATGGCGGCGCATTTTGCAATGTTTACCCAGGAGAAATTGGTCACATCAAGTGGATCGCCCTCATAGTAGGGATAAAAAACAAACAAAAGCTTTCTGATGGGATATCTTCCAAAAACGAGAGCCGCACATGCAGTAGGAATAAGCCATACCGTCTTCTTTGACCACTTAAGATAATACGCCACAAAATACGCGGGAATGGCCAAAAGCGCCGTCATATGAAAGAAGGCCGCAAATACTATAACAAGACAGAACTGCACAAACTTCTTCTCAAACAAAAACTTCATGGAATAGATCACAAGTGCGAGTACAAAATAATATCTCACATTGCTGAAGCTCATGAAATAAAAACCGTTTGCCATAAACAGAAACAAACTGAATGCAAAGCAGTCGGCGTTTTCAAACAGACCCTTAACAAAAAACAGGCATGTAAAAAATGAGATCACTGCAAAGATGGGAATATAATTATCCACTCCCACAATAAACTGCATGATCCTGACAAAGGTCTGGAATCCGATCTCGTAAGAAACCTTCGTGTCTGCTCTGTTGATATCAATGAACTCATATCTGTAGGTCCAATAGTCGTTTCCGATTCCCACTCTCATAGCCGATAAAAGAAAAAGGATCAGAAATATGGAAAACAAGACCACCCTGTTTATCATCTCCTGCCTTGTTGACACAGATGTACAAACAGCCTCACCGGAAACAATATTTAATTTTCTGCGATATGAGCAATTCACAAAAAAAGCAAGTGCAACACATACCGCCGTCAAAAAAATATAATAGATCATGTCCTATTTTCCGTAATAGCTTTTGATTAGTTTCTCGTTCTCTCCGGTTAAGATAAAGCCGGTAACTTTAATATCCTGTCTTGAGAGTTGTTCAATGAGTCTCTCTACCTTCTGTCCGTTATGGCCTGCTGCCTTAACAAGTACAAATACTCCGTCGCACTCCCTGATGCGATCATATCCTCCCTCCGTAGAAAGAGGGTTATCGATGGTAATAGTTTCGGCATCACCGAAGACTCCATTATTAACCTTTGGTGCTCCATCACCGATGGTTACAAATCCGATCTTTTTCTTTCCTTCGGAATAATACTTGCAATTATCCTTAAATTCCTTCATGGAAGGTGCTCCGAGGCAAGGGATCTTATATCTCTTTTCAAGGGTAGCGGGGATATAAACCGAAGTATCAACGCAGGAATAAAATACATAGATCAAGATCACAGCAATAACTCCGATGATCGCGCCGAAGATCAGGGCTCTCTGAACAAAAATGAGTGAAATATCTTCTACATCATCAAGATCTGCAACGTCCTCAACAATAATGGATTCGATCTCTTTCCTGGTGTCTGCGTAATCAACCATGAGTTCCGATACTGCTTTTTCAATTGAAACTGCAGTCTCAGGATCCGTGCTTGTTGACTTTGTATAAAGATAGCGATAGTCGGATTCAACCGTGGCATAGGTAGCGGCTATTATCTCATCCTTTGACATGCCGTCAAGTTTTTTCGAAAGACCATCGGTGAAATAATCCGTATGGATCAGTTCCTGCCAGGTGAAATAATTGTAATAGTCAAGTTCCTTGCCTTCCGCATCATCGGCATAGGTAATGTAATAGATGGTTCTGGCGCGGTATTTATAACCGTCTTTTATTCCAAAGTTTACAAGGCAGTACACTCCTCCGATAATGAGTGCTCCAAGAAAAGCCCCAAGAGGAATGAGCCAAAGTTTTCTCACAAACATTTTGAAAAACAACCTGTAATTTACAGGTTCACGAGAATAAGGTGTTTCCCACATATAAATTCCCTCACATATTTATTGATCAAGTTCCCTTGAAAGTTCTTCCCAAGGGCGTCTTTCTTTTCTCCCGTATCTCATAAGGACCTTAGCCTTTTTGTAAGGAACGGTCTTGCACATATAGGATTTGTTTTTTGCAAGCCATCTGAAGCTCATCAAAGGAGCAAGCCCGCCATAGAGATAGTGATAAAGAACTCCTCTGTCGTAAAAGAACTTCTCATCATATCCCGTAAACCAGGTTGAACTTCCGTCCTCGCGGGGCTTCTCTTCTCCGATGCAAACAGGAACCGCCAAAAGCTTAAGTCCCTTTTTCAATGCCTCATTTAAAAACAGGCTATCCTCGCCGCAGGAAAAAGGTGCGCCGCCTCCGAACCAAAGGTGATAGGTAAGACATTTCTCATGAAGTTTCTTAGTCCTTACGGCAATGCTGTATGCGGGATACCTTCCGCAATTGAAGTGATGAACCCTGTGCTCGCTTTCGGTCCAGTATGTTCTTCTCTCTTCGCATACCTTAACATTAAAGAGGATCATATCGATCTCGGGATGCTCTTCAAAAGCTTTGAGAACACTGCTTTCGTACCCTTCCTCATAAACGATATCTTCATCCGCAAAAAGGACCACATCAGCCGTTGCTCTCATAAGAGCTGTTGACCTTGAAAGACCAACGCCCTTCTCCTTCATGGAAAGAGCATGGATGAGAAATCCGTTATGATTAAATGTTTCATCTGCAGGCTCAGCCTTTTGATTTACGATGATCGCGTCGCTTGCGATATTCATTTTTTGGCAAAGTGCGTGAACATCCTGCCCTACGCACGAAACAAGCAATTGAAGTGTCATGATCCACCTTTTTATTTTTTATCTTTGTCCAGCATCTTTTTAATATACTGACCGGTATATGATTCCTTGACCTTAACGATCTGTTCCGGAGTTCCCTGAGCGATGACCGTACCGCCCCTGTTTCCTCCTTCGGGTCCCATATCTATAATATAATCCGCGCACTTGATGACATCAAGATTATGCTCAATAACAACAACCGAATTTCCGCCGTCCGCAAGCCTATGAAGGATATCAACCAACTTGTGTACATCCGCAAAATGAAGTCCGGTTGTGGGCTCATCAAGGATGTAAATAGTCTTTCCGGTACTTCTTCTTGAAAGTTCGGTGGCAAGCTTGATACGCTGCGCCTCACCACCTGAAAGCTCAGTTGAAGGCTGTCCCAGTTTGATGTATCCAAGTCCAACGTCATACAGGGTCTGAATCTTATTTCTGATGGAAGGCACATTTTCAAAGAAGGTCAATGCCTCTTCTACCCTCATATCAAGGACATCAAAAATACTCTTTCCCTTGTACTTAACTTCCAGAGTCTCGCGGTTGTATCTCTTTCCGTCGCAGACTTCACAGGGTACATAAATATCAGGCAAAAAGTGCATCTCGATCTTAACGATACCGTCACCGCTGCAGGCTTCGCATCTACCGCCCTTAACATTAAAGGAGAATCTTCCCTTGCTGTAGCCTCTTGATTTTGCATCAACGGTTGAAGCAAAAAGATCTCTGATAAGATCAAAAGCCCCGGTGTAAGTTGCGGGGTTTGATCTGGGAGTACGTCCGATAGGGCTCTGATCGATACAGATAACCTTATCAAGTTTCTCCATTCCGATGATCTCTTTATGCTTTCCTGCAATTGTATGAGCTCGGTTAAGTTTTCTCGCAAGAGCATTGTAAAGTATCTCGTTTACAAGAGATGACTTACCGCTTCCGGATACACCGGTGACGCAGCAAAATACTCCGAGAGGGAATTTAACATCTATATTTCTTAAATTGTTTTCCTGTGCTCCCTTTACCTCAAGCCATCCCGTGGGCTTTCTTCTCTTATCGGGAACAGGGATCCTCTTCTTTCCGGAAAGGTACTGACCTGTGATGGACTCAGGGACCTTCATGATCTCTTCAGCGGTACCGCAAGCAACTACTTCTCCGCCGTGTGAACCGGCACCGGGACCGATATCAACAATGTAATCCGCAGCCAGCATTGTATCTTCATCATGCTCAACAACAAGAAGAGTATTTCCAAGATCACGGAGCTTCTTTAACGTATCAAGAAGCTTATCATTGTCCCTTTGATGAAGTCCTATTGAGGGTTCATCAAGAATATAGCAGACTCCAACGAGGCCGGAGCCTATCTGAGTTGCAAGCCTAATTCTCTGAGCTTCACCTCCGGATAATGAACCGGTAGCTCTTGCTAAGGACAGATAATCAAGTCCAACGTTTATAAGGAATCCGACTCTTGCTTTTATCTCTTTTAAGATCCTCTCGCCGATGAAAGCCTGCTGCTTGGTAAGCTCAAGATTCTTTAAATACTCATCAAGTTCAAGAATGGAAAGTGCTGTAATGTCATAAATGTTCTTATCACCAACGGTTACAGCAAGAGATTCTTTCTTAAGTCTCTTACCGCCACACTCACTGCAGGGTGTGATGCGCATGAATGCTTCATACTCTGCCTTGGAGCTCTCTGAATAAGTCTCTCTGTATCTGCGCTCAACATTTTTAACAAGACCTTCGAAGGTAATGGGATAAACTCCCGTTCCTCTCTGGCCGGTGTAGTGCACCTTAACTTCCTTATCGGTGCCGTTTATAAGGATATCTTTTATCTTGTCGGGATAATCTTCAAAGGGAGTATCAAGGTCAAACTTAAACTCTTTGCAGAGGGCCTCGAGCACCGCATTGGTAAAGCTTCCTTTGGTGTTTGCAGACATCCATCCCAGAACGGTTATTGCTCCCTCATTGATTGAAAGGGAAGGATTGGGGATCATGAGATCCGCATCAAATTCCATCTTATATCCAAGTCCTGCGCAAACAGGGCATGCACCGAAAGGATTATTGAATGAAAAGCTTCTGGGCTCAACCTCAGGAATGCTTACTCCGCAATCGGGGCAGGCATAACTGGTTGAAAATGTAAGCATATTTCCGTCTATAACATCAACAAACAAAAGTCCGTCTGCAAGCTTAACAGCATTCTCGATTGAATCCGCAAGCCTTGACTGAATGCCTTCCTTTACAACAAGTCTGTCGATAATGATCTCGATATTGTGCTTATTGTTCTTCTCGAGAGCAATATCCTCAGAAAGGTCATACTGAATACCATCCACGCGGACTCTTGCATAACCGCTCTTTCTCGCTCTCTCTATGACCTTTTCATGCTGTCCTTTTCTTCCTCTTACAACGGGAGAAAGAACCTGGATCTTTGTTCCCTCGGGGAGTTCCAAGATACGGTCCACCATCTGATCCACAGTCTGACGTTCAATGGTCCTACCGCAGTTGGGGCAGTGGGGAATACCAATCCTTGCATATAAAAGCCTAAAATAATCATAGATCTCAGTAACTGTTCCTACAGTTGATCTGGGGTTACGGTTGGTTGATTTCTGGTCAATGGAAATAGCAGGTGAAAGTCCCTCAATGTTCTCCACATTGGGTTTTTCCATCTGTCCCAAAAACTGTCTTGCGTAAGAAGACAGAGACTCCATATATCGTCTCTGTCCTTCAGCATAGATAGTATCAAAAGCAAGTGAAGATTTTCCGCTTCCGGATACACCGGTCATAACAACAAGAGCGTCTCTTGGGATCTCCACGTCCAAATTCTTTAAATTGTTTTCCTTTGCTCCGATGACCCTAATGGTATTTCTCGGAAGCATTTTTGTTACTTTATCTTCTGTCTTTTTCATTTTGATTTCACTTCAGTTTAGTCTATACAAGTAGTTCAAATATATCTGCGCCCCCTAAGCAGTACTTTTCATAAAGTTCTTCAAAGGAAGCAGTAAACAGCCTGGGGCTGTCATAAAAAACATTCTGCTTAAGGTAAAAGATCACCTTGTTGAAAAATTTGTCTGGATCATCAAGTTCTTCCGGCTTGACGAAATAAGGACCCATCTTTTTGTTTTCTGCAATAAGGGCATCATGAGGCTTTCCGTTTCTCTTAGCCTCCTCATTTTCAACATCAATGGCGTTGTTGACGAATGCCGCAAATGTGGGCCAGTTTCTCTTAAGCCTTCCCTTTTCCTCCAACTGCTGTGCTAACCGGTGGTTAGTCTCTGAAGTGGAAAAGATTTCAGTCAAAGATCTTCCACCGGCAAAGACATCTTTTTCCTCCTTCATCTCCGGAAGGAGAATATCAAAATCTATGGGCACATAGGTGAGTTCAAATCTTCTCTTAAAAGCTCCGTCCATGACAAAGATATTGTCATCCGCGGTATTCATGGTAGCTATGATGTTAAAGTTTGCAGGTAGCCAAACCATGCCGTCATAGAAGATATTCTTCATCCAGGGATCCCTTGAAAAATAAGCTCCAAGGTCTCTGTTGACGATAGAGTACTCGGACTTTCCGTCGGGGCCTCTGTCAAGAAGCTGGAAAATATCTCCGAAAATGGCGGGAGCATTACCTCTGTTGATCTCTTCGATAACAAGAAAATATTTTTCTTCAGGGTTCAAAAAAGCTGCCTTCAAAAGCTCAGCAAAAGGTCCCGCAACAAATACATAATCAAGCGGTCTCTCCATTGAAATGAGCGGTTTGATGCAGCCTACAAAATCCCCGTAGGTATATGCGGGGTGAAAGATTACTCTTTTGATATGTGTGCGAAGAACAGCTTCATCCGGGTACTCCGCAGAAAGAAGTTTTCTTACGCTATATGACTTTCCCGTTCCGGGCGCACCGTAATAAACCCTCTGTACAGGTTTCATGGGCACCTCGTGGTAATAAAACTCAACGGGAGAAGTTTCTCTTCTGTCTATGTCACTTGCAGCATTTGAAAGATAAAACAATGCATGCTCATCGGGAGCGGTACTCTCAGGGCCGTTCTCAAGATAATAACCGTAAAGCTTAACGGCAGTACTCAATGTTCCGTTGCCGGCCTTGTCGATATCCTGATAAGCGGTATCGCCCTTAAGCCAGTCCATCTCTTTTTCAAGATCGTATGCAGTCCTGTAGTAAAAAAGATTCTTTACCTGAAGCCCTTCTACTTTTTCGCATGATGAACGGAGGGCATAGGCATACGCACTGATCTCATTGTCAGTAAAAACTCGCATCCCATCCCCGTATAGCTGCCCCTTAAGCCAACTTCTGAAATCTCTCTCAATTTCCGTCGTGACAATATTCATAGACCTAAGACTCCATAAATGCTTTCAGTTCGCCAAAACGTCTTTCCATTAATTTGTATGCATCCTGATAACACTTTTCCAGCTTCTCTTTGTTGTTCTCAAAGTGAGCAACCGTGGTCTCATCAGGTCTGATTATCATGGCACGGCCTTCTTTTTCCATCTTCTCGATCTCTTCCATCTGGCGAAGGTACTGATCCTTACGGCCAAGGATGGTATCGGCCAAATGAGGATATTTTCTGCGATAGAAAAAGTCTACAAGAAAACGAAGTTTTTTGTAGTCGGTAGCCTCATGAAGATCTGCTTTTGTAAGGATCAGCACGATCTTGTCGCAGCCGCAGTCAAGAGCTCTCTGAAAAGGAATGGAATCCGCAAGGGAACCGTCAAGGAACTTCTTTCCTCTGATGTTCACGGGCTTGCAGATAAAAGGGAGTGAACATGAAGCCTTGCAAAACTGAAGGGCTTCGTCGTCGCTCTGAAAATCAGAAACATATTCTGCCTTTCCTGTTTCGCAGTTCGCCACAACAGCTTCCCAAATGGACTCTGATTTATGGAAAGTCTCAAAGTCATAGGGGAAGTTCTCATATGCATATTTGAAAATACATTCATCAAGATCCAGCACCTTACCGGTCCTGAGGATATTGGGAAGGCCGTAGAAGCTTCTTGTATTCTCATGCATAAGTATTTTTTTGGATCTTCCGGATTGCCTTGATATAAATCCCGATGCGTTGCTTACACCGACGGATACGCCGGCAACGTAGGGGAAATATACATCATGGTCAATCAGGTAGTCGAGGACACCCGCTGTGAAAATACCGCGAATGGCTCCTCCTTCAAGAATAAGTCCGGTTTTAGACATTTACTTTTTCCTATTTCACTTTCATTCTGTCGATCTTCATGGCGCCTGTACGAGGGAAATCTTCTTTTCTTACGACCACCTTTGCGATCTTCATATAGCTGGGAAGCTTTGAGTTTACGCTTTCGCAAACCTCTTCCATTGCCTTCTGAACATCTTCATCGCTCATTCCGGCAACAGCCTGATCCAAAGGAAGGATCTCAATTCCGATCACGGTGTTTCCGCCAACCTGCATCTCTCTGACGAGGCAATCCTTGATGCGGGCATCCTTGTAGAAGTACTCCTCAAGTTCCTCGGGTGAAACGTTCTCACCATTGGATAAGATGATAAGATTCTTGATACGTCCTGTGATATAAAGGAATCCGTCTTCATCAAATCTAACAAGGTCTCCGGTCTTAAGCCATCCGTCTTCCATGACCTTTGCGGTCTCTTCGGGATTTCCGGCATATCCGATCATAACATTGTCGCCCTTGATCCAGAGCTCGCCGTCAACAACCTTGTATTCCTGCTCGGGATATATCTTACCCATTGATTCGGGTTTAGTATCGATATCAACATTTGCTGATGTAAGGTTTGCGCCCTCGGTAAGTCCGTATCCGGGATAAAGCTTGATGCCAAGGTCTGATGCATCTTTGATAAGCCTGGGAGGTACGGGAGCCGCACCAACGATCATCTTCTGCATATCTCCAAGGAAGCCCTTGCCCTTCATCTTTGCGATTCCGAGAATAACTTCAACAAGTCCGGGAACCAGAACAAGGAAGGTAGGACGGAGCACGGGGATCTGACCTACTGCTGCTCTCATATCGGTGCATGCGATAACTGTTGAACCGGTGTAAAGAACTGAAAGGAATCCCATAACAGATCCGAAGATATGTGACATGGGAAGGATAACCATAACTCTGTGGTTAAAGATTCCGCCGGGCTGGTATGTACCGTTTAATGCGCCGCGCATAAGTGATCCGTGATTAAGGATAACTCCCTTGGGAGCTCCGGTGCTTCCGCCTGTAAAGTAGATAGCAGCAACAGACTCTTTCTTAACATCTCCGTAAGGAGCTTCTTCTTCAGCGATCTCGGTAGAAGAAATAACCTTGCATGTAAGGTTTGCTGTAAGGGGCTTAAACTCCTCGGCAGCAACAAAAGCGGAGAAACCAAACTTCATTGAAATGCCTGTTACCTGCTCAATTCCAAGTTGAACGGGGAGCATGGTAAGGATAGCTCCGTATGAAGGAATTGCAAGGAACCACTCCATGGCATCAAGATCGTTTCTTGCCATAACACCAACTTTATCTCCGGGTTTAACACCGTTTGCTGCAAGCACTGCACGTCTCTTTGCAACGCGGCTTACAAGCTCTTTAAAGGTGTAGGTGGTAGTGCCATCGGTTGTTGCAGGCTTATCTGCAAAATCCTTTTCAACCTTCTTTAAAAAATCAGCGAAAGTGGGAACATAGTAAATTACTTTCTTCTCCTCTTCGCTAAGCATATCTATGAAATAATCAGACATCTCTCATCCCTCCGACAATTACTTAAATCTTTATAAGTGGATATAAGTCCACAAACATTACTATTTTACAAAAAAAAGAAACATTTAGCAAGGTTTACCTTCTTTGGGACCTGCTGAATGTTTCTCATTAAATACCTTAATCTGCAAGGTTTTTTCTAAGATCTATGATCTTGTCACGAAGTTCTGCCGCAGTTTCAAAGTCAAGTTCCGCCGCAGCCTTTCGCATCTGCTTCTCTAACTTATCAAGAAGTTTCTTGATCTCCTGAGGATTCATGGACTCGGGATCCTTCTCAAATCTGCGCTCTTCCTTAGCGATCTCCTTGGAGATGCTGATAAGGTCGCGGACAGATTTCTCAATAGTCTTGGGAGTTATGCCATGTTCCTCGTTGTATTTTTCCTGGATCTCGCGCCTTCTGTTTGTCTCGTCAATAGCGTTCTTCATGGAATCCGTCATGACATCCGCATACATGATGACATGGCCTTCGGAGTTACGGGCTGCACGTCCGATGGTCTGGATAAGGGCGGTCTCGCTCCTAAGGAAACCTTCCTTGTCCGCGTCAAGGATTGCAACAAGGGTGATCTCGGGGATATCAAGTCCCTCTCTCAAAAGGTTGATTCCTACAAGAACATCAAATACGTCAAGTCGCATATCACGGATGATCTTGGATCTCTCAAGCGCCTCCACATCGGAGTGCATGTACTTCACCCTGACTCCCGCCTCACGGAGATATTCCGTTAAGTCCTCTGCCATACGCTTTGTAAGGGTTGTTATAAGGACTTTGTGCTTGTTCTTAGTCTCCTTACGGATCTCACCCAAAAGGTCGTCTATCTGGCCTTCTACAGGGCGTACATCCACTTTCGGATCAAGAAGTCCCGTAGGTCGGATCACCTGCTCCGCTCTTAAAAGCTCATGCTCTGACTCATAGTTCGCAGGGGTCGCAGATACGAAAAGCATCTGACTGATTCGGTCCTCAAATTCATCGAAGTTCAGAGGTCTGTTATCGAGAGCACTGGGAAGTCTGAATCCGTAATCCACAAGCGTTGTCTTTCTTGAGCGGTCCCCGGCGTACATGGCTCTTATCTGTGGAATGGTCATGTGGGACTCGTCGATGATGATCAAATAGTCCTCGTCAAAATAATCAAGAAGGCACTTGGGCGGTTCTCCGGGAGCCGCTCCTGAAAGATGGCGGGAGTAGTTCTCGATTCCCGAGCAGAAGCCGGTCTCTCTTATCATCTCCACATCAAAATTTGTTCTCTCTGAAATGCGCTGAGCCTCTATAAGCCTATCCTCAGACTTAAAATACTTGATGCGCTCTTCCAATTCTTTTTCAATGCCGTCACAGGCTCGCTGTAAGGTCTCGGGCTCCACAACATAATGGGACGCAGGGAAAAGAACAACATGCTCAGGGCTTCTCAAAGCCTTGCCCGTTATGGCGTCGATCTCCGTGATCCTGTCTATTTCGTCTCCGAAGAACTCGATCCTGATGATATAATCCGGTCCGTGAAATGAAGTTGAGGGGGCAACCTCAAGGACATCTCCGTGAACCCTGAAATTACTGTGTGAAAGGTCAAGGTCATTTCTTGTGTACTGAATGTTAACAAGGCCTCGTACCACTTCATCCCTGTCTATTTGCTGGCCTCTTCTAAGCGAAAGGCTCATGGCCTTAAATTCCTTGGGTGAACCCAGACCATAGATGCAGGATACGGAAGCAACGACGATAACATCCTTTCTTTCTGTTAGAGAGGCGGTTGCTGAAAGACGCAATCTGTCGATCTCATCGTTAATGGAAGAGTCCTTTGCAATATAGGTGTCTGACTGCGGGACATAGGCCTCGGGCTGGTAATAATCGTAGTAGGATACAAAATACTCTACGGCATTTTCCGGAAAGAATTCTTTCATCTCGCCATATAACTGTCCTGCCAGAGTTTTGTTGTGGCTTATTATAAGCGTCGGTTTTTGCAGCGCCTGTATAACATTAGCCATTGTAAAAGTTTTTCCGGATCCCGTAACGCCAAGAAGGGTTTCAAATTGGTTACCCGCTTTGAAACCATCCACAAGTTCCTTTATGGCCTGAGGCTGATCGCCTGTAGGCTTATATTCCGAATGAAGTTTAAATTCCATTGTTCAATCCTATTTTGAAATCAATTAATAAATCAAACGATTAACGACTATTTCAGAATACTATATCAAAAAAAATGTGACAAGGGGACTCACCCCTTTAAGATTATGAAGAATAAAATATTGTTAAAAATACTATCCATTGGTGATTGAAGTGGTATAATTGTCTTGGGCTTGTTATCAGCCTAGATTATTTATAGAGAGGGTTTAGAAATGAAGAAATTTTGTGCAGAATTCATCGGAACAATGACACTTGTTGTACTGGGATGCGGAACCGCAATGCTGGTTGGCTGCGATTCCGGAAGCGGATGTGGATACATCCTTACAGCTTTGGCATTTGGACTTACCATCGTTGCTATGGCTTACAGCATCGGAAACATTTCGGGTTGTCACATTAACCCCGCCGTATCACTTGGTGTTCTTATCAGCGGCGGAATGAGCGTTAAAGAATTTTTCCTTTATTTGGTGGCTCAGTGCTGTGGAGCATTTGCAGGATCCGGACTTCTTGCACTTATATTTGATCTTGGTAAAGTAACGGATATGACCGGTGGATACGGAACCAACGGACTTGGCGGAGTTAACGGAAATGTTGTGGCAGGACTTATTGTTGAAATCGTTCTTACATTCATTTTCGTAATGGCTATCCTTGGAGTTACTTCTTCCAAGGCTAAGCATGGTTCATTCGGAGGCCTTGTTATCGGACTTACACTTACTGTTGTACATATCCTCGGAATAGGTCTTACCGGTACCAGCGTCAACCCTGCTCGTAGCTTTGGACCCGCACTTGTAGCAGCAATCAACGGAAACCTCGAGCCACTTTCAGTTGTTTGGGTATTTATCGTAGGACCTCTTGTTGGTGCAACAATCGCAGCATTTACTTATAAGGCCTTAGAGAAATAATTATTATACGTGTACATTAAAAAGTGTGGCAAAGGGTGCGTCCCCCCATTAAAGACCTCGCCATAGCTAACGCTAGCCGAGGACCCAGTCACATTAGAATTACACACTTCGATTCCTGTCTTTTTTATAGAACAGGAAGTATGCACAAAGGAATACGGCAAGGCCGCATATAACTACAACTCCCTCTGTCACTGCTGTGGAAACGGTGAATACTCCCGCCATCTGAAGTCCCAAAAATCCGTCAAGTATTGTATGAACAATAATAGCCAATGGATATAACCATAGTTTATCCTTGTCCCTAGCAGCATAGAAAACGAGCATTGATGCACCGACATGATAAAGCACAGCAAATATTCTTTCGAATATCATAAGGCCCAGCTCTACGAATCCAAAAGCCGCAATACCGTTTAACTGCTCATATACAGTTGCAAGCTGTCCGGGTGCCTGTGCCGATACCTGTGAAATAACAGTATCTATAAGGCCGGTATTAATCATTACCCCGTAAATAATGTATTCTATGAAAGTAACTCCCAGAATAAAAACAACTTCAAAACCGCCATGACCGATTCCGTGGGACACGCCCGTCTCTCTGTTTGTACGCTTTCTAAGAATTGTCTTAAACGCAACAAATCTACCGGTTTCTTCGAACAGTCCCGGGAAAAATCCCACCAAGATTCCCCAAAGAACAGGTCTTGCACTGACAAACTTTGAAAGCGCGTGCTCCGGGAGGCCAAATGCGGAAGGAATTATCAGCACATTCTGAATCGGCTTCTCCAATATGATCGCAAACAAAAGAAATGTCGCTGCGCCGATAAGGACAGTGGTAAACCTCTCCTTTTTCTTAAACTTCCAGACAAGTGCCAGCGCAAGGGGTACTGCAATGCTCAGCACAAAGCCAAGTCCCAGAGCTATAAATGACATTGTTCCAACTTTGTTGATACTCATACCCATACCTCCCTAATAAGAAAGCAAAACCATTGGTTATCAGCTTCTTAAACCATCGGAATACGTATCTCCGAAGAGTTCTTATCCCTGAAACTGTAAATCTTTTTCAGTTCCTCTATAGCGTCTGCCTTTTCCCTGACCAAGCCCTTTAAATGGCTTACAAGAAGGAAGGGAGCTTTAAGCTTTTCAAGAACATCTATCTCTTCTTTAACCATCTGGGAATTGTAGATATAAAATCCGTCCTTTACCTTTGAATATAGCCCATCACCAACAAAGGCATAGGTTTCATCCACTTCAAGTCCCAACCCGCCTTTTACATGACTGGATGGAAGCGGGAAAATATGTATATCTCCAACGGTTACATCTTCCCTGACGATGGTTCCTCTGCCAACATGTTTAAAAGTCTCATTGGAAACATATAAGGATTTGGCAGAAACCTTATCAAGGTTGCCCACATGGTCTGCATGGAAATGGGACAAGACGATATTGTAATCGTCTTTTAAGTCGGCAACGTTTTTCTCCCCGTTTCCCACATCAAAAAGCCACGTCTCATCTCCTGCCTTTATTATTCCGATATCGGCGCACAGAGGATCAGCCGTGGTTTCTATATAGCTTATTCTGTCGTTAATTCTGATCAAATCCATTTGTATATCACGCATATTCCAAAAAGAATATCAGAAATTCATTCCCGCATTCTTTTTGATCTTATTTGCCAAACCGTGAAGCGCAAAGCTTATTGCTATAGCCGCCACAGCAACGAGTATGCCTCTATAGAGTACAGGCCTTAAAAGAGGAGAATATTCCTCAGGCAGAACTATTCCGTCATTGTATAATTTAAAGGAATAAACCATCCAATTAACTGTAAAGCCAAGAGCAACAGCCCAAAGACATATTCTGACAATGAGAAGAACCATGATCTGCTTTTTTGCCTTTTTCTGTATTAATTCTTTGTCCATACCTATCACCTGTAATATTTGTGCCCTTCAGACCTGTAACCCATTCTTCTCTTATCTGGCATGCCTGAGCTTAATTAGTTCTTCACGCTGCACATCATTGACCACCTGGGTAACAGCAGGATTCTCCCGCTCAAGTTTAATTCCGTAGAGCGTCTCATCTCTGTCGGAATCATAACTGCTTCTTACAACAATTCCCTGAGCGTTTACATGAGTAACAACACGCTGTCTTTTGTGATCAAAAGTAAGATTTAAAACCTTCTGGATTGAAATGGAATTGTGCCCCTTAATGCCAACACACATTCCCCTATATGAAATATCATGAACAATACACTTGACCGGCATATCATTCACATTTATCCTGATAGCTCCCGTATCTCCGAGACTGAAACGCTTAAACTCTCTGAAATTCTTGTAATTACCAAGGAGTCCCGATCTTAAGCGATGAACTGCGGTGCCGTTTTCAAGCACCACCTTTGAAATACTCTGAACCGGGAACTCTACCATTCTGTTATTATGTCTTCCCTCAAGTCGAAGACTGAGTCCCTTTGTGTCAAAGAGCACAACCTTATCTTTGTAAACGATGGGCTCGATATCTACTGTCTCGCCCTCTCCTTCGATGACCACTGTTTTGAACAGAGCTGATTTTTCGCCCTGACTGACGAATAACGAAACCTCCCCTGTGATTTCCCCAATGTAACAACCTTTAGTTTCTTCCAGTACCATTTAAAACCTCGTAAAACCTTAAAACTCGATGCCTATCCAAGGTGCCAATACCTCACCATCCATATTATCACTCAAATATAGCTATCACTACGCGTTCATTGCTAAATCTGAGTGCAACATTTTCCAATTAAAGAAAAAACGAAGTCCCAAAGGACTTCGTTTAACATTAAAGGTCAATATAAAGCACGGGTGATTCATCATCCGTCTCGCTGAGTTCCACTCCAAATGAAAGCACCTGTCTGTTCCTGATGGTTTTAAAATCAGGATCCTTTGTGATCTCCTTGGCACTCTGCTCATAAAAAGGATTCTCATCGTCGCAGTTGACAGTGATAGCGGTGTTTCCATCAAACACCTCGAGAAGTTCAAATAATTTCATGCATACCCCTTAATAATTCTCATTAATATATTTTTTTGCTTCCTCCAGCTGGTTATCTACGGGATTTTCCTTGTCGTAGTAAGCCTCGCTGTCAAGTTCAACCAAAATATCCGGTTCGATACCGTTTCCGTCAAGTGCGGTTCCATTGGGTGTGAAATACTGTTCAGTAGTAAATTTAACGGCAGAGTCATCATACAGATAAAAGAATGACTGAACAACACCCTTTCCGTAGGTCTTGGTTCCGAGAGTAACAGCTCTTCCGTAATCTCTCATAGCACCGGTAAAGATCTCAGACGCACTCGCGGTATATCCATTGGTTAGGATAACGATAGGGATCTTGATCTCTTCGGGATCATCTGCGTTATAGCTTATTCTTCTGCCTTCGTTGTTTTCAATGTAAACAACAGGTGATTCGGGTAAGCAAACATCAAGAACATCAACACATGCATCCACCAGTCCGCCGGTATTTGATCTAAGGTCAATGATAAGGCCTTTCTTCATTCCCTGCTTCTCAAGATCCTTCTTTGCAGCTTCAAACTGTTCTGCAGTTGTGTCATACCACTCTTCAATGTGGATATAACCAATGGTGTCTTCAAGCATTTCATATTCAATAACGATCTGCTTGATCTCATCTCTAATGGGAGTAAGGACATATTCCTGACCGTCTGACTGACGATATACGGTTACATTAACAGCGGTACCTTTTTCTCCGCGGACCATTGCTACGATCTCATCAAGAGAAAGACCGGTCACGTCCTGATCCTCAACCTTGGTGATGATATCTCCCTCACGGAATCCTGCTCTTTCAGCAGGAGAATCAGCATATACCTTGTGAATGTAAACATTCTTGTTGTCATCAGGTCCCATGACCACGCCGATTCCGTAGAACTTTCCGCTGTAACTGGTCATCTGCTCCTGAATCTCTTCCTGAGTATAGTACTGAGCATATTTGTCTCCGGTTCCTTCAAGGAATCCGTCGATGAGGCCCTTCTGAAGCTCGCTTCTGTCGATATCGTAAATTGATTTATCCTCGATGAGTGACTGGAGCTCTTCGATCTTTAAAACAGTTGCTTCGTCGAGAACCGAATCACTTCCCGAAATATATGTGCCTTCTTCGATATACTTTCTTGTATATTTTCTGGTTATCCCAAGGACAACCATGACCATTACTATGGCCATGACCAGTGCACCTATGATGATACCGGCAACAAATAATTTCTTATCGCCCTTGCTTGTCACAGCAGACTGTGCAGCTACGGGCTGTTC
>JAEEOO010000014.1 GCA_016284315.1 Lachnospiraceae bacterium | reverse complement strand
ATTTCGAGATATCACAAGAAGTGCCGTATTGCGGCATTACGTATATGTTATCTGGCTGTTTTTCTCGCAGCCTTCTTTTTGCCCTCTTTTCAGCCTGTGAAGAGTGTCGGCAACAATATTTTCACGCTTTATATCAACGGAACAGAGATAGGCAAGGTAGACGACGCACAGCAGGCGGATCGTCTTATGTCTGCGGCCAGACGAAGGGTTGTGGGTGATTCAAACTCCATAGTCTTAATCGAGGCGGTTTCCGACCTTGTCGGCAAGGAAGTGCTCCGCGGCAGTACAGACGATGAGGAAGAGATGATCGGAAGGATCGTAGAGGTTTATGAGAATTCCATCAAGGAAACCCTTAAGCGTTCCTATACCGTCAAGATCGACGAGTATATGGTAAATGTGGGTAATACCGACGATGTGATTTCCATCCTGAACGCTTCCGTTAACAAGTATGTTCCCGAAGGCACATTTGATATTTCCCTTCAGTCAGACCCTGAGCGTGAGATCCCCGTTCTGGTACCAAAGATCGAGCGAAATGAACAAGCAGATGACGGAACAGACAAGCCCCATTACGCCTCTGACTTTCTTTCAAACAGCGGATTTTACGGAGTTTTTGATGAGATCGTAGATAACGCCGCACCCGAAGTTGAAGTCAATTTAGACGATTACAAGGATGTTGACAGTGTAGATACGGTTTCTTTTGTCAATAATGTGGAAGTGGTGCAGGCATATCTTCCCTCAAGGCAGGTCACACCTACATCACAGGCCATCGACGAGGTTACCAAGGACAAAGAACAAAAGACCATTTATGAAGTCGTTGCCGGAGATACTTTGTCAGGTATCGCCAACAAGACAGGCATTTCCATAGACGAGATCATTGAGTTAAACGAGGATATAAAGAACGTTAATTCCATCATCCGAATAGGTGATGAGATCACAGTAACCGTGCCTCAGCCCGAACTTTCCGTGCGTTACGAGGAACTTAAGTACTATGAAGGCTCATACGAGGCTCCTATCGAATACAAGTACAACGACAGCTGGTATTCAACCAAGCAGGTTACTTTGCAGGATCCTTCTTCAGGCTACCGAAAGGCAGTCATGAAGACGGTATATGAAAACACCAAAGCCATCTCCACCGAGGTTGTGATGGAGGAGGTTGTGGCCGAAGCAATACCCAAGATCGTAGAGAAGGGTACCAAGATCCCGCCTACTTATATCAAACCTCTTTCGGGCGGTGTCATAACCAGTGGATTCGGAAGCAGGACAGTTCTTTTCCGAGGCATGACCGCTTATCACGGTGCCATCGACTGGGGCTGCCGTACAGGTACCACGATCTTTGCTTCCTGTGGTGGTACGGTTACTTACGCAGGCTGGATGAGTAGTTACGGTTATTGCGTATTCATCAACCATCCCGACGGAAGACAGACCAGATATGCTCACTTAAGCCGTGTTCTTGTCGGCAAGGGGCAGAGTGTCTCACAGGGACAGAAGATCGGGCTCAGCGGTAATACCGGTGCTTCAACCGGACCTCACCTCCACTTCGAGATGAGACAGTGCTGCTCGCCGATCAACCCGCTGAATGCGGTGTCGAGATAAAGCTTGCATTTAGATCAGCAATCTGTGTAAACAGATTGCTGATTTATGTAATCTTTACATCAACGGCGTTTTGTGTTATAAACTTTATGATATCGGGTTTCGGAGCGAATGAGACACCGATGTCGCATGTAAAAAAGACTTCTTTCCTGTCGTACCAAAAGCGGCAAACAACATAGATTAGGTGGTAATACAATAATGAATCAGTACGCGATCAAGGGTGGGAATCCCCTTGTGGGCGAAGTGGAGATCGGAGGAGCCAAAAATGCGGCTCTGGGTATTCTTGCAGCTTCACTTCTCGCCGATGAGACTGTTGAAATAGAAAATGTTCCCGACCTTAGGGATACGAACGTAATGCTCGATGCGTTAAGAAGCATCGGTGCATACGTGGAAAAGGTAGACAGACATACGGTTCGTATCAACGGATCGACCATTTCCACCACGTTACTTGATATCGACAGCATTAAAAAGATAAGAGGCTCCTATTATTTCGCCGGAGCATTACTTGGAAAATATAAAAACGCGGAAGTTGCACTT